>JAIXPY010000096.1 GCA_027486025.1 Burkholderiaceae bacterium
AAACTGGACTCACCCTCTTTATTTTTAAAGGTGATGGTGCGTGTTTTGGCATCAATCTTCACGACATCGCCCTGATATAAATCATAGACGGTATCCATAATGGCAGCCGCCTCTACTTTTGGCTTGGCCGGGCTAGCAGGCTGCGCTTGAACGAGTGCAGCGGATGCAAGTAATGCAGCAGTGACTGCAGCGATGTGGAGGGATTTACGTTTCATATGCTTCCTTTTGGTTTGATAAAAAATGGACCTCTGGTTTTACTACGTACTAATTGATTCAACAAGCTGGGTTTGTCTTTCTTGGCGCTCCCACCAATTGCCTACAAAGTATCCCTGTAGCCAGTCGATGCATTGACTAACCTTTCCGGGCACAAGTCGCGGGGAAGAGAACACCGCATGGATTTCTTGGGACGGCAAAGTCCAGTCTGTCAAAATAGGTTGCAAATTTCCTTTTTGAACTGAGCGGTGTGCTACGTACCAAGGGATCGTTGCAAGACCCATTTTAGCGATGGTGGCTGCCAATAACGTCGACAAATTATTGGAATACAGCGGTCCTTTGACGGGGACGGAGAGTGTTGCGCCATCGGCACCGCTAAAGTGCCAGCGGTGGTTATCCTGTACCGAGCTGTAAATTAAAGCCTGATGCTCCGTTAACTCCGTCGGGTGCTTTGGCGTGCCGTACTCTTCTAAGTAGGCTGGGCTAGCCACCAGCACCCAGGGGTTAAGCCCCAAATAACGGGAACCCAGCGATGAGTCTGGCAGGCGACCCATGCGAATCGCCAAATCAATGCCTTGCTCCACCAAATTCACATAATGGTCATCTAAACTGAGGTGCACTTGCAGTTGGGGGTGCTGGCTCATGAATTCCAGTACCAAGGGGGTCAAAATGCGTCGCCCGAAGGCAACTGATGAGCTAATCGACAATTTCCCCTGAATCTTGCTCTGCAGGAGTGCAGCTAAGTTATCTGCATCCTCAAGCTCGCGCGAAATGACTTTGCATTTCTCATAATAGATTTGGCCAATTTCGGTCGGGGTAACACCTCTGGTGCTGCGATGCAGCAAAAGGGAGCCAAGGCGCTTTTCTAAAAAAGCGATGTGTTTGGTCGCGGTAGGCTGAGTAATACCAAGGCTGATGGCGGCCTTACTAAAGGAGCCAGTCTCAACGACGCGAACAAATAGGGCGATGCCCTGGATGCGATCCATTTGCCTATTCTAGCCTGATTCTGATTCAAGGTATTCCAAATTGGAATAGGTGATATGAGTGAGCCTGCCATTCTCATTTGGACGGGAAATCGCCATCATCCAATCATTCTTAAAACGTGGAGGAGACATCATGGCCAAAATGAAAGCCGCAATGGCTGCAGTACTAGTAATGGAAAAAGAAGGTATTACAACTGCCTTTGGCGTTCCAGGTGCAGCAATCAATCCGCTGTATGCGCAATTACGCGAGCGTCAGTCGATTACACACATTTTGGCTCGCCACGTTGAAGGCGCCTCCCATATGGCCGAGGGATACACCCGTGCCAAAGCCGGCAATATCGGCGTTTGCATTGGCACCTCAGGCCCTGCTGGAACCGACATGATCACTGGCCTTTATTCTGCCATTGCTGATTCCATTCCAATTCTCTGTATTACTGGTCAAGCACCGCGCGCGCGCCTCTACAAAGAGGACTTTCAAGCGGTTGATATTGAGTCAATCTCCAAACCCGTAACCAAGATGTCCGTTACTGTCCGTGAGCCGGGCTTAGTGCCACGGGTGTTCCAGCAAGCATTCCATGTGATGCGCTCTGGACGTCCTGGCCCAGTCTTAATTGATTTGCCGATTGATGTTCAACTGGCTGAAATCGAATTTGATATCGATACCTACGAGCCATTGCCGGTCTACAAGCCTGCGGCTAGTCGTAAGCAGATTGAAAAAGCAATTGAAATGTTGATGGCATCTGAAAAGCCCCTGATCGTATCTGGCGGCGGCGTTATTAATGCGGATGCAGATAAGTTATTAGTTGAGTTTGCCGAACTGACTGGCATCCCAGTGATTCCGACTCTGATGGGCTGGGGCACAATTCCGGATGACCATCCGCTGATGGCTGGTATGGTTGGATTGCAAACATCGCATCGCTACGGTAATGCCACGATGCTCGCCAGCGATTTTGTTTTAGGTATCGGCAATCGCTGGGCAAATCGTCACACGGGCTCTCTTGAGGTGTATTGCAAAGACCGTAAGTTTGTCCACGTCGATATTGAGCCAACCCAAATTGGCCGTGTCTTTAACCCAGACTACGGTATTGTTTCCGATGCCAAAGCTGCACTAGAGCTATTTGTTGAGGTTGCTAAAGAATGGAAAGCCAAAGGCAAGCTCAAAGACTATAGCGATTGGGTCAGCCGTTGCCAAGAGCGTAAGCGTTTGATGCTGCGCAAGACCAATTTTGACAATGTGCCTATCAAGCCACAGCGCGTATACCAAGAGATGAACTCGGTATTCGGTCGCGACACGGTTTATGTATCCACGATTGGTTTGTCACAGATTGCAGGCGGTCAGTTCTTGCACGTCTATGGCGCGCGCCAGTGGATCAATTGCGGTCAAGCCGGTCCTTTGGGTTGGACTATCCCTGCAGCGCTCGGCGTATTGGCGTCCGACCCAACCAAGACAGTCGTTGGCCTTGCCGGTGACTATGATTTCCAGTTCTTGATCGAAGAGCTAGCGGTTGGCGCGCAGTTCCATTTGCCGCTCGTCATGGTATTGGTGAATAACAGCTACCTTGGTTTGATTCGTCAAGCGCAGCGCGGCTTTGAGATGGACTACTGCGTCCAGCTCGCCTTTGACAACATCAACGTCGACGATCAAAACCTTAAGGGTTATGGCGTTGATCACGGTAAAGTCGTCGAAGGACTTGGTTGCAAGGCTCTCCGTGTTACCGATCCAAGCAAAATCAATGCCGCATTGATTGAAGCGCAGAAGATTGCCAAAGAGCATCGCGTTCCAGTAGTGGTTGAAGTCATCTTGGAGAAGGTAACCAATATTGCGATGGGCACCGAGATTAATAATGTCAATGAATTTGAAGACATTGATTGCCGTCACCCTGCTGGTACTGAAGGACTGGTTACAGCCGGCTTGCTCGAGTAATTGATTTAAGCAATAAAATGCTGTTCTAATGCGGTATTACGAAGGTAATACCGCAACTTTTTTGCCATTTAGGTTTTGTTTGTTTGAATTTGATAAGGAATAGGAATGCCGAAGTTTGCTGCCAATCTCACCATGTTGTTTAATGAAGTTCCATTTATGGAGCGCTTTGACAAGGCTGGAGCAGCCAAATTTAAGGCGGTGGAATTCCTATTTCCGTATGCTTTTCCGGTTGCTGACATTAAGGCAAAGCTTGATCAAAATAAACTGACTTTGGTGCTGCACAATTTGCCCGCAGGAAATTGGGAGGCTGGTGAGCGCGGTATTGCCTGTCTGCCAGACCGTATTGAGGAGTTTCGTAAAGGCGTATCGAATGCAGTGGAATATGCCACTGCACTTGGCGTGACGCAAGTGAATTGTTTGGCTGGAAAAATACCCGATGGCGTTGCCCATAACGTATTACGTTCTACCTTTATTGATAACTTAAAGTACGCTGCTGCTGAGCTGAAAAAAGCTAATATCAAGCTTTTGATCGAACCCATCAATACCTTTGATATTCCGGGCTTCTTCTTATCTGGAACGCAGCAGGCCATCGATATCATCACTGAAGTTGGCTCCGATAACCTGTTTTTACAGTATGACATTTACCATGCGCAGCGCATGGAAGGTGAGCTTGCTAACACCATTCAGAAGCACCTTACTAAAATTGCGCACATTCAGCTTGCTGATAATCCTGGCCGTAACGAGCCTGGCACCGGTGAAATTAATTATGCCTATATCTTTGCCATGCTCGATCGCATTGGTTATGCCGGCTGGATTGGCTGCGAATACAAACCTGCAACAACAACTGAAGCGGGTTTGGGTTGGTTTAAGCCCTTCGCTTAAATGGGCTGCTGCCATATTCATTCGCTAGTTTGGCATTCCAATTAAGAATAGGGGTCTGCTCTTGCGAGATAATTTGCTTGTGCGGTCCCGCAATCCCGAATAATAAAATCCATCACTTCAAATAGGATAACTACCATGTCACAACTCAAACTCGGTTTCGTCGGTCTTGGCATTATGGGCGCTCCCATGGCCGGCCATTTAGTTGCCGCAGGCCATATGGTTTATGTCAATACGCGCAGCAAGGTGCCAGAGGTAATTGCAAAATCCGCTGCGATTCAATGCGCAAGTCCCGCTGAAGTTGCTGAGAAAGCCGACATCATATTTACAATGGTCCCAGATACCCCCGACGTTGAGCGCGTTCTGTTTGGTGATAAAGGCATTGCCAGTGGTTTAGCCAATGGCGGTAAAGGCAAAGTCGTTGTGGACATGAGTTCCATATCGCCGATTGCAACCAAAGAATTTGCCAAGCGAATTAATGCATTGGGCGCTGATTATCTCGATGCTCCAGTTTCGGGTGGTGAAGTAGGTGCAAAAAATGCAACCCTGTCGATCATGTTGGGCGGTGATGAAGCCGTCTTTAATCGTGTTAAGCCCGTACTGGAATTGATGGGCAAGAACATTAATTTAGTTGGCGGCAATGGCGACGGTCAAACAGCTAAAGTAGCCAATCAGATTATTGTGGCCCTGAATATTGAGGCTGTTGCGGAAGCGCTTTTGTTTGCCGCCAAAGCCGGCGCCGATCCTGCCAAAGTACGTCAGGCATTGATGGGTGGCTTTGCCAGTTCCAAAATTTTAGAAGTGCATGGCGAGCGCATGGTCAAGCGTACTTTTGATCCTGGATTCCGAATTGAGTTGCATCAGAAGGATTTAAATCTGGCGCTCAACAGTGCGCGCGCATTAGGCGTCTCGTTACCAAATACTGCCACCGCTCAGGAGTTGTTTAATTCCTGCTCTGCTCATGGCGGTAAAGCGTGGGATCATTCAGCCATGGTACGCGCCCTAGAAAAACTGGCTAACTTTGAGATTGGCCAAAAAGCCTAATTCAGCGTTTCTCCATTGACTTAAACCAGTATTGAATTCGGTTGCATAATAAGTAGCATGAATTCACTACTGGTTGTTTACCTTCACGGCTTTCGTTCGTCCCCGCGCTCGAGTAAAGCTCGGATGACTAGCGATGCTATCGCGCATCGCGTAGAGCAGGGGGCTGCCATCGAGTGGTATTGCCCGCAATTAGATGCCTCACCTCAAAAATCGATGGACATGGTACAGCGATATATTGATGCATCCAAGGCAGATCGACTATCCGTAATTGGTTCTTCTTTGGGCGGCTTTTATACCAACTACCTCGCAGAACGCTACGGTTGCAAAGGCATCGCCTTAAATCCAGCAGTGAGGGCAGGGCGTGAACTAGCGCCGCATATCGGGATGATGACGGCCTACGATAGCGAAGAGCCTTTTGACTTTCGTGCTGAATACATTGATGAGCTCAATCGCATGCAGGTGGAATCAATCACTCTGCCAGAACGGTATCTGCTATTAGCCGCAACCGGCGATGAATTACTCGACTGGCGTGAGATGGCTGCTTTTTATCCTGGTGCCCAGCAGGTCATTATTCAAGGAAGCGATCACGGGATTGATAATTACGGTGATTATCTTGATGCGGTCATCCGCTTCGCTTGTGATTAATTAAATAGGCTCATTTCATGAGCTTCTAGCTTGACATACTGCACTCTGGACTAACCAGCGCACTAGCGCTAAACCGGAGTGCACTATGCAAACCCTAAAAACATTTTTTATCTGGCTAGTATTTGCTGAAAAACAAGGCGAGTGGCAACGTTCAGAATGGATTTGCCGCAATCGAATTGAGTAAAAAAATCCGAATGGGATGGCCTAGTCATTGCCGCATAGGGTCAATGGCAGTGCGTTGATCACCCCTATAATTTTCTGTAAGATGATTGTCATGCAGTATTGCGATGATTGGGGTCATTACAGAGAGGGGAGTGTGCGTGCTGAGCATCTTGAAGTTAGACGCCGGCGGTATTCCGCAGTGCTGGATTAATGCGGAGGAGGCGACCAAACAATATGCGGATCAGAGCGTATTGTGGACACTGGGCGATCCGATTGCGGTGATGCGCGGTGGCATCTCACGGGCTACTGGCAAACAATCCATCATTGAGCTTCATTCTATCGTTGCCGTCAAAGGCTCGGCACGCATCAATCTATTCGATGTTGTGCCGGGCATTACGAAGCGTAAGTTGTACCGCCGTGATCGTGGGCTGTGTGCCTATTGTGGCGAGCGCATTACCGAAAACGATGCTGAAGCGGAACACATTATTCCCAATAGCCGTGGCGGTAAATACACGTGGATGAATTTGGTTGTTTCTTGCAGGCCATGCAATCAACGTAAAGGCAATCGCACCCCTGAAATGGCCAACATGAGTTTGCTATATGCGCCTTATATGCCAAGCTTGTATGAGGATATGATTCTCAAAGGCAGAAATATTCTGGCCGATCAAATGGATTTTTTGGCTGCAAACTTACCCAAGAATAGCCGCCTGCTGGAAGGATTATTCTGGGAGCAATCCTAAGTCGTTTTAAGCCGCTGTGGATTCTGTTGGCAGCCTTGGTGCTGTCCATACTCGCGCACCTCATTTTATTTTTCTGGCTATGGCTGCTGCCCACCGGCTCTCTGATTGCGCCCCCACAGGAATCCCCCTTTGTCGCCACCTTAAAAGAAGAGCCGGTTAAGCAAATCAAATTGACCCGCTCAGCAAAAAAAGCAGTGCCGCAGGTAGACAATGCTTCAAGTGAGATAGGGACGCCAGCAGGAGCAGCAGCAGAGCAGGGCAATGGCCTAGCCGAGCAAGATGGGGTGGCATTTCGCCTTCCCGAATCGGCGCTGCTATATTACGACGCCTACGTTGATGGCCAGCAAGTGCAAACAGGTGAAATTAAATGGATTGCTGACGATTCAGGATATGCCTTATCGATCACAATTCCCTATGCTTTTGTGGGCCCCTTTGTTTTTGAATCCAAGGGCAAGATCGACGCCTACGGTTTAGCGCCCTCCATATACTGGGCGCAACGCGGCAAAAATCCCCCGCGGTTTTCACGCTTTGAGCGCAATGCGCAGGGTGGGCCGGTGATGTTTTTTTCAGAGAAGATGGATTTTTCTCCACCAATCCCACCGGGTACTCAGGATCGATTTAGTCTGATTTTTCAGTTTGCCTCACTCCTGAATGGCGATGGCAAAATTGATGAAGCGGGCACCATTCGGTCCATTCCGGTAGCGAGCTTTGACATGATTGAGCCTTGGCAGTTTAAGAGCTATGGCGAGCTTGTTTCGGATGATGTGCCGAGCATGGGGGTAACCACCTTGCGCCACTATGAATTACTTGATCGCCCCAGCAATAAGTTCAAACGGCGCGTTGATTTATGGTTAGTGCGTGATTTGGACTGGTTGCCAGGCCGTATACGAACCACGGAGGCGAATGGTAGGGTGTTTGAACTCGTTTTTAAGCAGAAGGCGCCGCTGAGCCCGGCTTCCGAGTAACCAAGGCGCCCATCATGGAATACAGGGCGGCACCCGACATGGATACAGAAAAAATGCCCGAAAATGAGATCAAAATGGGTAATATTTGCCAGCTTATGCCTAGGGGGTAATTACCAAAACCCAAGGTGGTGTACATCTCGCCAACAAAGTAGAAAGTCTGGGTAATCCCTGGAAATATCGCAAAAGCAACCAGCACATAGGTCCATGCGATGATTTCAGCAATGTGGGCCAGCATGATCAACAAGATTGCAATGAAATAGGAAATAAAACTGGCGCCGGCTAAATGCGGTATTGATTTGAGAAATCGATCAATTGCATGAAACGCACTGGCGATGACCAATACAGCAACGCCATGGATAGTGAGCATAACCGCCATAAAGGCTACGATCAGATATAGCTCAACGTTGTCGCCAATGTCCAACTGAATCTGCTGCAATAGCTCAGGCAACGAGGGTAAGGTAGAGGTCTTTTCAGTAGACATGCATATCCCTAAAATGACTTATCTATCTTATTTGACATAATAATGATTATACGCATTTAGGATTTGGGCCCACCTGGGTATGACTCGTTATAAAGCTTTTGCCAACGGGCTCTTAAGCCCTTTTGGATTTCCTCTTGGTTAAAGAGTTCTGCCACATCAATCGCCGAATAACCCTGCTGGTTTCTTATCCGAATATCCGCGCCACGATCAAGCAAGAGACGAACTAACTGGATGTTGCCAGCGCGAATGGCCATCATTAAGGGGGTTGTCTCATTCGGACTTGGTGCATCGACTGCAGCACCTTTATCTAGCAAAAACTGGGAAATTTCCAGATGCCCATTGGTGCAGGCGTAATGCAGTGGTGTCCAGCCAGAGCGGTTAACCGGAACTTGTTTCTGATCTACCAAAATCTTAACTTCCGACATTTGGCCATACAAAGCGGCAAACATGAGCGGAGTCTCATTCGTCATATTAGGCTGATTGAGGTCAATGCCTTTAGCATTAATGAGGTAATCCACTGTTTTAGTAGAGTTTTCTTGGATTGCAACCATCAAAATGGGCATGCCGCGCGGATCCTTTTGATTGGGGCTTACGCCTTTCTCAATCAGGGACTTAACTGCCCTTACATCATCAAATTTAGCGGCACTCGTGATGGCTGCTATTTGAGAGTCGGTTTGCGCCAATACCCATTGCGGCATGGCACTAAGCGATACAAATGCGATGCCGAGGATTCCAGGCAGGGCTTGGATATACTTAATATTCAGAATCATGTTAATTCTCTATTTACTTGAAAACATTGAAAAAAATTATTTGTAGTATGCTCTGCAATGGTGTCTATAGAAACGCCCTTCAGATCAGCGATATAGCCAGCCACATGGGAGACCCAAGCAGGTTCATTGGTCTTGCCTCGGTGAGGCATAGGCGCTAAATACGGCGAGTCCGTCTCAATCAGCATACGCTCTAAAGGCACCTGCCGGCAGGTCTCCTGAAGGTCTTTAGCGCTTTTAAAGGTCACAATGCCAGAAAACGAGATATAAAACCCTAAATCAATGGCCTGCCTTGCAACCTCAAGGCTTTCGGTAAAGCAGTGCATTACCCCGCCAATGCGCTCAGCGCCCTCTTCTTTGAGGATCCGTATGGTGTCTTCAGAGGCTGAACGGGTATGGATGATTAAGGGGCAACCCGACTCAATAGCCGCCCGAATGTGCGTGCGAAACCGGGTGCGCTGCCACTCCATATCGGCATACGCCCGGTCGGCCATCCGGCAGTAATCCAGCCCAGTTTCCCCAATCGCAATGACTTTGGGGTGCTTTGCCGCCTCGACTAAAAAGTCGACCGTGGGCTCTGGCGTATCTTCGTAATCGGGGTGGACGCCAACTGAGGCATATAAATGGGGATGGCTCTCGGCCAACTGCCTCACCAGCGGAAAGTCCGGGAGGTCAACCGAGATGCAGAGTGCATGGCTAACCTGAGCAGCTGCCATATTGGCGAGGACTTCGGGTAAGCGCTCCCGATACTCCGGAAAATCAAGATGGCAGTGGGAATCAATGAACATGACCTTATTTTAAGCGCCAGCGCCCATCCCGGCCGATGGATGCAAATAAGGGCTTCTTTAGTCACTAAAAATCTGCTGGTATTGCATCAAGATTGACTCAAGCTGAATACGCGTTGCCAGCGGGTGATTCTCGTGCCGGCGAGCCTGTGTTACCCCTTTCCAAAGGCGCAATAGCTTTTCGATACGCACTTGTTTTGCCAATACCTCAATACTCTCAGCGTGTTTGGGGTAAAAACGTACTGCATTTGCCTGAGCACTGCCTTGTAAGTCGGCAAGCCAACGCTGCATCGAAGCAAGCAATACCGCAAACGATGCTTTATGGGTTTTTTCTGCTACATCCAACCAATCAATTCGAACCCCCTGGGATAGGCCTTTCAATAAGTAGCGGGAAGCCTGAATTGAAACAAAGAGCTCATCTTTCTCATTTTGACCTTGCTTGGCCGATAGAAAATCCAGGGTCGCGTAGGGCGCCCCACCCTGCTCATAAAAGATGGTTTCCAGTTCATCCTGGGAGACGGTCAATTCTGGATGCGACGTGATTTCGTGTTTCAACCATGCAAGGCCAGTGGCTCGATCGGGCGGCGGCAATGCAATTAAACGGCAACGAGAACGAATGGTCGGCAAGACGCGATCGAGGCGACTTGTTACTAGTATAAAAATAGTGCTGGCCGGCGGTTCCTCTAAAGACTTTAGCAAGGTGTTAGCTGCATCGGGCCTTAATGACTCTAAGGGGTAGACCAGGACTACGCGATTGCCACCGCGGTGCGTGCCGATTGCTAAACCTTCGATGGCTGATCGCGCTTCTTCAATGGCAATGTTTTTCTTTTCTTTTTTTTCGGCAGCGTCACCATCTTCATCGCGAGCTGGCTTGGCTTTCTTGCTCGATGATGGATCGCCATCGGCGCCCTCTAAGGCCTCATTTGGCATGAAGCGGCGGTGGGTCTCCGGGACAAGGGCGATAAAGTCCGGATGATTGCCCGTATCAAACCAGCGGCATGCCTCGCAGCAATTACAGGGCTTCTTATTTTCATTTGGTGATGTCTCGCATAGCAGAGCCTTGGCAAGCGTCAGCGCAAAGTCTGCCTTACCAATGCCAGCCTGCCCATGGAGCAGTATGGCATTCGGACACGCTACTAAGTCAATGCCATCCCACTGCGGCTGTAACCAAGGTGCGATCATCGAATTACCAATGGCGTGCGACATAAAAAATCCCAAATCGCCTCTTGCGTTTGAGTAGCGTCTACCAAGACAAAACGCTTTGGATCTGCTTTTGCTCTGCGCAGGTATTCCTGCCGAACCCGCTCAAAGAAAGCCAGATCAAGTCGCTCAAACTTATCGGGCGTGCGCGCCTTCGAGCGGCGTGCTTCAGCTACTTCTCCCGGTAAGTCAAACAAAAAAGTGATATTTGGTTGCAACAACCTTCCATCGCTTTGCATTTGCACCCATTGCTCTAAGGCATTGAGTTTTTCAATGGAGAGTCCGCGTCCGCCACCTTGGTAAGCAAAACTAGCATCGGTAAAACGGTCGGACACCACAATATGCCCAGCCGCAAGTGCTGGAGCGATAACTTGTGCCACATGCTCACGGCGTGCGGCAAACATCAATAGCGCTTCCGTTTCTAAATGCATTGGCGCTTCTAATAGGAGCGCTCGAAGCTGTTCGCCTAAAACGGTGCCTCCTGGCTCACGCGTTAGCACCAATGTTCGCTCTGGAAAGCGGCTTTTGAGTAAATCACAGTAGGCATTGATGTGGGTGCTTTTTCCGGCACCATCGATGCCCTCAAAGCTAATAAAAAATCCAGGTTCATTCGCATTCATCGTGGCATCCATTACGGTGATGGTCTCTTTGCTGGCACTTTAATGGAGCGCTGATATTGGTCAACGGCTTTTTCATGCTCAGGCAGTGTTTTGGAGAAGTGGCTACTGCCATCGCCCTTGGCAACAAAGTACAAGGCATCGCTTTTTGCAGGGTTGACTACCGCAAGCAGCGATTCCATGCCGGGAATCGCAATTGGGGTGGGAGGTAAACCGGCACGCATATAAGTATTGTATGGACTGTCGCGGCGAAGATCCATTTTACGTAGATTGCCATCAAACCCTGGGCCGATGCCATAAATCACGGTAGGATCGGACTGCAGGCGCATGCCAATCTGTAAGCGATTCAGAAACACTGCCGCAATCTGGCCACGCTCGCTGGATTTACCGGTTTCTTTCTCCACGATGGATGCCAAAATGAGCAAATCATATGGTGTTTTCAGTGCACCTGTATTGGGTGCCCTGCTCCAGGCTTTCGCCAGATTCTTCTGCATGGCATCGGCAGCACGACGATAAATGACAAGGTCGCTCTCACCGGGATCAAAAACGTAGGTATCCGGAAAGAAGAGTCCTTCCGCGTTTGCGTGGCTTAAGCCAACCGCCTTAGAAAATGCGGCAGAAGTCAGTCCTTTAGTTTTGTGCTCCAAAGCAGGATGGGTATCGACCACTTGCCGCAGTTGCCAAATCGCCATGCCGGGAACAAAGGTGATCGATTCTTTAATGCTCTCACCGCGAGCCATCTGCAACAGGATGGTTGCCATGCTCGCATCAAATGGAAACAGATAGGTTCCAGGCTTTAACTTCGCTTTCACGAGCAAGGCGCGCGATCCAAGCTGAAACACGATGCCATTGAGCCCAATACCTTGGTTTTGCAGTTGCTCTGCAATACTCGCAACCCCGGATTTGGGAGTGACTTTGGCTATAAAGCCGCCTGGCCTTGCTGGATCATTCGCTGTAGAAGGAACGACGCCCCAAAAAAATAGGGTCGCAAAAAAGAGTAGCCCTACTAGAGCCCCAATTCCGAAGAGTTTGAGGGGTAATGCCCAAAATGACGCACGCTTTTTTCGCATCAGGCTATGATAAAAGCGTCTAGACTTTGTTTATGCAAATCGCACGCCCTACACCACCCTAAAAAAGATCCATTCTATGAAAACCGCTGCCAATCTCGCCGACTGGGGACTCATTATCGTTGAGGGCGACGATGCGGCCAGTTTTTTACAAAACCAACTGACAAACTCGGTGTTGGGACTCACCGCAGTAGCGCCTCCGGCGATTGCAAACGGGCCCGATGCAGTTCGCCTCGTTGGCTATTGCAGTCCTAAAGGCCGCTTAATTGCCAGCGCATGGCTCGGCCTTTTTTCAAAAGCGGATGGGGATAAGCGATTCTGCTTATTTATTTCGAAAGATATCGCAGCCAGCACCGCAAAGCGCTTAGCGATGTTCGTCCTGCGCTCTAAGGTAACGGTCACCGATGCCAGCAGCAGCTGGGTAATTACAGGCTACTGCACCAGTGGAACATTGGATAACGTAGAAGTGGATAAAACCAGCATCTTGCTGCAACTGCCCGACGTTGTCACGGCAGGTGTGGCCATGCGGCGGGTATTAATTGCCCAGCCCATTGCTTCTGAAGCGGCACCAATCGAGGGGGCTTCTGAGGATGCCGCGATTCTGTGGCGTTCGCTGGAAATTATGAGTGCAATTCCACGTATTGTTGCCGCAACCCAGGATCAATTCGTACCCCAAATGGTGAACTTTGAATCTGTGTACGGCATTGACTTTAAAAAGGGATGCTACCCCGGCCAAGAAATCGTCGCACGCAGCCAATACCGTGGCGCAATTAAGCGGCGCCTGCAGCTGGCGCATTGCCCCATCGATCAACTTGAAAATGCCCCAACCGGCCCTGGAAGTGAAATTTTTCATGCGGATGATGCAGGTCAGCCAGCTGGAATGGTTGTCCTCAGCGCCCCCAGCATTGCCAATACCCGCCGCATGGACTTCCAGATCGAGATTAAAACCGAGCTGCAAGCCGGTGGCACCTTCCATCTTGGGGCGCCCGATGGCCCTATTTTGATGCTAGATCAACTGCCCTACCCCCTAATTGAAATTTAATCAGGCATAGTATTGCTATGTGCCTCATTCTCTTCGCCTGGAAATCCCATCCCGACTATCCGCTGGTAGTCGCTGCGAATCGCGATGAGTTCTATGAGCGCGATACTGAAAAAATGGATTGGTGGCCCGAGCACCCTCAGCTTCTTGCTGGCCGTGATCGCGCCGATGTCTTAGGCAGCCCCGGCACCTGGCTTGGCTTTACCAAATCAGGCCGCTTTGCTGCGCTCACCAATGTTCGAGCGCCCAGCGAAAAAAATCCGGACGCACGAACCCGTGGCGAACTATCGCTAATGTATCTGACGGGCGAGCATAAGCCGGGTGGATTTATTCAACACAACGCAAAACGATTTGAGCAATACAACGGCTTTAATATGCTAATGGCCGATCTTAGTAATCCAAGCGATGCCCAGATGCACTGGGTTAGTAATCGCATGATGCTTGGCCAATCGATTCGGCCACGCAAAACCTTTCCGCAAAATGCGTTAGATGCGGGCGTCTATGGTTTGTCGAATGCCATGCTGGATACCCCTTGGCCTAAAGTCACGCACCGGGTGGCTGCTTTTGCTCAAACTTTAGCAATGGATCAAGGTAATCTGAAGCACGTGGATCACTACTTGCATCTGCTGAGTGATACCCGCGTTGCAGTAGATCAAGAATTGCCAAGCACAGGGGTAAGCAAAGAATGGGAGAAAGCCCTTTCTCCCGCATTTGTCCAAACTCCAATGTACGGAACACGCTCTAGTACGGTATTACGCATCCGGAAAGACGGCGCATTTGAAATGGTTGAACGCCGTTTTGATGCCAATGGCACGATTGGCCACGACGTCATTACCGGAGCTCTCACCAGCGCATCCGGCTCCAATCTCTCGGTTTAGTTTAGACGGATTTACTCGACCCGCTGATCGGGGTTGATGACGCGCTCTCCATTTGCGTTACGTGTCGGTAAGCGCCGTAGGTACTTAAATGTGCCAGTAGCCATGCAGCACACACGGCCTTGATCGTCATACAACTTGGCTTCACAAAAGGCCATGGTGACGGTACGGTGGACGGTATCGGCCTTCACACGCAGAATGCCGTTGGCGGCTTGTAAAAAATTGGTATTGAGCTCAATCGTCACCACGCTGCGGTCATCTGGATCGCCTGAACGAGCGGCAACCGCCATCGCCACATCCATTAAGGTCAATAGAACGCCGCCATGCGCGACTTCCCAGGTATTTTTATGCTCGGGCTTGATGGCCAGCAAAATTTCGCCGCTACCCATCTCAGCGCTAAGGCAACGAATTCCGAGTAATTTTAGGAACGGGACATCAAGCTCTTGGCCTAGGTTACTCAGTTTAGCGGCGGCGGTGAGTTCAGTTTGATTGGTCATGTGCAGTATGGGGCAATAGGTGTATTGGTCTTCGACGTCAGGGGCTAAATACCCATAGAATAATGAACTTATGGCATTTTCTCTCATCGGCGACGACACCTGTCAATTTATCGCCCCCACCCCCCTTCCAGATCCATATTGGATTGCGGTTTCCCCTGAGGCGGCCGAACTCGTTGGTATTCCATTGGGCTCAAACCATTTACCGCAGGATCCGGATTGGCTCGCAGTATTAGCGGGAAATCCAGCAGAATTAGGCGGGCGCCTATTTCCAAAGCCCATGGCTACAGCGTATAGCGGCCATCAATTTGGTCATTGGGCTGGGCAGCTGGGTGATGGTCGGGCTATTTTATTGGGGGAGCTAAACCACCAAGAGCTACAACTAAAGGGGGCAGGCATGACGCGCTACTCGCGCATGGGTGATGGTCGGGCCGTTCTCCGCTCATCCATTCGTGAGTTTTTATGCAGTGAGGCCATGCATGCCTTAGGCATTCCGACCACGCGGGCATTGTCTCTGGTGGGCTCCAAGCAGGCAGTGCGGCGCGAGACAATGGAGACGGCAGCCGTTTGCTCCCGCTTTGCCCCTAGCTTTATTCGGATCGGCCACTTCGAGCACTATGCTGCTAATGGATTGCATGTGCGATTGCAGGAATTAGCGGGCTATTTAATCGAAGCGCACTACCCCGAGTGCCAATCCAGCATTACTCCATACCTTGACTTGTTTAAGGCGATATCGGCGCGCAATGCGAGATGCGTTGCGCAGTGGCAGGCAGTGGGGTTTTGCCATGGAGTACTTAATAGTGACAACATCAGCGCGCTCGGCCTCACTATGGATTACGGCCCCTTTGGTTTTTTAGATCACACCGCCCTAGACCACATTTGTAACCATACCGATAGCGGCGGTCGTTACGCCTACCATCGCCAACCTAAAATCATGCACTGGAATATGGCCTGCCTTGCTAATGCGATGGTTCCGCTCGTAGAGATGGAAAGCCCGGGCAAGGATGCTGCCGATATCTTGCGCGCAGCTTTGAGCGACTTTCCGCCGGAGTATGAGGCGAAATGGTTAGCACTCTTTCGAGGGAAGCTGGGCTTACAGATCGAAGCGCCAGAGGACATGGACTTAATTGAAGCCCTATTGCAACTGATGCATGCTAATCGGGCTGACTTTACGAATGTGTTTCGTAGTCTCTCTGCCGTACAAAAAAAGGATGTCCATTCGAATTGGCGCGATCAGTTTTTAGATCGGAATGCAGCCGATGCATGGCTATTACAATACCGCACGCGCTTAATGCAAGAAGTGAACTCCGATGCAGAGCGTGCGGAGCTGATGAATCAGGTGAACCCTAAATTTATTCTGCGCAACCATTTAGCCCAGCGCGCCATCGAGATGGCACAAGGCGATGACTTCACTGAAGTGAATCGATTGCAGCATATCTTAAGTCGGCCATTTGATGAGCAACCCGCGTTTGAGCAATATGCATTAGCCCCATTACCCGATGAGGTTGTAACGGATCTGAGTTGTTCTTCTTAATAAAATGCATCAGTCCACAATAAAGGGTAAGAGCCAATGAAAAAAACCAATGACGAATACCGCGCTACATTAAGCGACATCGAATACCGCGTCACGCGCGAGGCCGCTACAGAGCGTCCTTTTACTGGAAAGTATTGGGACCATTGGGAAAGCGGCAAGTACCAATGCGTTTGTTGTGGCACCCCACTATTTGAGTCGGGCACTAAATTTGATGCTGGCTGTGGCTGGCCTAGTTATCACACCCCCCTGAATCCGGATGCCATATCAGAACATCAGGATGGTGCTTATGGCATGGTCCGCACCGAGGTACGCTGCAGTAATTGCGACGCCCATTTAGGCCATGTCTTTACCGACGGTCCGAAGCCTACAGGCCTGCGCTATTGCATTAACTCTGCATCCCTGCGCTTTGAACCCAGTAAAAACGTGGAATCGGCTCAATAAAAGCGATAATCACACCATGAAATTTTTATTCGACCTTTTCCCTGTCATTCTGTTCTTTGTTGCATTTAAGTTTGCCGACATCTATACCGCCACCATCGTGGCAATGGTTGCCACCATCGCACAAATTTTATGGGTGTATTACCGTCATCGCAAAATCGATGCAATGCAGTGGATGAGTTTGGTATTGATTGTGGTTTTAGGCGCATTGACCATCTTTTTGCAAGACAAGACATTTATTCAATTAAAGCCGACCGCACTCTACTGGCTATTTGCTGCCGGCCTCTTTATCAGCGCCCAATTTTTTAATAAGAATTGGATTCAGGTGCTGATGGGTAAACAGGTCACTCTGAAAGAACATTCGGCACGTAATACCTGGAGTCAACTCAATTTGGCTTGGTCAATTTTTTTCCTCTTCATGGGCGCACTGAATTTATATGTCGCCTTTCAGTTTTCGGAAGATACCTGGGTTAATTTCAAACTCTTTGGAACAACTGCCCTGCTTATTGTTTTTGTCATTGCCCAAGGATTTTGGCTGAGCAAACATATGGAAGAGGAGACGCCTTCATGAGCCGAAATCAAGAACGGATTGCATTATTTTTAGTCGATCTCAAGGCCGCACTGCCGATTGATCAGATTGCCATCGAAGATGAAAGTCATTTACATGCAGGCCATGCTGGCGCTGCTAGCGGTGGTGGTCACTTTAAACTGACCTTGGTGTCATCGGCTTTTGATGGCCTCAATCGGATTGCGCGCCACCGCTTAATTTATGCCGCCCTGAATCGCCATATTCCCACTGAAATACATGCACTGACTATTGAGGCGCATAGTCCAGCGGAAGCGCTGTTGCTGAAATAAGCCAAGCGAAATTGAACCCATTACTATTACCTATCCTTATTTACTGATCCTCACTATGAAACCACTCTCTCTATTCGCCCTATTCACTGCCTGTGTGGCCCTATTTGGTAGTTCAGTTGCTTTAGCGCAAAATGCCGCAATTGTGAATGGCAAAGCGATACCTAAAGCGCAACTAGACAACCTAGTGAAAAAATCGGGGCAGCCAGCAAATGATCCCCAGGTTCGTGAAAAAGCGCGCGAGGTATTAATTACCCGTGAGTTAATTATTCAGGAGGCTAATAGTCGCGGCCTCAGCCAAAAAGAGGCAGTCAAAGACAAGATTGAGCAATCCCGAGTTGGCATTTTAGTTGCCGCCGTATTTGAGGATTTTGTTGAACGAGAAGGCGTAACCGATGCCGAGCTCAAAGCTGCTTATGCTTCCATTCAAGCCGATTACACCGGCAAGGAATATCAGGTAAAACACATCTTGGTAGAAAAAGAGGCCGAAGCAAATGCGATGATTGCTAAGATTAAGGCTGGTGCCAGCTTTGCTGATCTAGCGAAGCAGAACTCCAAAGACCCAGGCTCTGCACCCAACGGTGGCGATCTAGGTTGGGTTAGTGATAAGTCATTGGTGCCTGAGTTTTCAAAAGCGATGGTTTCCTTAAACAAAGGTCAAATGACCGATAAGCCAGTCAAAAGCCAATTCGGTTGGCACATTATTCGCGTGGACGATGTACGCGATGCCAAAGCCCCTCCGATGGAAGAAATCAAAGCGGAACTTAAGCAAATCTTGACTGCCGATGAGAACTGGCAAAAAGCCAAGTTCTCTGAAATGATGCAAAAACTTCGCGCCAAGGCAAAGGTTCAGTAATCATGATGCTATTGCATACCATGCTGCGGGTTGGCGATCTCGATCGCTCGATCGATTTTTATACCCGCATCTTAGGCATGAATTTATTGCGCACAACGGAGCGTCCTGAGCAAAAATATTCCTTAGCCTTCGTTGGTTTTGGCAAGGGCAATGCCGATGGCCAGGCAGAGATTGAGCTCACCTACAACCATGGCGTCCATCAATATGAGCTGGGTACGGCCTATGGCCACATTGCCTTAGGCGTAAGCGACGCCTATGCCACCTGCGCTGCAATTAAAGCCGCCGGTGGTCAGGTTACCCGCGAAGCTGGTCCGGTTCTAGGCGGCGATACCATCATTGCCTTTGTCACGGACCCGGATGGATACAAGATCGAACTGATTCAGCGCTGAGCAATGTGGCACTAAATAGCCCCATCGAACTTCGTGTCCTGGACCGCATTCAGACAGTCTCTGCCGAACACTGGGATGGCTTACTGGCGGCAGATTCAACGCCGTTTTTGCGTCATGCCTTTCTATCCGCTCTTGAAGAGCACCACTGCGTTGGTGGCAATACCGGTTGGCAAATAGCCCACTTAGCCATTTACCCGGCGGATTCAGAAAAACCCATTGGGTTAATGCCGCTTTACCTAAAAAGCCATTCCTACGGCGAATACGTGTTTGACTGGTCCTGGGCAGAAGCCTATAACCAGCATGGTATGCAGTACTACCCCAAAGCCCTGTGCGCGATTCCCTTTACGCCGGTCCAAGGGTCGCGCATGCTGCTAGATCAAGAGCACGATCCAGAACGAACCCAGCAGTGGCTAATACAAGGTCTAAAACAACTCTTAATTCAGAATGAACTTTCTTCAGCCCACGTTTTATTTGCTGAACAAAAAACCCAAGACGCCCTATTGGCGCAAGGTTTTATGGCGCGCGATGCCGTACAGTTTCACTGGAACAATCAATCCTACGCAACGATGGATGCATTCTTAGACCAGCTCACCATGAAACGTCGAAAAAATATCCGGCGCGAACGTAAAGAAGTAGTCGAGGCTGGAGTGCAATTTAGGCACGTTCCAGGAGAAATAGCCAGTCAGGCGGATTGGGCATTCTTCTACCGGTGCTATGCCAACACCTACTTGGAGCACCATTCATCACCCTACTTGAATGAAGCCTTCTTTCAGGCATGGGGCAAGCGAATGCCGGAAAACCTTCACCTAATTATTGCCGAGAAAGAGGGCCGCCCCATCGCGGCATCGCTCTTAGTAGTCGATCAAAAAGCTCCGATACCAACAGCCTATGGACGCTATTGGGGCTCGATTGAATATGTCCCCTGCTTGCATTTTGAGACTGCCTACTACCAAGCTATTGAGTATTGCATTCAAGAAAAAATCCAAATTTTTGAGGGTGGCGCCCAAGGCCAACACAAAATGGCACGGGGATTTTTGCCGGTTACCGTGCAGTCAGCCCACTGGATTAAAGACCCTGAGTTTGCAACTGCCGTTGAGCGCTTCTTAAAACGGGAGCGCGCCGGTGTTGGAGCCTACGTGGATGAGCTGGCTGAGCACTCACCGCTTAAATCGAATACAGTACTGGAATGAGTACTTCAAATACCAACGAACCCATTAGCGGCGCCAATTCTTTGTTAACGGGAGACGCTGAATCCGACTCCCCCTGTATTGGCATTTGCTCTACTTTGTACGATGAAATCTGCAAAGGCTGCGGCCGAACCCTGATCGAGGTCAGCAATTGGGTTTTTATGACGCCGGATGAAAAAGCAGCGGTATGGCAGCGCATTCAGACAGAAGGCACTGCAGTTCGCTTTCAGCGCAATAAAGCAGACTAAGATAAGGCCAAGTCTGAACTAAAGATTTGAATCGAACCATCATGTGCATGACCACCTAATATCTTTTGCTCTGCAATCGATAGGAGCTTGAGTTGATGGTTTTTGAAGTGC
Source organism: Burkholderiaceae bacterium (assembly GCA_027486025.1). Lineage (GTDB taxonomy): Bacteria > Pseudomonadota > Gammaproteobacteria > Burkholderiales > Burkholderiaceae > Polynucleobacter. Next base: position 20,499 of record JAIXPY010000096.1, read on the forward strand.
ACTAGTGCATCACCCAGAATGCCATCCGGCTCGACATCATCCAGTGCTTCGTAACTAAAATGGCAAGCCAGCTTTTGACCATCTAATAGTGCTGGATAGTTAACGCCGCCGTCGTGGGCAATACTTGCTGGGCCTACGAATTCAATCTTCATGAATTAAATTCCCTTCATATTATCTACGCCTACAAAATACGTTTTGGCATACGCAATAATTTGTGCGTCCGTAGGATGATCAACGGTCTCGACACCAACAATGGCTCGAAATGCGACTGGATCATGAGCGGCCGCATGCTTTACTAGTTCGGTCTTGGCCGAACCGGGTCCAAGAATCAGAATTTCTTTAACGCTTGCAACTGCAGAAATCACCTTATGCAAAAATTCATGATCGATTGGGGTCTTACCACTTCCAATGGCGTTTGCTTTGTGATGTATGTGATGTTGAGCAGAATCGCTTTTTATAAACTCATTTTTGCTAGCATCAAAATAAAGGATGCGAGCTTCTTTGTGATCAATCCAAATGGCAACGTGGTTGGTTTGCATGCTTTATCCTGAAATTAAATCAAACGGGGTTAGCCCAAAGCGGGTTCTATACCAATTATCGTCTTAATAAAACGTGAATAATTTTTAATATCAAAGAAAATACGTTATTTTCTGGATTGCAATTGATCTATCGCAAACAATTCGATACTAATTGCTGAATTAGGGTTGGAAATACAGGTGACGCCAACCAGGCTAGCTAAGCGACATCAACCCGCCAGCGACTGGCTGCGCAAATACTCTTCGTAGGTACCAGAGTAGTCAACCACACTGCCATCCATCTTCACTTCCAAGATACGATTGGCCAGTGCAGAGACAAACTCACGGTCATGCGAGACAAAGATCAAGGTACCTTCAAACTTCTCTAAGGCAATTTGCAAGCTCTCAATCGATTCCATATCCATGTGATTGGTAGGCTCATCCATGGCTAATACATTATGCTTTTGCAGCATCAACTTACCCCAAATCATGCGGCCCTTTTCGCCACCAGACAATACTTTGACCGACTTACTAATGTCATCGCCAGAAAAGAGCAATCGTCCTAAAGTGCCCCGAATGACCTGATCATCATCACCCGTATTGCGCCATTGATTCATCCAATCCATCAACAGATCATCGTTTGGAAATAGCTCTGTAGTGTCTTGCGGCATGACGCCTACATTCGCGTTCTCAGCCCACTTCACATCACCGCTATCAGCCGGGATGCCACTAAAGCGTTTGCTCAGAATGGTTTTGAGTAAAGTCGTCTTTCCGGCGCCGTTTTGACCGATGATTGCAATTTTTTCCCCAGCACGGACGCCAATTTTGAAATTCTTAAAAATGGGGCGATCAAATGCTTTGGTTAAGGCATTGCACTCTACAGCCATGTTGTGCAATTTTTTCTCGTAATCAAAGCGAATAAACGGATTTTGCCGTGAGGATGGCTTAATTTCAGTAATTTCAATCTTTTCCAGCTGGCGTTGCCGTGAGGTTGCTTGGCGTGCCTTCGAGGCGTTTGCCGAGAAGCGGCTCACGAACGCCTGCAATTCAGCAACTTTCTCTTTAGCCTTCACGTTGGAAGCCAGTTGCTGCGCCCTCGCCTGCGTCGATGCCAACATATAGGAGTCGTAATTGCCTGGATAGACCTTCAGCGTACCAAAGTCCATGTCAGCCATATGCGTGCAGACTTCATTTAAGAAGTGGCGATCGTGCGAAATAATAATGATGGTACTGTTCAGTTGGTTCAGGATTTCTTCTAACCAATGAATCGAGTGAATATCTAAGTTATTGGTTGGCTCATCGAGTAACAAGACATCTGGATCAGAAAATAGCGCTTGTGCTAACAGTACCCGGAGCTTCCAACCAGGCGCAACGCTACTCATGAGGCCTTGGTGCTGCTCAATCGGAATACCAATACCCAGCAGCAACTCCCCTGCTTTGGCTTCAGCGGTATAGCCACCGTACTCTGCATACTTGCCTTCTAATTCAGCGGCGCGCATGTAATCTTCATCGGTAGCATCAGGATTGGCGTAAATGGCATCGCGCTCGGCTGCTGCCTTCCACATTTCTTCGTGGCCCATCATAACGACATCCAATACGCGCATATCTTCAAAAGCAAATTGATCTTGGCGCAATTTACCCAGGCGGATATTCGGCTCTAGGCTAACGTTTCCGCTACTAGGCTCCAGATCACCGCCCAAGATTTTCATAAAAGTGGATTTACCACAGCCATTCGCTCCGATGAGGCCGTAGCGATTGCCGCCGCCAAACTTCACAGAGATGTTTTCAAAAAGGGGTTTTGCCCCAAACTGCATGGTGATATTAGATGCGGACAACACGGATATGTTCTTACTTTCTTAGGTTCAAAGGCGCAATGCGCGCTGCAATACAAGTTGGATGCTATTTTAACGGGGTTGTGGGGGCAATGCCCGATTTAGCCTGTGGCATTTAGGCCCCTGCCACCTGGCCCTCACACCGACCTCATCAATCGCCAGTTATCCGCCCCAAATAAAGCTAGTTCGCCCTGTCGAAAGCCGGCCTAAGGGGCATCCTAAGCTGTTTGGGCTTAACTCGCTGACATTGACATGCCATTCCGGCGAATCCTATTTTTTAATCTGAATGCGCTGCCGTATGAATGGGAGACGGGCTAGCAGCAACACCACGATGACAGCAAGATAGATTGAGACCGTTTCATAATCGCTCTTACCGGCCTTATGCCACCAATAATGGAGGATGGCCAGTATTGCAATAGCGTAGATCATGCGGTGTAACTGGCTCCAACGCCGACCGAGCTTAAGCTGCGCCCAGCGATTGGAAGTAAATGCCAGCGGAATTAAAAGGACGAAGGCAAGAAAACCGAACGTAATATACGGACGCTCTAATACATCCAGCCACATCGCCGCCAGCGAAAAGTCATGATCCAGCCACAGCCAAATCAGAAAATGCAGGGTGGCATAGAAGAAACAAAATAAACCGAGCATCCGCCTGAGGTGAATAAACCCAGTCCAGCCGGTTATGACCCGTGCTGGCGTCATCGCCAAACTGAGGCATAAGAAAACCAAAGTCCAGGTCCCCATTGAGCGCGTAATGAACTCAATCGGGTTAGCGCCTAAATCTTGTGCGCTGCCAAGCCAAATCAGCCTCGCCAGAGGCAGCAAGGCAAGTAAAAAGACGAATGGCTTGACGTACTGCAATTAGTAATTCTTTTTGAGGTCCATGCCGGTATATAGGCTTGCCACTTGCGTAGCGTAACCATTAAACATCTCGGTTGGGATCTTGGGAGCAAAAATTCCACGGTTATCGCCGAGGCGACGCTCGGTGGCCTGGCTCCAGCGCGGATGATTCACATTCGGATTGACGTTGGAATAAAAACCGTACTCCCGGGGCGCCGATTTCACCCAACTGGTAACGGGCTGTTTCTCGGTGAAACGAATCGACACAATTGACTTCGCACTCTTAAATCCATACTTCCAAGGAACCACAATTCGCACTGGCGCGCCATTTTGCTTGGGCAATACTTCGCCATAGAGCCCTAAGGTCAGCAAGGTAAGTGGGTTCATGGCCTCATCTAATCGCAAAGCTTCTCGGTATGGCCAATCCAGAATGGGGCGAGCCAGACCAGGCATTTGCTGGGGATCTGCAAGGGTCACAAACTCGATGAACTTGGCCGAACCCAATGGCTCCACTACATTGAGCAATTTAGAAAGCGAGTAGCCATTCCACGGAATAACCATTGACCAACCCTCAACACAACGCATCCGGTAGATGCGCTCTTCGATTGGCGCCAATTTTAGTAAGGCATCAATATCAATAGTCATCGGCTTTTTAACCAGGCCGTCAATCGTGACCGTCCATGGACTGGTTTTCAGCGAGCCAGCGCGGCGGGCAGGATCGGCCTTGTCCAGCCCAAACTCATAGAAATTATTGTAGGTGGTGACTTCTTTGTATTCCGAGAGGGTCTCTTTAGTGGAATACGGCGATTCAATCACATTCTTAAATTTCACCGCATCGGGATTGTTAGCAAACGCCTTGCGCGAGAACCAAGGAGCCAGTGTTAGGCCCATACCCCCTGCTGCTGCCAGTTGAATTAAAGAGCGACGCTGCTCAAAAATAGACTTCGGTGTGATGTCACTCGCTTGAATCGTCGGATCGTGAAATTTTTTCATCGTTAAACCTTTATCTTAAATGGCGTGAAATTCGTGTCGGTGTCGTAATAATCTTCGTTTTCTTTTTTCTTTAAAAATCCAATGACGGCATAGGTCATGGGCGTTGCTAAAACCTCCCACAGGGTTTTTAAAACATACTGAGCCAGCGCAACTTGAATAATCTGACTAGTTGACCAAATGCCATAAAACGCAATCACATAAAAGAGGCTGGAATCAACTAGTTCCCCTACTACAGTAGAGCCGATCGTGCGGGTCCACAAATACTTGCCTTGGGTGAATATCTTCATCTTTGCCATGACATAGCTATTGGATAAGCTGCCACACCAAAATGCAATCATTGATCCGAGCGCAATCCGCCACGAATTGCCGAATACTGTTTCCAGTCCATTCTGATATCCAGCCATATAGGATCCTGGTGCCACCGGCAAGGCGATCACCACTTGCGCCATGACTGCCGCAAAAGCTAGTGCTGTAAAACCCACCCACACTGCCCTGCGATCATGCGCATAACCATAGACTTCGGTCATGATGTCGCCAAAAAAATAGGCGATGGGGAAAAACAAAATACCGGCGCCAAAAATAACGGTGCCAAACAGAGGTAAATCCAGCGTCGCTACCTTACCAGCGCCAATGAAATTACTACACAGCAGCACCACCACAAAAGCGGCAAGGAGCAAATCATAATAGCGGTGGCGGCGTTGCATGGGTTTTAGGTGGGTGCTAACAGCAGGTTTAAGCTAAAAGTTGGATAATCAGTAGGATAGCCGGATTTAACAAAAAACACAGGAAATGCCGATATATGAGTAAGCCGATTTTTCACTGGGAAGACCCATTAATGCTGGATTCCCAGCTCAGCAGCGAAGAGCGCATGATTCGGGATGCCGCCTACGAGTACGCCCAAGGAAGCCTTGCTCCACGGGTACACGAGGCCTTCCGGAACGAAACAACGGACCCCGCCATCTTCCGTGAAATGGGTGAATTAGGCTTGCTCGGCATTACGATCCCCGAAGAATACGGTGGTGCCAACCTCAATTACGTATCGTATGGCCTCATTGCCCGTGAAATCGAGCGGGTCGACTCCGGTTATCGCTCGATGATGAGCGTGCAATCCTCCTTGGTGATGGTGCCGATCAATGAATTCGGTAGCAAGGCCCAAAAAGAAAAGTTTTTACCTAAATTAGCCAGTGGCGAGTGGATTGGGTGCTTCGGCTTAACCGAACCCAACTACGGATCGGATGCTGGCGCCATGATTACCCGAGCGCGCACTGTACCGGGCGGCTTTGAACTCACCGGCTCCAAAATGTGGATTTCCAACTCACCGATTGCCGATGTATTCGTGGTCTGGGCCAAAAATGATGAAGGCGTGATTCGGGGCTACATTTTAGAAAAAGGCATGAAAGGTTTATCGGCTCCCAAAATATCGGGCAAGATGAGCCTGCGAGCATCGATTACCGGCGAGATCGTGATGGACAGCGTTTTCGTTCCTGCTGAGAATGAGTTCCCTGAAATCACCGGACTCAAGGGTCCATTCACTTGCCTTAATTCAGCACGCTATGGCATTTCATGGGGCGTACTCGGCGCTGCTGAAGATTGCTGGCTTAAAGCACGGCAGTACACCATGGATCGCCAGCAATTTGGTCGCCCATTAGCGGCCAATCAGCTGATCCAGAAAAAATTAGCCGACATGCAAACCGACATCGCCTTAGCACTGCAGGGCTGTTTGCGCCTCGGTCGCATGAAGGATGAGCACATTGCTGCTCCAGAGATCACCTCGATCATGAAACGCAACTCCTGTGGTAAAGCCCTGGATATTGCCCGCATGGCGCGCGATATGCACGGCGGGAATGGCGTCTCAGATGAGTATGGCGTGATTCGCCACATGCTCAACCTAGAGGCGGTGAATACCTATGAAGGGACACACGACATCCACGCACTGATTCTGGGACGTGCGCAAACTGGCATCCAAGCATTTAGTTGATGTAAAGCGTTGTAGGTTTATAGAAGTTAATTCAAGAGGCTAGGCGTAATGCACTAGCCTCTTTTTTATTGCTACCGCGCTCGAATGGCGCTAGCCACCTTAGCAAAATCGGCATCACTGTCGCTATCTAAGGAAACGCATTGATCCGATTGATATCGAGGGAAGTTACGCTCGATCGAGGACTGGTACGACGGATCGTAATGGGTGACCAATAGATCGTTTACTAAATCGGTAAACCGCCCTTCCCGAGCCTGCTGACACCATTCAGTAATCGTTTCTTTGCCGTAACGGGCGTTAAGCATCTGTAGCTTGCTTTCAAGTACCGGCGTATCGCTTAAGAAGTGCTGATACTCGCGCATCAGCCATGCTACGCGAGTCGCATTACTTGCCCGCACCTCAACGCACTCCCCATCCCGAATCCGCTCCATTAGGGAATCCGGAATATGGACGCCACCTACTTTTTTACTCTCCGACTCAACATAGATGATTCGTGCTGAGTCCATACTGCGCAGTGCATTCCACAGGCGTGTCTCAAATGCTTTCTGCGCGGGCTGGGGCTCTAACGGATCGCCTCCCAATACGGAGCCGCGGTGATTGGCCAAGCCCTCCAGATCGAGGACTTGTTCGCCTTGCAGGGCCAGCTCGTGCAATATACGCGTCTTGCCACTGCCGGTCATGCCGCAAACCACCTGAAAAGAAAATTGCTTCGCAGCCGCATCAAGCTCAGTAATCACCTGCCGACGAAATCCTTGATACCCGCCGCCGAGCTGAACTGCTTTCCAACCAATGCGTTGCAAGATATGCGTAAAAGCACCACTGCGTTCACCCCCGCGCCAGCAATAGACTAATGGACGCCACTCGCGCGGCATATCCATAAAGTGGGCCTCAAGGTGACGGGCAATATTCTTAGCCACTAATGCCGCGCCGCGCTTCTTGGCGGAGAATGGGGACTCTTGCTTATATAGCGTGCCAATCAGAATGCGTTCATCGTTATCGAGTACGGGGCAGTTGATCGCACCTGGGATATGGTCCAGCTCAAACTCAGCTGGCGAGCGGGTATCAATGATGCAATCAAACGTACTCAGTTGGGTGCTGAGTAATGCTGGCAAGAGCTTGGCTGTGTCGCCAGCACCCTGCGCTGCCATCCTAGCGCAATACTTTCAGGATGGATTCAGGCCAGGGCATCGACTTGTTCTTTTCCAGATCAACCCACAGCATGGTAGCGCCGCCAGCGGCAGACAACACGGGATCCTCATCCGCATTTGCGCCAATAAACTCCATGGTATTTAATAGATCAACGGTCGAATTTCCAATTGCACCAACAAATGTGGTGATGCGCAGTGATCCCGGAAAACTCGCTTGCTTGTAAAAATTACAAAAGCCATTGACCATAATCATCGCTTCTTTTTCTGCGGTGGAGCTAAAGCCGAGCGAGGTAATCCATTCAATCCGAGCCTGCTCCATATACCGAAAATAGACAGTATTGTTAATGTGCCGATACGAATCCATATCACCCCAGCGAATAGAGATGATCGTCTCATGAATCTTTTTTTTATGTTCAGGAATATCAATGCGCATGGCCTAGCTTTTTTATTCCAATCGCTCGCTTAATGCGATTTGGTTGATAAGGTATCAGCCAGCCGCGACATGGTTTTTGCTAACTCAAAATCCAACTGGGTAAGGCCGCCTTTGTCATGCGTTGATAAATGTACCGTCACCGTATTCCAACAATTCGACCAATCGGGATGGTGGTTCATTTTTTCTGCATGCAAAGCCGATGCCGTCATAAATGCAAACGCAGCTGTAAAGTCATCAAACACAAAGGTGCGTACCAAGCGATCAGGGCTGCGGACAATTTGCCAAAGCGGCAAGTGCTGAAGTTGGCTTTCTTGCTCGGACTGCGTTAACAAGCTTGGCATTGCTTAGCCAAGCTGCAGTGCGAGGTGATACAAATTGGTTGAACGCGCGCCCGAGCGGCAAAACGCCAAAATAGGACCAGGCATGGTTTTTAAGAGGCGATTCATCTCTTGGACTTCAGCTGGCGTCATTGATCCTGGGGCCACGGGCAGAAAGGCATAGTGCAAGCCCAAGGCCTCTGCTTTTGCAGCAATATCGGCATTCTTGGGCTGCGATGGACCTGCTTCGCCATCTGGGCGATTATTAATGACACTTTTATAGCCTTGGGCAGCAATTTCAACTAACTGGTCTGCCTCGATTTGGCCTGCAGTGCCAAAGGCAGTGTTGTGGCAAGTAATGGCAACGCTCATCGGATCCTCGTACTAAAGCATTAAAAGTACTATTTTAAAGCAGGAGCCCGTTTATTGCCGCTAAAGAACCATTCACAAGCAGCCATGCCAACCAGCATGGCCAAAACGAAGACCAGGGGCTTAGCATATCCAGTGCCAAGAGCCACTAAAGCGGGGCCGGGGCAAAACCCAGCAATGCCCCAACCAAGGCCAAATAAGAGGCTACCAATCACCAATCGCCGATCGATATCGCGCCGGGTCGGTATTTGCAGGGCATCGCCAAAAAAGCTTTGTGTCCGCTTTTTGGCCAAATAAAAAGCCGCCAGACCCACCAACACTGCGCCGCCCATGACAAAGATTAAAGAGGGATCCCAAGCGCCGCCAAGGTCAAGGAAAGCCAAAATCTTTTCTGGATTACTCATTCCAGAGACAAGTAGCCCCAGACCAAATAAAACACCTATGAGGTACTGACTTATGAATCCAATGGATTTACGCATCATGAGAGTACGTGCCGAAGAAAAAATACGGTGAAAAAACCAGCTCCCATAAAGGAGGCGGTAGCGACCAAAGAGCGCGGCGATAAACGCGATAAGCCACAAATGCCATGGCCACTAGTGCAGCCAGAGCCATAATGTGCACCAAAACCAACGAGTAAACCAGCCAAAATCAAGGCGCCCCACTCCGCCTGAATTACCTGCGTAGGGTGAAAGTCAAACAGAAATGCCGCCCAAAAAGAGGCAGTCAATAAACCCAGCACGAAACAAATGCGCCAAAACAGATCGCTCTTTTGAAGGCGCAATAGTCCGCTCACAATCCCGCTGATGCCGAGAATGCGGCCATGAAAATGAATGTAGAGTGCGGCGGATATTCCTAGCAGAATCCCACCAAGTAGCGCGGGGCCGGGTGTAAATGCGGTCCAATCAATGCTCATCGCCTTGCTCCAAAATAGTAAGGTTATGCAGAGGCTAAGTGTTAAACCTCTAATAGCCACCAGTATAACATTATATTTAAATATATAATGTTATACGAAGGGTGTGACTAGAAAATAAATGAATGAGTTGGGGTTATTGGCAAGGATTGGGAGCCATACGCCATTGCAGATACAGCAGGCAAAGGTATGCACCCAAGATAAATCCGGGTAAGGCAATAAAGGAGCCAATCGCTAGCGTCGAAATTCCGGTGAGGCCTTGCCCAACCGTACAGCCCATCGCCGTAATGCCGCCAAAACCCATTAAGGCACCGCCAACCAAGTGATTACCGGTATCTTCGGCATTCCGAAAGGATTCCCAGCGGAATTTTTTAGTAGCAATGGCGCTAATGGCGGATCCTGTAATGATCCCAGCAACGGCAACGATACCCACCGTTAAGATGCGGGACGTATCGCTATAGAGCATGAGCCAATCCAAAGTAAATGCATATGGAGCAACAAAGGACAAACTCTCCATGCGACCCGTATTAGTCCGCAAGAATACTTCCTCCAGAGTATTGGGGTCTTCAGCAACATAGCCAAGAGCGCCCGAAACCCACCAAATCGCACAAATGCCGAGGCCGATACCGATGCCCGCCAATAAATTATCGAAGGTCCAAAACGATTTATCCAATACGGCATAGGCCACTAGCGCACCACCAATTGCAAATCCAAGGATGAGTTGCAGCAAGGACTTAGCAATACCGGTTTGAGCAGCAATCACGCTGGGTAGATCTTGGGTGCTAGCTAAGGTAAAAAATACTTTATCTACAGTCTCCACCCGAATCACGCCTAGAAAGCCGCGCATCGTCATATAGGCCGTAAGCCCCAAAACCATGAAGACCACCATCGACTTTAAATTACCGCCGCCAATGCGCACCAATGTTTTACTACCGCAGCCGGAGGCAAGCACCATGCCGATTCCAAACAGCACGCTACCTATAAAGAGCGAGAGATAGAGAACACGAGTTCCGGTATAGATGGACTTCGATGTATCAATGATGCCGAAGTGGGACATCAGCGCAACGCCAATCACGGAGATGCCGATCGCCAAAGACCACTGCTTCAGGCGTGTCCAGTTCGACATAATGAATGCGTCGGATACTGCACCCATGGTACAAAAGCCGGTTTTTTGCATCACGATACCGAGCACCACGGTGATTCCAAAGGTAGACCATAAAACAATCTTGCCGAGCGCGGCAACTGCTACTGAATCCATACTAAATAATTTCTTCTAATAATTAAGGTTTGAATTTATAAAACTGCTTATTCAGATAGGCTAGGACATCGGCCTCATCTTCTGGAAACATGTCCAAACGGAGTTCGGTATTACACATCGCCACCATGGTCTTAAGTCGAGCATAGTCTTTGACCTTGCGATCGGAGCGCGTATAAATCATGTCGCCATTGGAAAAACCCGTTTTTTTAGCATGGCATGCATAGCACTTCGCTTGATCAATGGCTTTGCCATTTTGAACATTCGGGGCCGCATACGCATGGCTCGATAGCAGCAAGACAAGCGACAGCAGAACTACTTTAGGAGTGACGCACTTCATCGGATGACCTCTGGAAGGGAAAAATGACCAAAATCAACTTATCCCGCCATTTTAAAGCCCTATGGGCTAGTTTGGTCTATTCGGCCTGAATTGAGAGATACACGTTATAGGCGTTCATGCGGTTTGCAGCCCGAAATAAGGGCATTCCTTCGTATTCTGACCAGTCTGCCTTGGCATAGGCCTCCTCAAAAGGGTCTAAATCTCGGGCAGCTGGGCCCATCACTTCGCGTAAATAGGCCAAATAGTTCCGAGTAAAGGTAATGTCTGCAAGCGGATTGGTTGAATATGATCCGTGGCCTGGAACCACAATCTTGGGGTTCTGCTTCTGTATTTCGTCCAAGGCACTCATCCAGCCCCGGCTATCCGCATTGCCTACAAATGGAATTCGACCCCGAAATACCAAATCCCCTGCGAATAAGACTTTCTCCGAAGGTATGGACACGATCAAGTCTTCCGGTGCGTGCGCAGGCCCTACTCGGCCGATCCGAAACTTGACCCCACCAACCGTAATGGTTTTACTTTGGTCGATCCAAACATCAGCAGGCACTAGGCGGGTATTTTCATTCACCCAAGGAGCAAAATCAATTCGGGAAGCAATGAGGCGCTGCTTTGCTGTTTCCGACGTCAAATAGTTGAGGCCATCCCGCTGTGCGTAGATCGTTGCTCCCAAGCGTTTAAATTCTTGCAGACCGTACACATGATCAGCGTGGTAATGAGTTAGAACAACGGCTACTATTTTTTGCTTCGTGATTTTTCGAATTTCTTGAATGAGCTTTTGGGCTAATACTGGCGAGCCAAGTGCATCAATCACTACGACCCCTTTTGGGGTCACTACAAAACCAGCATTGGAAATAAAATTCTGATTCTGCTTACTGCCCATTTCAGGAACGCCTTGGACAAAATACGTATTGGGCGCTACCTGAATCGCCTTAACCTGAATTGTGCCGTCTGCACTGACTTGAGGGGCACTTGATGTTTGCGCCTGCGCTATCGGACCCCCAACAAAACAGGCGGCCATGAGTGCAAGCGACAGAATAGAAACGCAGTATTGTTGCTTGTGCATGAATGACCGGATTAAATTAAAACGCGCAGGAATTTATGGGCGAATGTATGCAAAGTTATTCTTAAACTGCAAATCGGCAATCCGAACCACTCCAGAGGGCGTGAAATCCGCATCCAAAGTGAACTGCTCTTTTTTTAGATTCCGGTTCTTTAAAGTAATTTCACAAACCTCAAAGCGCACGCCCCTCGACTTAAGAGCGCCAACCAAGGGGCCGTAGTCCACATTACTTTTGAGATCCTTACCGCCATCCATGAGGATATCAACGCCATTGGCGTGGGTTACTACGGTTATCTTGGTATCCGGTGCCACATCCAAATGGTTGCGAATATTACGCAATCCCTTTAAGCCCTGGGCCTGTGCGTCATCAATGTGATACACCACTGAGGTTTGGGCGAATGCCGGGATTGGAGCAGTCATCATTAAACCAATACCCAAAAGCGTTACGAATCGAATTGCTATCCAATGCATCTTCATTCTGCCGCTCCTTGATTAAATTGCTGCCATTCCTGGGTTACCTTTGACGCCTTTAATGATTGGCTCATTGAGCTTGACGGCTTTCACGGTCTTTACATCCCGTAAATGGCGTGCAATCACATCCCAAATCGGCTCACCACCGGCATTCTTAGCCTCTTCGCTGACCGGCGCCCATCCTGCAACGCGGTAGGTTTTATTGGCATCCAAGAGCTCGCCATTTAAACGCATCTCTGAAATCCGCGAACCCATGCTTCCAGCAGGATCAATCGTGTATTGCAAGCCGCCAACACGAACCATATCGCCACCCTGCTGGTAATACGGATCTGGATTAAATAGGTTGTCTGCTACGTCTTCCAGGATCGTCTTAATGGTTGCGCCCGACATGGGTGCAACGGTGGTGTACGGATAAGTAATCGCTGTTTGGTCAAGCAGGTTTTCCATGGTGATGGCTTGCCCTGGCAATAAGCTGGTGCCCCAGCGGAATCCAGGTGAGAACGCAATCTCGGCATTCTTCTGCTTGAGTAAGCCATCTAAGATCACCTGGTCAAAACTGCCATTAAAGTTACCACGGCGATAGAGGGTGCCCTCAGTAATTGCCAGCTTTTCTGCCAGTTTCGTTTCGTAGGGTGCGCGTACTTTTTTAATCAGCTGCGTCATCGCGGGATCAGCCGGCAAGAGGTTCGAGAAGATCGGCAATAACTTGTAACGGAAATCAACCGCTTTGCCGCCCTTCACATCAAAATCGAGCACTCCTAAAAATTTGCCGTTCGAACCCGCATTGGTAACAAGGGTAACTCCGCCTGCATTCTTTACCTTGACTGGAATTGGAACGCCATCGTGCGTATGGCCGCCCATAATCGCATCAAGACCACGCACGCGTGAGGCCATTTTGAGATCGACGTCCATGCCGTTGTGCGACAACAAGACCACAACCTTAGCGCCCTTGCCCTTGACCTCATCGATCATCTTCTGCAGATTCTCTTCCTGAATACCAAAGGTCCAGTCGGGCGTGAAGTAACGTGGATTAGCAATCGGCGTATAGGGGAAGGCCTGACCAATAATGGCAACCGAGACGCCATTCATATTACGGATGGTGTAGGGGCTAAAGACCTGATCACCAAAGTCCGCGGTTTTAATGTTTTGCGCAATAAACGAAACCTTACCCTGGAAATCCTTTTGCACGATTTCCATCACACGCTTTTCACCTAGGGTCATTTCCCAATGGGGAGTCATGATGTCAACGCCCAAGTTCAGCGCGGCATCGACCATGTCTTGGCCATTGGTCCATAGGGATGTTCCAGAGCCCTGCCAAGTATCGCCACCATCCAGCAATAATGCACCTGGTCTAGATGCCTTTAATTGCTTAACTAAGGTCGACATATGGGCAAAGCCCCCCATCTTGCCGTAGGTCTGCGCAGCAGCAGCAAAATCAAGGTAGGTGAATGCATGGGCATCGCGCGTGCCCGGCTTAATTCCGTTCGCCTTAAGGAATGCTTCACCCACCAAATGCGGTTCTTTACCATACTGCGAACCAATTCCTAAATTGACATTAGGCTCACGAAAGTAAATCGGCAAGAGCTGCGCATGGCAGTCGGTGAAATGCAGTAAATGCACATTACCGAACTTTGGTAAATTGTAAAATTTTTGAGCGGCACTTTGAGCGCTAGCAAAACTCGATTGCAGGCTCATTCCACCCGCAGAGGCGAAAGCCAAAGCTTGCATAAACTCACGGCGATTCAATGACATTTCTTTTTCCTATTACTAAAACAGGCCTTGCGGCCTTTCTTGTTTTACTTATTGATTAACGGGCGATTTAGGATCCAGCAGCAAGGCCATTACGTCTTGCATTTGCTTTTCATCTAAGAGTTTGAAATGCGCAAAACGGGGCATGTTGCTACAGGCGTTGTAAGCCTTGGAATTGCTAATGCGTCCCCAGGTGTACTCAACAACCTCCTTTGAGTAGCCGCGCATCTTGCCGTAATTCCACAGACTTGGGCCAATGTTGCCATGGGAGATTTCGGCTTTATTGATTTGATGGCAGTTATAGCACCCGCCACCGACCGGCGTACCCGGTTTATCAGTCCAAGTTGCGCCACGGCCACTTTGCGCTATGCGCTCACCGCTCTTCCAATCGCCGATGTATTTACCATCGGATGGTTGTTTGATGGTTGCCATATTGATCTTTTCAATCTCAGCGCGTTTTGCACCCGATTTTTCATCGGTTAAATTTTTCGCATCCGAGCAAAACTTTTGGGTTGCATCCTGATTAATACGATCTAAGCCGGCTTGGCCTTTGGCCTCAAAACCAGATTTCATCATCTTGTCATAGGCGCTTTGTGCTTGCACACTAGCGAACGGAAGGGCCAAGAGGGCTGCAGAAATAAGTATTGTTTTTTTCATTTTCATATTCTCCGGCGAATTAACGCTTCAGTCCTGGTGTTTCGATAGTGCCGCCATTGCCGGTGTAAGCCATATACATCGACAGCGCAATGGTGTTGTCGGAAATATAGACTGGCTCTGGGAAGCGCTGCTGACGGTAGCAATCGTTTAAGCGACGCTGCATGGTCCAAAAGTTACCACTCGAAACGCGATAAGCGGGCCAGTAACCCCAGCCCATCGCAGCACCTTTCGGCTCGGTAATATTAGGCAAGTCTTGCAAGCGAATACGTTTGCCGTTTTCTGCGTGGCATGAGGCGCAGGAGAAGTCCATTGGACCACCTTGGAAGAAGAAGGACTTCTTGCCTAGCTCATACATCTCTTTTTCTTTTGGATGCTTAATCGATACCTTGATAGGCATTCCTTTGGAATTCGCAACCACGTAAGCTACAACTGCCTCGACGTCCTTGCGCTTACCTTTTTCAAAGCCAGCAGTAATGATTTCGTTTGCATCGTAACCCTGCAAGCGAACCATACAGGTCACTAAACGCGATTCGAGGTCTTGTACTTTATTGGTATCTTTAAAGTAGCGCGGCAATTCAGCAGAAGCGCCCTTCACCACACCAGGTCCCTTGCCTAAGTCACACTTTTGTAGACTGACGTTTTTGGGGCCCATGGGCTTTTTCCAAATTTCTTCACCGGCCGCCTCATACAAGTCGGCAGGATTACCATCGGCAATCATTGCACGATAACGTGCTATTTCATCCGTAGCAGAGCCACTGGGAGCGGCTGCAGGTGCGGCCGCTTTGGGTGCTTCACTCTTTGTCGGGCTGGTACAAGCCTGCAAAAAAGCGAATGATGCAATAACAACTCCATAAGCAATGCGCTTATCCATGGTAACCCCTTCGTCTTAGTGCGAATCCATTATTCGGATTGGAAAATTAAGAAACCGTTGCTTCGTCGGTACGCTTAGCACCGCGGTTATCAACCCACGTTACGGTAACCTTTTCACCTTTGGCACCCTTGTACTTGAAATTCAAGAATGGGTCTTTGGAAACCGCTGGGCCGAACTCACCCATGAATACATTTTTACCTTGAGCTTGAACGGTAACGGTGCTGATAAACCACTGAGGGATGGTTTTGCCAGATGCGTCTTTACGCTGACCGGCTTCCATATCGTGCTTCATCAAAATCTTTACATCAACCACACCACCTGCTTCAGTTGCTCTAACGCGCATTGGATCAGCCATTTTGCTTCCTCTCTAATTATCTATATATATACGATTACCTTGTGTTCCGAGTCGGCATTAGCCGCCGCAACCACCCAAAGTAACCTTGACTTCTTTCATTGACATGAACCATTTGCCATCTGCTTTAACAACAGCGTAAACGTTCGATGTTTGACCCATCTTCACACGGGTGGTAACAAAGGGTTCAGTACCGGCTGGAATAAAAAACTGGGCAGCAAGTGAGCTAGGGTTTTTCTCAACCAAGATCGCCATTTGCTCGGCTTTTAATGTGCTGGAAATGCCAACAGGAACAACCGCGCCGTTTTCAGCAATATCGGGAGCAACTAAAGTGACTGCAGTCGAGCTGCTTGGCTTGCCTGCATTGAGGGCCTTGAATACATCATCCAAGCTCTTGCCTTCAAATGCTGCTTTATTCCACTCTTGGGCTTGCGCTTCTGTAATTAAACCGGCTGAAGCCATGAGGCCAAAGACCGCGGAATACTTTAAAAGACTACGGCGTTGCTGATTCATAAACACTCCTTTATTAATCTGTTTCATTGCTAACTTTTAATCCACAATTACTGACACATGTATTGGTGATTCTACTCACTTTTACTTGCCTGTCAGCATCCACTCCACTAATGCTTTGTTATCTGCATCCGACAATTGATCTTGAGCTGGCATTGGAATAGCGCCCCAAGCACCTGCACCACCCTTCTTCACCTTGGCCATCAGCTTTTGCACTGCATCGGCTTGACCTTTGTACTTGGCTGCTACCTGCTCAATAGAAGGGCCAACCAGCTTTGCTGCAGGTGCGTGACAGGCAGAGCAGTTCTCTTTTTTAAAGAGCGCGGCAGGACCTGTAGGTGCAGCTGCCATAACAACTGGCATCATCCCCGCAGCAGAAGCACCAGGCAATTTACCGAGTGGCGGCTTGGTTGAATCTGCGCCGAGGTAAGGGCCGTACTGGCGATTTTGCAATGCAATATTTTCATGCGCATTGCGGGCGTAATCCGGCAAGGTCGAGCCAATCTGCACAAATGCGACGCAATTGTTCATACAGGGCTTGGTATTGACGTCGGGTTTGCCATTCACACTCCACAAACCATGTTGCTGCGTCATGCCGTTGCGATTTGGCATCATGGCTTGCGCTTGCTTGATATTGGCATTACTCAAGACGAAGGTATCCGGAACAATCTCTCCCAAATAAAGTATGTAGGCAACTAAAGCATAGGTATCGTCATAGCTCAGCGAACGCGGCGCATTCCATGGCATCGCACGATAAATGTAATCCCAAAGGGTAGAGATCGTTGCGACCTTCATCAACGTAGTCCGCTGTGGCTGCTTGTTATCTGCTAGCGCAGCTACCCGTCCGGTTTTGATATCGTCTTTAGTCGTGCCGCCGGCAATGGGTGTAAAGACCTCATTTGACTCACCGAAAGTGCCATGGCAACTGGCGCATTGCGCCTCCCAGACTGTCTCGCCTTTTTTTACCGAGCCCGATCCATTGGGCAGACCTTTAAAATCCGGACGAACATCGATATCCCAAGCAGCTACTTCAGCTGGCGTTGCCGCTCTACCAATGCCAGGAAACTTTCCTGGACCTGATGCAGCACCCTGTGCATACGAAATACCTGCGGCCATCATGAGCGTGACCGTGAGACTCAAACAGGAACCTAATTTACCCAACTTGTACATTACTCACCTCGCCGTTGGAATCCAATTTCCACGATTGAATTGCGTTGTTGTGATAGATCGAGCGCGTACCACGTACATCCCGTAGCGCCTTGATCGTCGGCTGGACGTAGCCTGTCTCATCCATCGCGCGCGACTGCATGATCGTGGGCGAACCATCCCAAACCCAGTCAATATTGAAGCGGGTTACTGCTTTGGACAAAATTGGCGTTTCTAAACGAGCCGTTCTCCAATTGTTACCGCCGTCAAACGACACATCAACACGCTTGATTTTTCCGCGGCCCGACCACGCCATACCGGTCACGTTATAGAAGCCCTTATCGAGCAACTGCTGGCCACCCGATGGCGTTGTAATAACGGACTTGCACTCTTGAATCGAGGTGTACTGGCGATGCAAGCCATTGGGCATTAAATCAATGTAATGAATCGCTTCGTCTTTCGCTCCATAGGGCATATCACCTACTTCAAGGCGGCGCAACCACTTGACCCAACTCACGCCTTGCACACCAGGTACAACCAAGCGTAGTGGGAAGCCATTCTCAGGGCGCAGCATCTCGCCATTCATGCCCCAGGCCACAATGGCATCCTTGAGTGCGCTATCTAAGTTGATGGTGCGAGTCATACCCGAACCATCGCCACCCTCTGCCAACAAGAACTTCCCTTTTTTCAGGTCAGCGCCGCATTCATCCAGCAAGACAGATAGCGGCACCCCAGTGAATTCGCAGCACGACAACATGCCGTGGGTGTATTGCACGGTTGGCACTGCCACATTGCCCCACTCTAAGCCGGTGTTAGCACCGCACTCAATAAAGTGAATGCGCGATACCGAAGGCATGCGCATTAAGTCACTCATCGTAAAAACACGTTCGCTTTTAACCAGGCCGTTCACCATCAAGCGATGCTTATTGGGATCCAAGTTATACCAACCTTGATGGTGCCGCTCAAAGTGCAGTCCATTGGGAGTAATCATGCCAAACAGACCCTGCAGCGGGGCAAACGAAACCGATGCTGCCGCAACTCGGGTTAAGCCGGGTGATTCACGGCGGATTAAATTCGATTCATAAACGGAAGGTAAACCATAGGGCATGGTCGCAACGTTTTTACCCAGCGTGGTTTGCCATTCTTGTTTTTCTAAAATGGCGGGGTCGCCTGCACCCGATGCCAATACAGCAGGCGCTGCAGCTAGGCCGGCGGCACCCCCAATCGCAGACATAAAGCCTTTGCGCAAAAAGCCACGGCGATTTTCATCGAGGCCATTTTTATTGACATCCGCAATAAAGTCTTGCGAAATAAAGTGCTCTGGCGCCTTACGTAAGCGCGACTGCCCTTTCGGCTTCTCAACGTAGGGAATGTCTTCTGAATTCAGTTCCAGTTGATTTTTATTCATTGGATTAATAGCTCACTCAATCATTAATTAATACAACTAGGTTTTCATCTCTTCTACAACGCGCGCGCATACGCTCTGGCAAATACCCAATGTGGCCTCATCGCCAATCGAGTAATAGACCGTGACGCCCTCTTTGCGGCGCTTTAGTATTCCCTCGCGGTGTAACGCAGTTAAGTGCCGCGATACGTTGGCTTGACTCGAACCAGATTCCTCAGTTACTTGATTCACTGATTTCTCGCCATTGCACAAGATGAAGAGGATCTTTAGACGCGATGGCTCTGCCAATAGGCCAAAAAACTGAGATACCTGAGCAAAAACCTGCTCCATTTGTGCAGGAGTCAAACCCTTAGTTTCTGGTGGAACAAGTTTGCTCATATGTCTGTTTTTTGTTACGTATAAGGTGTAAATATGCATGATAACGCATTTATGCATATTTAACGCTTTTGACAGTGCGGTGACTATAGTGAATTACCCTAGCTCAAGCAGTCAGGAATGCCGCACTTAGGCCCTAAAATTGGGACGTGCTGGATACCGAAGCGATTTTTCTCTCATTTAAGTTAGCCCTATACACATTGGCAATCATGCTGCCTATGGGTATTTGGCTGGCGCATCGCCTAGTCCGAATGGGATCAGCAAAGCCCTGGATCGAGGCTTTTCTGGCCTTGCCCTTGGTCTTGCCGCCCACGGTACTGGGCTATTACCTTCTGGTCGGTTTTGGGGATATCACCCTATTTGGCCACCCCTTGGTCTTCTCGTTTGAAGGCATTCTTCTGGCGTCCCTCATAGTTAACTTGCCGTTTGCGGTACAGCCAATACAGCGCGCCTTGGAGTCCATCAACCCCGAAATACGCGAGGCTGCCGAGGTCAGCGGACTATCGCGGTGGCAAATTTTTCGCCTGATCGAGCTTCCTTTGGCCTGGCGTGGAGTGACAAGCGCCGCCGTCATGACCTTCGCTCATACCTTGGGGGAATTTGGCGTCATATTAATGGTGGGCGGCGCTATTCCCGGTGAAACCAAAACCGTCTCGATTGCAATTTATGACAAGGTTCAAGGTTTTGATATTGCTGGCGCAGGATTACTTTCCCTCTTGCTATTGGCTACTTCGCTGATTGCAATTGCACTCTCCTATGGCATTTTGGGCAGGCGCAAATCATGCTAAAGCTGCGCATACACCAAACCACACCCATGCCGCTTCAACTCAATATCGAGTGCGACAACGGTGAACTGCATGCGCTGGTAGGGCCATCAGGCAGCGGCAAAACATCAGCACTACGTACGATCGCTGGTTTACGCAATCCGGCCCATGGCCAAATCGTATGCGATGGTGAAACTTGGTTTAATGCAGAAGAAGGAAACAAGGCTCAATCCCTTGCCCTATCCCCGGCCCAGCGCTCGTGCGGGCTACTGTTTCAGCAATACGCCCTCTTTCCGCATTTATCCGCTATTGATAACGTAAAGATTCCTTTGCAAAATAAACGGCATACGCCATTGGAAAAACAGGCCATTGCGCAAGATTGGCTGGGGCGTATGGGCATTGGTGAACTTGCACGGCGTATGCCTAATCAACTCTCCGGCGGTCAACAGCAACGCGTCGCATTGGCAAGAGCACTGGCGCGTGAGCCTAAGATCCTACTGTTGGATGAACCCTTTTCTGCGATCGATACGCCAACCCGGCAAGGCCTTTACAAAACATTGGCGCAATTGCGACGCGATTTACAGATTCCCATTATTTTAGTCACGCACGATTTGCGTGAAGCAGGCTTATTGGCCGATCGCATTACCGTCATTGATCGCGGCATTGGTCTACAAACCGCGAGCCCGCAAAACTTATTCCAAAAACCGCGTAATTCCAGAGTAGCGGAGCTGGTTGGCATCAGCAATCTATTCCAAGGGCGATTCAATCAAGGCAAGCTATATTGGCAGGGCACGGATATCGCACTCGATGTCGTAGATAAAAATAAAATTCCAGCGGATAGCGTGGTTGCCTGGGTTATTCCACAAAGCGGCATCAGTGTCAGCAGAACAAAAACGGCACTTAGTCAGCCTGCCCTAGTAACTGAAATCAGCACCATTGGTCAAATTGCCGTGATTCAGTTTTCCATTCCAGCAAGCGATCAAACCGTTATTTGGGAAGCCTCTGCAGCTGAGGTGCGGCGACTTGAGCTCAAGGTTGGCGTCCAGATTGAGCTTGAACTTGATGGCAAGCAAATCCATATTATGCCGCTGCGACCCATTAATGATCCACGGCGCTTTACGACGACTGCACCCAGCTAAAGCACCTCTAAAAGAACTTTAATTGACTGCAAGTCGCTTTATGATTTGCTATTGGTATTGATACCCAAAAGCGGATAGGCTGGGCAAAAACGAAACGCACCTGTCAACACCGGGACAATACCAATCCAGCCCCACATGCCGATCGTGCCAGTTGCGGCCAGTCCAATTAAAACTAATCCTGCGATGATGCGGATGGCGCGATCCACATTGCCTACGTTACATTTCATAATGAACTCCTCTTTGTAATGAATCGGATTTATTTACGGCAATAATGCTTGTAAAGCAATGTCATGACATCCACCGCAATGGCGCTGGATAAGGAGTAATAAATTAATTTGCCATCACGGCGCGTTTCAACCAACTCTTCGTTACGCAATACAGTCAATTGCTGCGACAGTGTTGGCTGATGAATATCCAATATATCTTCAAGCTCACCCACGCATTTTTCGCCCTGACTAATTTCACACAGCAATAGCATACGGTCTGGGTTCGATAACACCTTCATTAAACGGCAGGCTTCATCGGCCGAAGTACGCATGCGTTCTAAATCAATGGTTGCTGGCATGGCGGTCTGTTTTTTTCTTCTGGGGTTTAAATTGCGTTTAATGGAATCTTTAAATACGCGGTGCCATTACCCTCTGCTTTGGGCATATGGCCTGCGCGAATGTTGACCTGAATCGACGGCAAAATAAGTACCGGCATTGGGAGGCCTGAATCGCGTTTATTGCGCATGGCCACAAACTGCTCTTCGGTCACGCCCTCGTGCACATGAATATTGTTCTTTTTTTGATCTGCCACAGTGGATTGGTATTCAGGAGATCTGCCGTCCGGAGGGTAATCATGGCACATATATAACGTGGTACTGGGCGGGTATTTCAAAATGGATTGGATGGAGCGATACAAATTGCTCGCATTGCCACCAGGGAAGTCACAACGCGCTGTTCCAACATCCGGCATAAACAAGGTATCGCCAACAAAGATACTGTCACCGATCTCATATGCCATGCATGCAGGAGTATGGCCGGGGACATACAAGGCCTTGAAGGATAACTTACCAAATTGTATGGCTTCGCCTTCTTTAATTAACGCATCAAACTGCGAGCCATCCACTGCAACATCGTCTAAGTTAAACACACCCTTGAATACCTTTTGCACGGAGGTAATGTGATCGCCAATCGCTATCTTCCCACCCAGCTTTTCCTGAATATACGGCGCTGCAGTCAGATGGTCAGCATGGGCATGGGTTTCTAAAATCCATTCGAGCTGTAAGTGGTTGTCCTTAATAAAGGAAATCACTTCATCAGCCGACTCTGTTTTAGTGCGACCCGACTTCGGGTCGTAATTCAGCACGGAATCAATCACGATGCATGGCGAACCTTTGGATTCATAGACCACATAGGTATAGGTCCACGTTTGCGGGTCAAAGAATGCTTTAACGGTTGCTTGGGTCGATCTATTCATAAGCACAGTGTAACATTATATTTAAATATATAATATAAATATGAATTTATTACTTAAGGGTGGATACTGAGCCGTATGGATAGCATTAGTGCAATTAGCGCAGGGCTTGGGGTCTTCGTCGGCATGATGATGGCCTTAACAGGGGCTGGCGGAGGCATTCTGTCGGTGCCGCTCTTGGTATTTGGACTTAATCTCAGCGTTGCTAGCGCGGGTCCGATTGGTTTATTGGCAATCGCCGTGGCAGGCTCTCTTGGTGCTATCCATGGTCTGCGCACGAAGCTATTGCGCTATCGCGCTGCCCTCGTCATGGCAACGCTGGGTATCGTACTGGCACCCATCGGCCTATATCTGGCGCAGCGCATCCCCAATCAACCACTATTAATTGCATTTGCTAGCTTACTCATTATTGTGTCCGTTCGGATGTTGATTCAAGCGCAGCAGGAGATCACTGGCGCAATTCCAAAAGAGCTGTCCGCTCCACCTTGCAAATTAGACCAATCGATTGGTCGCTTAATATGGTCTGTGCCGTGTGCGCGCGCACTTATAGGTTCTGGCGCTGTGGCAGGTTTCTTATCCGGACTACTTGGCGTTGGCGGCGGCTTCATCATTGTCCCCGCCCTAAAAAAATATACTGACCTTCCGATGCAATCGATTGTTGCCACGTCGCTAGGTGTTCTAGCGTTGATTTCAATCACGGGAGTTACGAGTGCCGCAGTGGCAGGTCATTTGAACTGGCCAATCGCCCTTCCATTTGCAGCTGGGGCCGTTGCTGGAATGGTACTGGGCAGCATAATTGCAAAACAAATCAGCGGTCCACGTATACAGCAAGCATTTGCCATCTTTACCTTTTTAATATCAATCAGTTTATTGTATAAAGCAATTTAGTAGAGGAGCATTCCATGCAAATTAGCTGCCCCCATTGCCATAAGCAAAATCGCTTTCCAAGCGATCGCATTGCGCAGGATCCACTGTGCGGCGCCTGCAAGAAAAGCCTTCTATCCTCGCCGATAGAATTAAATCAAGGCAACTTTGCCGAAGTAACGGGACAAAACCATCTGCCTGTTTTGCTTGATTTTTGGGCCCCTTGGTGTGGCCCATGTACTCAGTTTGCCCCCACGTTTGCAGCTGCTGCCGAACGCCATGCAAACCAAGTGGTATTTGCCAAAGTCAATACCGAAGCAGAACAGGCGCTCGGGTCGCAATTTCAGATTCGCTCGATTCCAACCTTAGCAGTCTTTAAAGGGGGAAAGGAACTAGACCGGCTATCGGGCGCACTCAGACCGCCAGAACTCGAGCAATACGTAAATACCATTCTGCGCAAATGGAAGGTTTAGTGTTCTTGTACAGGTTTTCGCGCCACTAAACCCAACAAAGCCGACATCCCGGTATGCTTCGGTCCTTCGGATAGCTCTTTTTCATACAGGCACAGATCAATCGGCTCTAGATCGCCAATCAAGTTACGGATCATATCTTCTGTATATAGGTATTCGAGTATCGAAGGCCCCCCCGTTTTAAATTCCAACTGCTTCGGGGTATATCCCTGAACGATGAGCAATCCTCCGGGCCTCAGGGTCCTTGCCATTTGCGCAAATAAACGGGGACGCATGACTGGGTCAGCAAACTGAATAAAAATGCCGACTACGGCATCGTACTGGTTTGGCTGCCAATCCCAGGTATCGCTCGATGCCAGGGTAAATTGAACGTGCGCGGCCTCTTCTCTGGCAAGAGCAACCGCTTTTTTTAGGGCCACTTCCGATAAATCAAATGAATCAACCTGCATTCCCTGCTTTGCTAGCCAAACCGAGTTTCTACCTTCTCCGTCGGCAACGCACAAGACCGCATCACCTTTCTTTAGATGAAGC
Source organism: Burkholderiaceae bacterium (assembly GCA_027486025.1). Taxonomy (GTDB): domain Bacteria; phylum Pseudomonadota; class Gammaproteobacteria; order Burkholderiales; family Burkholderiaceae; genus Polynucleobacter. The sequence goes on from JAIXPY010000096.1 coordinate 45,248, forward strand.
TTAGCTTGCTCCTGGAGGTACTCATTAGGCGCTCTGCCAAAAATATAATCGGGCGTATCAAAACGCTTATTCCAAAAATCAGTGCTGTCTGAGAATGCAGATGCCATGGCCGTCTGTTCTATGTCGATTGAAATAGAAAAGCTTGCCTAAGCTTCACACAAAAAGTGATGTGCCTTATCACGGACTTATTTTTTAAGGCCGCCTTGCAAATCACGGATCAAATCATCGGGATTTTCAAGGCCAACCGCAATCCGAACCAGGCCATCGGAAATGCCTGCGGCTTTGCGTGCCTCGGGTGACACGCGGCAATGGGTGGTCGTTGCAGGATGCGTAATCGTGGTGCGGGTATCGCCTAAATTAGCGGTTATCGAGCAGAGTGTAGTTTGATCGATTAACTTAAATGCTGCCTTTTTGCCACCTTTGAGAACAAAAGACAGAATCGCTCCACCAGCCTTTTGCTGCTTCTTCGCCAAGGCAAATTGCCGATGAGACTTTAGGCCGGGGTAATAAACCGCTTCAACTCCCGCTTGCTTTTCAAGCCACTGTGCTAAAGCTAGTGCATTGGCACTCTGCTGTTTCATGCGGAGATCGAGGGTTTCTAGACCTTTTAAAAAAATCCACGCATTGAAAGCCGACAGGGTTGGCCCCGCTGTGCGCACATATGGAAATACTTTATCCATGATGAAGGATTTCTTACCCACGATAGCCCCACCGAGTACCCTACCCTGACCATCTAAATACTTGGTCGCTGAATGAATGATGACATCGGCTCCCAAATCGAGGGGGCGCTGCAATGCTGGCGTGCAAAAACAGTTATCCACTACAAACAAGGCATTTGCCTTCGTTGCAATCTTCGCAATGGCACGAATGTCCGCAATCTCAGTCATTGGATTGGATGGCGTCTCGAGGTAAAACATCCGGGTATTGGGCTGGACTGCAGCTTGCCACGCTTTGTTATCGGATAAATCAACGTAGCTGGTGGTGATGCCAAAGCGACCCAAAATACTGCCAAACAACTGAATGGTTGCGCCAAATACCGAACGTGAGCAAACCACATGATCACCCGCCTTCAGGTGAGCCATGGCAGTCGTCATAATGGCAGCCATACCCGATGCGGTAGCAATGCAAGCCTCACCACCTTCGAGTGCAGCCAAGCGATCCTGAAACATGCTGACGGTGGGATTAGTAAAGCGCGAATAAATAAAACCGGATTCGGCATTTGCAAAACCATGCTCCGCCTCTTCAGCGCTATTAAAGCAAAAGCTCGATGTTAAATACAGCGCTTCTGAATGCTCTTGATACTCTTGGGAACGACGCGTACCAGCACGAACCGCAACCGATTCGGGGGCAAGTTTGGATAGGTCGAGTGATCGACGCTTTGAGGTAATTTTGCTAGCCATGCTATTAGTGTACTTAATCTTCGGTCGCTAAGTGCAAGTGCAACTGGGAGCGCGCAAAGTCGCCAGGATCCTTTTGGCGGTCAGCTTGCGCGGTTTCAGAGGTGCGCGCAGCTTCCAAGGCATCTAGATAGGAATCGTTTATATCGCCAGTAATGTAATGGCCATCAAAACACGATGCCTCAAAATTCTGAATCTCGGGATTGATGTCGCGCACTGCCTGCTTCATGTCCTCAACACTTTGATAAATCAGCTGATCAGCACCAATCATCTTATTAATCTCGGCATCCGTACGGCCATAGGCCACTAATTCACTGCGGGTTGGCATATCGATGCCGTACACATTCGGAAAGCGGACCGGAGGTGCTGCTGATGCAAAGATCACTTTCTTGGCGCCCGACTCACGCGCCATTTGCACAATCTCGTAGGAGGTTGTACCGCGCACAATCGAGTCATCCACAATTAACACGGTCTTGTCTTTAAACTCAATCCGCATCGCATTGAGTTTTTGGCGCACCGATTTACGACGCACAGCCTGTCCAGGCATGATGAAGGTGCGGCCAATGTAGCGGTTTTTAAAGAAACCTTCGCGGTAACTAATGCCTAAGCGCTTAGCCACTTGCATGGCTGCTGGCCGGCTAGAATCCGGAATGGGCATTACTACATCAATTTCACTGACATCGGTTTCAGCCCGAATTTTCTCAGCCAAATAATCGCCCATGCGCATACGCACGTTGTAAACCGTTACACCATCAATCGTGGAGTCTGGTCTAGCCATGTAGACGTATTCGAAAATGCAGGGATTGAGGACTGCATTGGGTACGCATTGATGAGCAACAAAGTTTCCATCGAGGTCAATATAGATAGCCTCCCCCGGCGCAACATCGCGAACAAAGGTAAAACCCAAACCTTCGAGCGCCACCGATTCAGAAGCAACCATCCACTCGGGACCATCTGGACCATCAATCCGGCCAATGCACAAAGGACGAATGCCGAATGGGTCCCGGAATGCCAGTAGACCGTAGCCCGCTATTAAAGAAACTACCGCGTAGGAGCCTCGCACTCTTCGGGTGAGTCCGGTTACCGCTTTAAACATGGATTGCTCATCCAGTGCAGCGCTATTGGTTTCTTTTTGCAACTCATCCGCCAGCACGTTGAGTAGTACCTCAGTATCAGAGCTGGTATTAATGTGACGGCGATCACGGTAAGCCATCTCGGTGCGCAGTGCAGGTGCATTGGTTAAATTACCGTTGTGCGCCAGAATAATTCCATACGGCGCGCTAACATAAAAGGGTTGGGCCTCCTCCTCACTACTGGCCGAACCGGCGGTGGGATAACGAACCTGACCAATACCCACATTGCCAACCAAGCTGCGCATATTGCGAGTACGGAACACGTCACGTACCAAGCCATTTGCCTTATGCATCGTAAATGAATTGCCATTCATTGTTGCAATACCAGCCGCATCCTGACCGCGATGCTGGAGTAGCAGCAAGGCGTCATACAGCAACTGATTTACTGGGTAACGCGAGACACTTCCGACTACGCCGCACATATAACTTAACTCCCTGAGGGTGGTGGTGCAGGAACAACGCTGTTAGGCGCACTTAGCTTCGCCGCCCAATCGGACGGTAACCATACTTGGATCACCCCCATCGCGACATCAATTGCAGGACGGGTAATGGCTTCCTTCCATGCATTGGTTTGGGGGACCGGCGTTAATACTGCCAAGGTCGATAGAACAACTACGACAAACGCGCCGCGAACTAAACCAAAGGCCAGACCTAAAAAACGATCCGTAGAGCTCAGGCCGGCCGAGATGATCACCTTTTGAATCATGGACCCAATAAAGTTGCCCGCAATGAGTACCGCGATAAACAAAATCAGAAAGCTGAGACCAAGTCGCACCATCTCATCAAGCTGAAAAGTAGAGAGCCATTCCACCGCTAAATAGTTACTGTAATGATAGGCAACCCATGCCGCCACAAACCAAGAAGCTAAAGCAAGCACCTCTTTAAAAAAGCCACGGTAGATTCCAACGAAAGCCGACACTAGCAAAATGGCAAAGGCAAAATAGTCAACCGAGGTCAGCTTGAGGGTGGCGAGAATGTCCATGCGCTATCCAGTAAATGGGCGAGGGGTCACTGCTTCCCCACTTCAACCACACGGGGAGCAAGGCCCATGGCCTTGATTTTCTTTTCAGCGGCTTCTGCTGCTTCTTTATCCGCAAATGGGCCTGCACGGAGAGCAATCAATTTTGCGCCGTCAGTACCAGTGCGATTTAAAACATAATTCGGAATTTTTTGCTCTTTCAGTTTTGCAATCCAACCATTTGCACGCTCTTCTGATGCAAAGGCGCCAATTTGAATCACAAACTTCCCGGAGCTACCAGGAGGAGCGCCTGTACTAGCCGGCAAATTTGGTTTGGCCGCAACGACAACTTCTTCGCCAGATGCCAAGCCCATCGTTTTATCTGCTGGGCTTGGTGCAACTGCTTTTACAGGAGGTGAGGAAGAGGTTGCTGACGGAGTTGACTTGCTCGATTCTTTGGACTCGATTACAGGAGCGGGAGTAGCGATCGCGGGCGAAACTGGTGGCGTTGCCTTTTTAGCTTCCTCAGACTTTTGCTCGGCAGTTGGTGGTGACGTTGGCTGGGGCGCTGCTGCCGCCGGCAAGCTACTCACAATGGTGACGGCGATGTCATTACTAACGGACTTTGGTTTGCTATCAAGTACCCGAGGTAACACAATAATCGCAACTAAAACTAGTACCGCAGCGCCAATGAGGCGATGACGGGCACGTTGGTGTTCAGGATCTTCGGTTAATACGGGATCATCTACCGTTACACGCGAACTACGACTGTTAAGCTTGGCATCCGTGCGCGATCGAGTTGAAGCACGCAACCCATCATCGGGTTGGGAATCGCGCTTAAACAGCTGGGATAGACGAATCATGGATTAGTGCGCCTGGTTGTTTCGATAAGCCATTACGCCTGCGACAGTATAGAAAGAGCCGAATACCACTATTCTATCACCCTCCCCTGCAGACAAAAGTGCCTTTTGGTAGGCATCTCCAGGGCTTGCAAAAGTCTGAATACCACCATCTTGACCCTGCTCGCGCTTGACTCCAGCGCCCTCTAGAATATGGGCAAGATCAGTTGCACTGGCAGCTCTGTTGGTTGGCAAGTCAGTACAGAGCCAGTGATCCACAAGGCCCAGCATCGGACGTATGACGCCCGCAATGTCTTTATCGGCCATCGCGCCAAACACAGCATAGGTGTAAGGGTGATAGCCCATCTTATCGAGGCTCTGCCCCAGAGTCGCAGCAGCATGCGGATTGTGTGCCACATCCAGCACAATCGTGGGCTGCCCTGGCAGAACCTGAAAACGACCCGGTAACTCCACCATGGCAAATCCATTGCGTATATCTTGTGCACTAACGGGTATGCGGTCACGCAAAGCACTTAAGGCTGCAATCACAGCGGAGGCATTGAGTAATTGATTAGCGCCCCGCAAAGCGGGATAACCCAAACCACTAAAGCGCTTGCCTCGTCCAGACCAAGCCCATTGTTGTTTATCTCCTTGAAAGTTGTAATCCCGACCCATGAGCCATAGATCACAGCCCAGCGACTCCGCATAGTCAACCAGGCTAGCAGGCGGCATCGGGTCTCCACAAACTGCAATCGCATTGGCGCGAAACACACCGGCCTTTTCCCGCGCAATTTTTTCTCGGGTATCCCCCAAGAAAGCAGCATGATCAATGTCGATGCTGGTCACAATCGCACAATCGGCATCCAAAATATTGATCGCATCCAGACGACCACCCATACCTACTTCGAGAATAACGGCATCCAATTTGGCATCCGCAAAGAATCGCATGATGACGAGGGCCGTAAATTCAAAATAGGTCAGTGTGGGGGCATCTGGCAGGCTGACTCTTGCCGCTTCCACTTCAGCAAAATGGACCAGTAGTTGCGCATCCGTCGCATTGGCACCATTGATGCGTGCCCGTTCATTAAATTGCAGCAAATGAGGAGATGTGTGGCATCCAACGCGATATCCTGCTGCCAGCAAAATGCTCTCTAGAAAGGCGCAGGTAGAGCCCTTGCCGTTCGTCCCTGCAACCGTAATGATGGGGCAATCAAAGTGAAGGTCGAGGACTGCTTTAACGCGACTAATGCGCTCAAGACCCATATCAATTCCAACCGGATGGGCCGTTTCGAGGTGACTAAGCCAGGCCTCGAGGCTAGAAAATGAAATTGGATCTGGGCTTGATTCGCTCAACGCTTTAACGCGGACTAAGAGGAGGAGCCAACAACAGTAGAGGCAATGGATGGCTCTGGCAGTTTTTGTAACAAGGCCAATATGCGGGCAATCTCAGCGCGCATGTTACGGCGATCCACAATCATGTCAACGCCACCCTTCTGCATTAGAAACTCGGAGCGCTGAAATCCTTCTGGGAGTTTTTCGCGAACGGTTTGCTCAATCACACGGGGTCCAGCAAAGCCAATTAATGCTTTGGGCTCGGCCATTACCACGTCGCCCATGAAAGCAAAGCTAGCCGAAATACCACCCATGGTGGGGTCAGTCAATACGCTAATGTAAGGCAAGCCTGCTTTTGAAAGCTTCGTTAACATCGAATTCGTTTTCGCCATTTGCAAGAGAGATAACAGACTTTCTTGCATGCGCGCACCGCCCGTGGCGGTAATGCAAATGAATGCACATTTTTTATCAATCGCTTCTTGGGCGCCGCGTACAAAACGCTCACCCACAACCGATCCCATTGAGCCGCCCATGAACTGAAACTCAAAACAAGCGGTGACTACCGGAATCGATTCAATCTTGCCGCCAAGTACCACCAAGGCATCGGTTTCGCCCGAAACGTCTACCGCTTCTTTGATGCGATCGGGATATTTTTTGGAATCCTTAAACTTTAATGGATCAACCGGAAAGACATTGGCGCCAATTTCATAGCGCCCTTTTGGGTCGAGCAAGCTATCTAAGCGTTGGCGCGCACCAATGCGCATGTGATGACTGCATTTAGGGCATACCGAAAGATTGGCTTCAATATCGGTGCTATACAAAACGGCTTCACATCCAGGGCACTTAACCCACAAGCCTTCGGGCACCGACTTGCGATTAGCAGGGTCAGTGTGCTGAATTTGCGGCGGAAGAAGTTTATCAATCCAACTCATGTACTTTAGCTATCCAATGCAGTGCGAATCTCGCGTATGAAATGTTCAAGCGATTGTACCGCCTCGCCCGGAGCTGCCTCTTCAAGCAAACGAATGATGCGACTGCCAATCACAACAGCATCCGCCGTATTGGAAACAGCCTTGGCGCTGGCAGCATCGTGAATACCAAAACCAACGGCAATGGGTATTGCAGTAGCCGCTCGAATCTGCGGGATGATGCTGGCCACATCTTGGGTATTCAGGTTATTGGCACCGGTCACGCCGCGCAATGAAACGTAATAGATGTAGCCAGATGCTATTTTTGCAGCCTCTTTAATTCGTGCTGGCGATGACGTTGGCGCTAAGAGAAAAATCGGATCTACTCCAGCCGCACGCATCTGCTGCGCAAAATCAACACACTCTTCTGGGGGGTAATCCACAATCAGTACCCCATCCACACCGGCTGCCTTCGCCTCGGCCGCAAAACGGGCAGCGCCCATTTGCTCAACTGGATTGGCATAGCCCATGAGTACAACCGGTGTATTGGCATCGCTCTCCCGAAATGCCTTCACCATCTCGAGGCAATGGCGTAAGGTGACGCCCTGGCTCAGTGCCCGCTCGGAGGAGCGCTGAATCACCGGACCATCAGCCATGGGATCTGAAAATGGCACGCCAAGTTCAATCACATTAGCACCACCGCGCACCAGTGCATGCATGAGCGCAACTGTTAAGCCGGGATCCGGATCGCCAGCCGTAATAAAAGGAACTAAACCTTTTTTACCGGCATGCTTTAAATCACTGAATACCGCTGAAATTTTCGACATAAATCCGCTCTACTCCTTAACCTTCAGACCCGGTTGCTTGGGCAACGGTATGCATGTCCTTATCACCGCGGCCAGACAGGTTAACCAAAATGGTTTTATCTTTTGGCAAGGTAGCGGCAAGCTTGCAAGCGTATGCAATCGCATGCGCGGACTCTAAGGCGGGAATGATCCCTTCAATTTGGCAGCAATCATGAAATGCTTTGAGGGCTTCTTGATCGGTAATCGCCACATACTCAGCGCGGCCGGAATCTTTCAGCCAAGCGTGTTCAGGGCCAACTCCTGGATAGTCCATGCCGGCAGACACTGAATGCGTCTCCGAAATTTGGCCATTTTCATCTTGCAATAAATAGGTGCGATTGCCGTGCAATACGCCGGGTTTACCGACACACAATGCGGCGGAGTGTGCAGCCGTATTAAGGCCGTGACCGGCCGCTTCAACACCAACGAGTTTGACTTCCGGGTAATCAATGTAGGGATAAAAAATGCCCATGGCGTTCGAGCCACCGCCAACGCAAGCCATCACATAGTCTGGCTGACGACCAATCATCTCCGGCATTTGTACTTTGCACTCTTCTCCAATGACGCTCTGAAAGTCGCGAACCATCATCGGGTATGGGTGTGGACCCGCAACCGTACCAATGATGTAGAAGGTATCTTCCACATTGGTAACCCAGTCGCGCATCGCTTCATTGAGCGCATCTTTTAAAGTTTTAGTGCCCGACTCTACAGGCACTACCTTGGCACCCAAGAGTTTCATGCGAAAGACGTTTTGCGCCTGACGAGCCACATCCACTGAGCCTTGATAGACCGTGCAGTCCAGACCAAAGCGCGCGCAAATGGTGGCAGTAGCAACGCCGTGCTGTCCTGCGCCGGTTTCGGCAATGATGCGGGGCTTACCCATGCGCTTAGCAAGCATGGCCTGACCAATGACGTTATTAATTTTGTGCGCACCCGTGTGATTTAAGTCTTCGCGCTTTAAATAAATCTGCGCGCCGCCCAGCATTTCACTCCACCGTTTGGCGTGATACACGGGGGACGGACGACCAACAAAGTGCTTGAGTTCGTAATGAAACTCTTCAATGAAATCGGGGTCGTGCTGGTAGCGTGCGTACGCTTCTTTTAATTCTTCAAGCGCAAACATGAGTGTTTCTGAAACGAAAACACCGCCGTAAGGGCCAAAGTGCCCGCGTGAATCCGGCTTATCGTACATAGTTACCTCTTTTGATTGGGTTACCGCATTTGTTTTTTGGAATCAGCCAGTCGAACTGCCTCAATAAACTGGCCCATTAAAAC
>JAIXPY010000106.1 GCA_027486025.1 Burkholderiaceae bacterium
AGAGCCATTCGTGGTGACTTTACTGCAGACAACCACTTTGCCTTTGAAGGTGCATCCTGGTATTGGCACTTTGTTGACGTCGTTTGGCTTGGACTCTACGTCGTTATCTACTGGATGTAAGGGTGGGATGAACTAGCCAGCAATGGTAAGTTCAATCGAAGACAAAATCGGCCAAGTTTATTGGCCGATTTTGATTCCGGTGGGCTGGATATAGCCTAAGGAATAAGCAAGCCAAATGCCCAAGAAAAGAGCAATGGATAGGCCGATTCGCAGCATGAGTGAATGAACCATCCGAGAGCTATTGCCTTTGTCTTTCATCATGTAATACAAAGCCGAGCCGAGACTCGCAATAATCAGTAAAAGGGCAGCAGGCATGATCCATTTCATAAGCGAATCCTACCATTGAATATTCTTTCTAGCTTGCTCCACAATCGCATTATTCCGACCATCGCCATGGTCGTGGTGATGTCGATCGGGATTGGCGCGGGCCTTTGGCAGATGAGCCGTGCTGCTGGAAAAATTGAGAAAGCAGAAAATCTCGCGTCCCAGATTGCGTTGCCACCGCTCAATCTCAATACAAAACCCCAGTGGACTTTGGCCGAGGCCGATAGTCGCCGCTTAGTTGTAGAGGGTGCGTTTTTAGCCGATCAGGCGATTTGGTTGGATAACCGTCCACAGCCAGGCGTCGCTGCATCCAAAGCGGGCTCAGGCCAGTCCGGATTCTATGTGCTGATGCCGTTTCAGGTAGCCGGCATGGAGAACACCGTCATTTGGGTTCAGCGAGGGTGGGGTCCTCGCAATCGAGAAGACCGCTTAGCACTGCCGCAGATCAATACTCCCAGTGGTGCATTGCGTATCGAAGGAATCGCTATTGCCCGGCCCGACCGGGTGTTTGAGCTAGGGGATGGCGGAGTGGGCGGCAATGGGCCGGTCCGGATACAGCAAAATCTGGATCTAACGAAGGAGGCGGAGCGCCATCGGTGGCAACAAATCCCCTTCGTTTTGAGGCAAATTGGTGATTCCGAAAACGATGGCTTAATGCGTAATTGGACTGCAGCAGCAAGCGGAGTCGAACGCCATTATGCTTATGCATTCCAGTGGTTTGCACTCGCGCTGAGTGCCTTCTTATTTTGGCTGATTCATGGCTTGCTGCGAATTCGCCAAACAACAAAAAGGTAAACGATAGTGGAAGATAAAGAGCTGTTGATACCGGCGGCGCAACATGAGGCGCCGATACCAAACGCACAAACGCGCCGTGGCCGCATTCAAATGCTGTTGCTTTTGTTTGCATGCGCTCTGCCGGTGATTGCCTCCTACTTTACGTTTTATGTATTAAAGCCAGAAGGCGGCAAAACCAATTACGGTCGCTTGGTTACGCCTCCAGAGCAGGCGCAATCAGCGTGGTTTAATCTGCCTCTAGAAGGAAAGTGGACGCTGCTTGTTGCGCGTCCAGCCGCTGAGTGCGTCAGCCAAAATGAAGCATGTTTGCAAGCCTTGTTTTTAATGCGTCAGGTACGCGTTGCGCTAGGCAAGCAAAGTCCGCGTACACAATTGGTTTGGGTGGTAACCGACGGTATGCCAGTCGATCCGCAAGTCAGGCGGGCATATGATGAGCAGACGGCTGGGTTCTTCATTGTCAATGCGCCTACCGCTGCCGTAGAAAAAGAACAGTGGACCAATTGGCTCAACGCGAGACAAGGCGGCAAGGACATTCAGCTCCTCAATCCATTTGGGGAAAAGATGATGCAGTTTGCTGTCACCTCCGATCCAAAAGAGTTCGCCGGAATGCGCAAAGATTTAGAAAAGTTACTTAAGGTAAATCAGGCAGGCGAAAAGATTCAATGAGCAATAGTGCAGTTCTCTTTCTGGAATTGGCCGCAATCGCCATCGTATTTGCGGGCATACCGCTCGCGTATCTATTCTCAAGACCCAGCCTCAATCTATTTCAGCGGCTCAATTGGACCATTGTCTTTCTGACATTTGACCTAATCGTATTCGGCGCCTTTACACGCTTAAGCGACTCTGGCCTGGGCTGCCCAGATTGGCCAGGATGTTATGGCACCTCCAATCCGTTTCGTGCAATGGAGCAGATTCGTTTGGCAGAAGCGGCCATGCCAGATGGTCCAGTAACCGAAGTCAAGGCCTGGATTGAAATGCTGCACCGCTATTTAGCGATGACCGTAGGCGCATTAATTGTGTTGCAAGTCAGTATTGCAGTCGCCAAAGTAAAAGCCTTGGGCACAAAAGCCGTCATTGGTAGTCTTGGTTTGTTGGTATTGGTCTGCTTGCAAGGCGCGTTTGGCGCATGGACGGTGACGTTAAAATTACAACCTATCATCGTATCGATTCATTTAATGCTCGCTTTAATTTTATTAGCCCTCCTCACCTGGTATGCACAGCAGCCTTGGCAGGAGAGCGTTGTCCGCGCTGGCAAGCCCCTGCTATCTGGCAAGCTCCTTGCGATTAGTTTTGGGATCTTGTTTTGGCAAGTGTTTTTAGGGGCCTGGGTTAGCACGAATTATGCCGTGTTGGCATGCCCGGATTTTCCGACCTGTATGGGTAGCTTTAGGCCCGAGACCGATTGGGGCAATGCATTTACCTTATGGCGTAAGCTAGGATTGGATGCACAAGGGGATGCGATCTCTACGATTGCATTGCAGACGATCCACTGGACACACCGCGTGTTTGCCATAGCGGTCATGCTGGTATTGGGTTACTTTGCGTGGCATGCATGGCGCGTTGCTGGAGAAGCTCATCCCAAACTACGTCGCTGGGTTTTAGCCGTTATCGCCTTGCTGGTATTGCAAGTACTAACCGGTATATCCAATGTTGTCTTTCAGTGGCCACTAGTGGCTGCCTTATTGCACACCGCAGGTGCGGCTGCTCTGGTCTTGTGCTTAGTCCGAATGGCGGCATGGGCCTCATGGAGCCAATCTATGCCTAAAGCGAGGGGCATCGCATGAGCACACCCAATACCGTTGGATCTGCGGTGAGACCGATGCCGAAATGGCGTCAATACGTGGTCTTAACAAAGCCGCGGGTCACGATGCTAGCCGTTTTTTGCGCCATCATCGGCATGTTCTTGGCTACACCTGGCATGGTGCCGATCTCGATACTCATTGGTGGAACGATTGGCATCTGGATGTTGGCCAGCGCTGCTTTTGCGGTCAACTGTTTGATTGAGCAGGCAGTGGATGCCAAGATGCGTCGTACTGCGTGGCGACCATCGGCAACCGGTGAAATTTCATCCTCCCACATTATTATTTTCTCGATCATCATCGGCGGTATTGGGATGGTGGTGCTGTGGTATTTCACGAACCCGCTAACGATGTGGCTGACCTTTGCCACCTTTGTGGGATACGCAGTGATTTATACCTGGCTGTTAAAGCCGGCAACACCACAAAACATCGTCATTGGAGGCCTCTCTGGGGCGATGCCACCTGCACTGGGTTGGGTTGCAGTCACAAATTCCCTATCTGCTGAGGCGTGGCTCTTGGTCTTAATTATTTTTGCGTGGACTCCCCCACACTTTTGGGCGCTTGCTTTGTATCGTCGCGAGGATTATGAAAAGTCTGGGCTTCCGATGCTGCCGGTAACGCACGGCGAGCGCTTTACCTTATTGAACATCTTGCTCTATACCTTGATTTTGATTGCGGCTACTTTATTGCCCTACATTTATGGCATGAGCGGTTTGCTCTATTTGATTGGTGCAGTTATTTTGGGTCTGATCTTCTTGGCCTATGCAATTGCCTTGTATATGTCGTATAGCGATCAGCTGGCAAAGAAAACCTTTCGTTATTCCATCACCTACCTATCCCTGCTGTTTGCTGTTCTACTGATAGACCATTATGTTTAGTTTGAATGTACGCCCCATTCTGAGGCTGGCCCCAATCAGGATATTGGGATTAGGTTTATTGACACTACTCATCGCTAGCATGCTTGGGTGTAGTCCAAAGCCCAGCTTTAAGAACGTTGATATTACGGGCAGCACTGCCTTTGGTAATAACTTTAGTTTGCTCGATACCAATGGCAATACAAAAACCATGGCCGATTACAAAGGCAAAGTGGTTGTCCTTTTTTTTGGGTTTACACAATGCCCCGATGTTTGTCCCACCACCTTAACGGAGATGGAGGAGGCGCTCAAACTACTTGGCCCAAAAGCAGATAAGGTTCAGGTTATTTTTGTCACAGTAGATCCTGAGCGCGATACGGCAAGTGTATTAGCGCAGTATGTGCCCGCATTTAATCCACGCTTTGTTGGACTTCGCCCTGCCGATGAAGCCGGGCTTGAGAAGGTAACAAAAGACTTTCGGATCTATTATAAAAAAGTGCCTGGATCCAAGCCGGGCTCATACACCATCGACCATACAGCCGGAAGTTATGTATTTGATCAGAATGGTCAGTTACGGCTTTACATCAAGCATGCGCAAGGACCTGAGGTCTTAGCGCATGACTTGAAAAACATTCTGCAATAACAAACAGCAATTATTTAGGCTGCCGATGCTTCGAGCAGGCCGCGCATTTTTTTGAGGGCAGCGGTTTCAATCTGGCGCACCCGTTCTGCGGATATGCCGTACTCTGCAGCTAACTCGTGCAGAGTTTTCGTACCATTACCCTCGGCATCCATCGAAAGCCAGCGCGATTGCACAATGTCACGGCTGCGATCGTCCAGTCCACTTAAGGCTTGATCTAGTAGGGGCCCATGCAAACGGTTGGCATCGTTTGCCGCCATCACCCGCGTTGGCTCTTGGCTTTCGTCAGCCAGCCACTGAATCGGCGCATAGGCCTCTTCATCAGAGTCGTCGCCATCCAAGGCAACATCACCACCCGCTAAGCGCATTTCCATCTCGCGGACCTCTGCGCCTTTTACATCCAAAGCTTTTGCTAAGGCCTCGACTTCGCTTGCGCTGAGTGCATTGAGTGTGGGCTTATTGCTACGCAGATTAAAAAACAATTTGCGCTGCGCTTTGGTTGTGGCGAGTTTAACCAGGCGCCAATTTTTGAGAATGTATTCATGAATCTCTGCTTTGATCCAATGAATCGCATACGAAACTAAGCGCGCACCTTGTGTTGGGTCGTAGCGCTTGACGGCTTTCATCAGGCCAAGATTGCCTTCTTGTATTAGGTCTGCATGCGGAATGCC
>JAIXPY010000115.1 GCA_027486025.1 Burkholderiaceae bacterium
AACCATTCCTTCATTCGCGAAAAAACACCTTGAAAAGAGCCGGATTGCGATACGCGACGACCCCGCATCAGCTGCGCCTGACCTTCCATTAAGAGTCCAATGCCCGTTGAAAAGCGTGGGCTACGTAATACCTCATGAAGATGGCCACGGTACTCTGGGGTTCCAATTCGTGCAGGCCTCAAAAAGACCTGCTCTGCCAACTCAACCATGCCGGGCATTAAGGAGGTGCCTCCTGTTAGAACAACGCCCGACGAAACCATGCCCTCATAGCCCGAGTCACGCACCACACCCAATACCAAAGTAAATAATTCTTCGACCCGGGGCTCAATCACCGCGGCAAGTGCCTGTTTTGAAATGGGGCGTGGCTCACGATCACCTACGCCAGGCACATCGATCATGGCAGTGGAATCCGCCATATCTTGGCGGGCAATTCCATAATGAATTTTGAGATCCTCCGCTTCCACCGTTGGGGTACGCAATGCCATTGCAATGTCATTGGTAATTTGATCGCCTGCAATCGGAATCACTGCGGTGTGGCGAATCGACCCCTGACTGTAGATCGCAATGTCAGTGGTGCCGCCGCCGATATCGACTAAGACTACTCCGAGCTCTTTTTCATCTTCAGTCAGAACAGCGAGGCTGGAGGCGAGTGGCTGCAAAATCAAATCGTTTACCTCTAGACCGCAACGCCGTACGCATTTCACAATGTTTTGGGCTGCGCTCACAGCGCCGGTGACAATATGGACCTTCACTTCCAAGCGGAGTCCACTCATGCCAATGGGCTCACGAACATCTTCTTGTCCATCGATGATGAATTCCTGAATCAAGATATGCAGAATTTGCTGATCGGTCGGAATATTGATGGCCTTTGCCGTCTCAAGAACGCGTTCCACATCGGTGGAGCCAACCTCTTTATCTCGAATGGCAACCATCCCACTCGAGTTAAAACTAAAAATATGATTCCCTGCAATCCCGGTAAACACTTGAACAATGCGACGATCCGCCATGACCTCGGCTTCCTCGAGCGCCTTTTGAATCGATTGCACTGTGGCCTCAATGTTGACCACAACACCCTTCTTTAAACCCTTGGACGCGGTTTGGCCAACGCCAACCACATTAAATTGCCCATCCGCATCAAGCTCAGCAACCAAAGCAACTACTTTTGATGTGCCAATATCAAGACCGACCAAGAGGTCTCGGTTATCCTTACTCATCAAATTTCCTCATGATTAAATTCACCGTTGTGCCCCACTCTTTTTTGCATCGAGCTCGGGCTTTTTGTTAGTCGTACTTGCAAGGTGTATCGCAAATCCATTGCCGTACCGTAAATCAATTGCATCAACACGGCCCGTTAGGCGCTCTTGTGCCTTGGGCCAATATTCAATTAAACGAGCGACACGCTCTTCGGTTAACGCTTTGCCTTGGGCCTCTTCGTCGCGACCAAATTCAACACGGATGCCATTGGATAGCTTCACGCTCCACGAATACCGATCCGATAAAGTAACGCCAACAACGTCGACATTCCACGGCGCAAACCAACGGGTCGCTTTTTGATAGAGTTGCATGACTTCTTTGCTCGAGTCATTCGGTCCCGATACTTCAATTAAATGGGAAGGATCGTCGACCTGCGAGAGGCTCCCGCTAAATACTTCACCAAAACCATTCATAAACTTTTGCTCGCTACGGCCGCCCCAAATAGCAAATGGCTTTTGCTCTTCAATGCTCACGGCGATGCCATTCGGCCATACCCGCCGCACACTAGCGTGGCGAACCCATGGCAGATCTTCAAACGCTTCTTTGATGTTTTCGAGGCGCACTGTGAAAAAGTTGCCTTGGATTTGCTCTACCACTTGATTTTTTACTTGGGATAAATTGATGTGCTTGACAACTTGCCCTGGTAAGGGCTCAACTTGCATTTGGCGCAAGGCAAAAACAGGTCGCTGGCTCAGCCACATTAATCCTGCAACCGTCGCCAGCAGAAAAAAGAGGCGCATTAACCAGCGGCTTACTTCGGCCATTCGTGCAGGATTATTCAGCAAGGGCGTAGACACACCCAGGACAAAATTGAACGAGCGCTTCGCTAAATTACTCATTGCGTTGCACCCATCGTTTGGCCTAGCAACCACAGCACTAAATCGGCATAACTCACACCCGCTGCTTTTGCCGCCATCGGCACTAGCGAATGGGATGTCATGCCAGGGGATGTATTCATCTCCAAGAGATAAGGCTTACCGTCACTACTATCTAGCATCACATCGGCACGACCCCAGCTACGACAACCCAATGCACGGTAAGCAGCAAGCGCTAGGGCTTGAACCTTTTGGTTAACCGCCTCATCCAAGCCAGTAGGACAACAGTATTGGGTTTCATTTGAAAAGTATTTATTGTGGAAATCGTAATTGGCATCCGGTGGAACAATCCGAATCACTGGCAGCGCTTCTGCATTTTTCCCCTCGCCCACTAAAGGGCAAGTCAGCTCATCACCAATAATGCAGGTCTCTGCAATCACCTTCGAATCTAAAGCGGCTGCTTTTGCGTAGGCAGCTGGTAATTCTTCTACGGATTTGACTTTGGTTAAGCCTAATGACGAACCTTCATGGGCTGGCTTGACGATTAAAGGCAAGCCTAAGTGCTTTGCCACTGCAGCCCAATCACTTTCAGATGTCAGCTCCTCAAAGTCCGGCGTTGATAAACCATTACTGAGCCAGATTTGCTTGGTTGCAATTTTGTCGATGGATAGTGCGGACGCAAGGACGCCACTGCCGGTATACGGAATTTCCAATAACTCAAGCAAGCCCTGAATCGTGCCATCCTCACCATAACGACCATGCAGGGCAATAAAGACGCGATCAAACCCTTCGTTTGCAATCTCAGTTGGGCTGCGCGTACCAGGATCAAAGGGATGCGCATCAACCCCTTTTTCCAGTAGAGCGCTTAAAACGCCATTGCCCGACAAGAGGGAAATTTCCCGTTCGCCTGATTTGCCACCGAGCAATACTCCAACCTTACCAAAATCACTCGGCTTTAGCTTAGCAAGATCAGTCTTGACCTGCTCTCCCCAGGGCATCGTGCGATTAAGCATGTTGCACTCCCGATAGAATAGCTGGCAAAGTAGATATGGATCCGGCACCCATCGTAATAACCACATCGCCATCACGCAACATGGCCGTAACCGCCTCAGGCATGTCCGCTACCTTAGCTACATAAGAAGAGTCGGCGTGCTGCAGTAATGCAGACTTGAGCCCTGCATCAGCAGTGCAAGTCGCCTTAAATAAACTCTCACCGTCTGCACCCTTAATGCGAGCCTCGCCGGCAGGATATACGTCCGTCAATGCCAAGGCATCGAAGCCGCGCAACACATCCACAAAGTCACCAAAACAATCGCGTGTTCGGGTGTAGCGATGAGGCTGAAATGCCAAAACCAGTCGGCGACCTGGATAGGCCCCACGTGCTGCTGCC
Organism: Burkholderiaceae bacterium; assembly: GCA_027486025.1. Taxonomy (GTDB): domain Bacteria; phylum Pseudomonadota; class Gammaproteobacteria; order Burkholderiales; family Burkholderiaceae; genus Polynucleobacter. The sequence continues at coordinate 3,460 of JAIXPY010000115.1, forward strand.
AAAGTAGCTGCCATTTCAACCGGATGGTGTCCGTAATCATCGATCAAGGTGAAACTTCCACCTTTTGCTAATGCAATATCACCGTAGCGCTGGAAACGCCGACCAACCCCACTGAATTCCGACAGGGCTTTCACAATCGCTTCATCGCGTATCCCTAATTCAGTCGCTATACCAATCGCGGCAAGGGCATTACGTACGTTATGCAATCCTGGAAGATTGAGCTCGATTTGCAATGGTCCTGGCTTTGCGCCATGACGCCGAATCGTACGGCGCTCCACCGTAAAGCGCATCCGCGTTCCGTCCGCCTGAATGTGGTGCGCGCGAATATCGGCATCGTCAGCAGTACCGTATTTCAGAATGGGTTGCGATACAAAGGGAATGAGATCCCGCACGTTGGCATCGTCGGCACACACAATCGCAATGCCATAAAAGGGCATGCGCTGCGTAAATTGCACAAACGCTTGCTTAAGCCGTGCCATATCATGCTGATAGGTATCCATGTGATCAGCATCAATATTCGTGATGACTTCCATCGCTGGAAACAGCTGCAGGAATGAGGCATCCGATTCATCTGCCTCGACCACAATAAAATCGCCCTGCCCCAAGCGCGCATTGGCATTGGCTGAATTGAGTTTTCCGCCAATCACAAAAGTGGGATCAAGACCTCCTTCTGCTAGCACCGAAGCAACTAAACTGGTCGTTGTGGTTTTTCCATGCGTTCCTGCAATCGCAATACCTTGCTTTAAACGCATCAGTTCACCCAGCATCACAGCCCGCTGAATAATCGGTATTTTTGCAGCGCGTGCAGCAATTACCTCGGGATTGTTGCCAGCGACTGCCGTTGAAATCACCACAGCCTCTGCAGTACCAACATGGCTAGCCTTGTGCCCAATCTGAATATCGGCGCCTAGTTCACGCAAGCGTTTTGTTGTCGCGCTTTCGGCTAAATCAGAACCCGAAACTTGGTATCCCAAGTTGAGCAATACTTCGGCAATGCCGCTCATGCCAGCGCCACCAATACCAACAAAATGAATCTGCTGAACAATATGCTTCATTGCTTTACTCCTGCAGACTCGGCGCATATGGCTGCCACGCGCTCGGTTGCCTGCATCTTTGCTAGAGCGCGAGCACGCTCTGCCATTGCCATTAATTCAGGGCGCCGTAAAGTTTGCAACCACGCACAAAGTGCGCTCGGATTGAGTTCAGTCTGAGGCCACAATTTAGCCGCATCTGCTCTTGATAAAAACGCTGCATTGGCCGTTTGGTGATCATCAATGGCAAATGGAAATGGCACGAAGCAAGCGGCAACGCCGCAGGCAGCAATCTCCGATACGGTCATTGCACCCGAACGGCATATGACGAGATCAGCTGCAGCATATGCCTCTGCCATATCGCCAATAAAGGCGCGAACATCTGCAACAACGCCATAATCAGCATAGCGTTGCTTGAGTTCAGCGACGTGTTTTTCACCCGCCTGATGTACTACCTGTGGCCTTTCTTCGGTAGGCATCAGCGCTAACGTAGCTGGAATCGTTTCATTTAGGGCGCTAGCGCCCAGGCTACCGCCAACGACTAATAGGGTTAAGGGGCCAGTACGCGCGCCATACCGCTCGACAGGTGACGCGATTAACTCAAACTCAGCGCGAATCGGATTACCAACCCACTCGCCTTCAGATAGGGTATTGGGGAATCCCGTCAGAGTTTTAGTCGCAATCTTGGAAAGATAACGATTGGCGCTGCCAGCAACCGAGTTTGCTTCATGCAAAACGAGGGGGCGCTTCAGTAAGGCGCTCATTAATCCACCCGGAAAGGTGATGTAGCCACCCATGCCGAGCACAACGCTTGGTTTTAGCCTACGAATAATCTGCCAGCTTTGCAAGCATGCTCTTGCCAAATTAAAAGGCAACATTAGCTTGGTCAGCAGGCCTTTGCCACGCAGACCGCCGAAATTGACTGCCTCGAACGAAAACCCGCGACTCGGCACCAAATGGTATTCCATGCCAGTAGCATTGCCAAGCCAAGCGACCTGCCAGCCACGCGCACGTAAGAGCTCAGCCACTGCTAATCCAGGGAAGATATGCCCGCCAGTACCGCCGGCCATGACTAGGATGGACGGCTGATTCATAACTTGCCTCCCCGCATCAAGACACGGTTTTCATAATCAATCTTGAGCAGGACTGCAATCGCAACGGCATTCATTAAGATCCCAGAGCCGCCATAGCTAATTAACGGCAGTGTTAATCCTTTGGTTGGGAGCAAACCTAAATTCACTGCCATATTGATAAAGGCTTGCCATCCAATCCAAATACCAATTCCCTTTGCTACCAAGCCAGCAAAACTGCGATCCAGTTGCAGGGAAGTTCGACCGATCAGAAAAGCGCGACGCACAATCCAGTAAAACAAAAAGATAATGACGAGTACTCCGGCAAAGCCAAGCTCCTCACCAATTACCGCCAAGATGAAATCGGTATGCGCTTCGGGCAGATAATGCAATTTTTCGACACTGCCGCCAAGGCCAGTACCAAACCACTCACCCCGTCCAAATGCCATGAGCGAATGCGTTAGTTGATAGCCTTTATTCGCGGCATGATCTGCTGCCCAAGGATCCAAAAATGCAAAAATGCGTTCGCGACGAAACGGTGAAAGGGCAATGATGATGGCAGCGCTCGTAATTCCAGCAACCACCAAACCACCAAACAATTTCACATTAATTCCGCCCAAAAAAAGAATGCCAAAAGCAATTAAGGCAATCACCACAAACGCGCCCATATCAGGCTGCCATAGCAATAAAGCGCCAATAATCATGACGGCGATGCCCATCGGCACCAGTCCCTTCACAAACGAATGGAGGTACTCTTGACGCTGAACGGTATAGCTCGCAGCAAAAATGACAACGGCAAACTTCATCAGCTCAGACGGCTGGAAATTCATAAACCCAAAGGAGATCCAGCGGCGTGCTCCGTTAACACCTTTACCGATTCCAGGGATCAGGACTGCAATCAACAATAGGATGGTAATTCCGAACAGAATCGGCGCAAGCTTATCCCACGCCTTTACTGGGATCCGAAACACACACAAACCCACTACCGTGGCAATCGTGAGTGAAATCAAATGCCGAATCAGAAAGTGATTGCTACTGTAGTTTTTATACTTTGGACCGTCTGCCAGGGTAATGGATGCGGAATACACCATCACCAAACCAATGAGCGCCAATGAAACAACCGCCCATACCAGCAGCTGGTCATATTCCATCATGCGCGAGCGCGTTTGCTCTACTCCTGTAACCGCATCACGTAAGCCAGTTCGAAAGCCAGTGATACCGCCGCGGGAGTAGTTCCAAAAGCGATTTAAGTTCATGCGCTTACTCCAGACGAACAATCGGCTTCAATGCCGGAGTCGGAAAACTGCATGCCCAGCTCTTCCACTTCCGATACAAATACAGCAGCACGGTGGACGTAGTCCTTAAACTGATCAAAACTAGCACATGCCGGCGAAAGTAGAACCACATCACCTGAAGTCGCGCGCTCTGACGCAGTCTTCACTGCAACCGCAATGGTTTCACAGCGCTCTACTGCAACGCCGGTTGCTTGCAGCGCATCCTGAATAAGCGGCGCATCCTTACCAATCAATAGAATGCCTTTTGCAAAACGCTGCACTGGATCAAAGAGGGGCGAAAAATCTTGGCCTTTGCCATCGCCACCCGCAATTAACCAAATCTTTTTCGTGCCAGCCGTATCACCCAGGCCATTCAGAGCAGCAACAGTAGCGCCTACGTTAGTTCCCTTGCTATCATCGACGTACTCCACATCCCGAATGACAGCAACGCTTTGTACGCGATGAGGTTCACCGCGATACTCGCGCAAACCATGTAGTAATTTATTGAACGGCAAGCCCACTGCGCGTGCTAATGCCAAAGCAGCCAAGGCATTGAGAGCGTTGTGTTTGCCGCGGATGCGTAATGCATCTGCTGGGATTAAGCGCTTTAGGCGAACCGGCTCAACCTCAGTCGCCACAGCTTTACGTCGCCGCTTAGGCTTTTCTAACTCGGCATCCTCATCCACCTCAGCCCAAACTAACCAATCTATTCCTCCAGCCTGAGGATCGCGTTCAATACCAAGTGATCCCGGCTCATCGGGTCGATTTGAGCCAAAGTGAATGATCTGCCGGTCTTCCAATTGACTGCTTAGCAAGCGATTTAATTCGACTTCATCCCGATTCACAATGCAAATACTGCTGGGTCCAAAAATAGCGGCTTTAGCAGTGGCATAGGCCTGCATATCACCATGCCAATCCAAATGATCCTGACTGAGGTTAAGTACGGTTGCTGCGCTAGGATTGAGGCTATAGGTAAAGTGCAATTGAAAACTCGATAACTCAAGTACCCACAACTCCGGTAGATCATGCAGGCCATCGGCGCTATCCAGGCAAGCCATAAGCTTATCCAAGGCTGCGGGGCTAATATTGCCAGCCACTGCCACCGTTTTGCCGGCGCGCTCACACAACTGACCAACTAGCGCCGTTGTAGTTGTTTTGCCATTCGTACCAGTAATGGCGATGATTTTAGGTTGGTAAGTCCAGCCCTCGTGATCAACTGCCTCGGCAATCGATTCCCGCTCCAGCGCGGTAATGCCGCGCGCAAAGAACTCAATCTCACTCCATACTGGAATGCCTTTTTCTTGTGCTACAGCCAAAATGGATTGTGCTGGCTCTGTAATCGGCGATAGTCCCGGCGATATACCAATCACATCAATGTCATCCAACATACTGGTGTTCCAGCTACCAAAATGCATGTCGGTTAGACCAGCAAACTCCAGTTCGCTTAGCTGCGCCTGCTGCTTTTCATTGAGGGTGCTTCGCTCACGTGTATCAACCAAGCGGGTATGCGCGCCATGACGTAAGCACCACTTCGCCATTGCGATTCCAGACTCACCTAGCCCCAGAATTAAAAAGCGTGTTGGCTCAACTGAGAGCGCTTGCGCTCTACTCAGCTCAGGACAAATAAAAGGATCTTTTACATTGCGCATCGTCTACTGATTACCGTAATTTCAAGCTTGATAAACCAACCAACACCAACAAAATAGTGATGATCCAAAAACGAACAACGACTTGGGTTTCACGCCAACCGCCTAGTTCAAAATGGTGGTGCAGTGGCGCCATTCGAAAAATACGGCGTCCTTCGCCATAGCGTTTTTTGGTGTACTTGAACCAAATCACCTGCATCATCACGGAAACCGTTTCAGCAACAAAAATACCGCCCATCACAAACAAAACAATCTCTTGGCGCACAATGACCGCAATGGTTCCAAGGGCACCGCCTAGGGCTAAAGCGCCAACATCGCCCATAAAAACCTGCGCAGGATGGGTGTTGTACCAAAGGAAGGCAAGGCCCGCGCCGCCCATGGCGCCGCAGAAAATCATCAACTCACCTGCCCCAGGAATAAATGGGAACAGTAAATACTTGGCGTAAATTGCGTTACCCATCACATAGGCAAACGCGCCCAGTGCAGCCCCGACCAAAATCACGGGCATGATGACGAGGCCATCAAGGCCATCCGTTAAATTGACTGCATTGCTACTACCCACAATGACCAGGTAACTCAGGATGATGAAACCCATCACTCCCAGTGGATAACTCACTTCTTTCACAAAGGGAAGATAGAGGTTTGATTTCGCTGGGAGGTCCAATGAAAAACCGCTCTGCACCCAATCAATGAACAACTGCAGTACTTTTAAGTTGTTGACCTCAGACACAGAGAATGCCAAGTAAATTGCAGCAAATAATCCAATTACGGTTTGCCAGAAAAACTTTTCGCGCGACGCCATTCCCTTCGGGTCTTTACGAGCAACTTTGCGGTAATCGTCAACCCAGCCGATCAAGCCAAAGCCAAATGTAACCAGCATCACAATCCAGATGAATCGATTGGTCAGGTCAGCCCACAAAACACATGAGGTAAATATGCCAATCAAAATAAGTACGCCGCCCATCGTTGGGGTGCCTGATTTGATTAAATGCGTTTGTGGTCCATCGGTACGGACCGCCTGGCCCATTTTTAACTCAGTCAATCTCCGAATAACCCAGGGTCCCGAAATCAAACCAATCAACAATGCGGTCAATGTCGCCATCACCGCGCGGAAGGTAATGTAATTAAATACTCGGAAAAAACTGTAATCGTCTTGTAACCACTGCGCCAAGATTAAGAGCATGCTTTAACCTCCGCCAGCGTATCTTTTAACGCCGCTACTACTCGCTCCATGCGCATAAAACGTGATCCCTTTACCAGTACTGCATAGGGCTGAGATACTGAGGTACCTTCAGAAAATAAATTGGCAACGGTCGCCACCCGTGCGCCTAAGGCATCGATGCTTTCAAAATGGATTGCCGCATTACTGCTTCCGATGCGTCCATTGAATTCATTAAAACCACGTACTGAAGCTTGCGTTTGCTCTCCTAGCGCCCATAAGTGCGCAATGCCACGCTCTGCTGCATACGCACCCACCTCATAATGAAACTCTGGACCTTTTGAACCCACTTCACCCATGTCACCCAGGACTAAGCAGGTTTTTTGGCTAGCCTGACTAAGGGCATCAATTGCAGCGCGCACTGAGTCGGGATTGGCGTTATAGCTATCATCAATCAACAAGCATCTACCCAATTGATTTGCCATCATTCGGCCGCTGACCGCTTGAAATGATTCCAATCCAAGACAAATAGCCTCTAGATCTACCTTTGCAGCTAAGGCTACAGCCGTGGCGGCAAGGGCGTTACGCAGATTGTGCTCACCGAGCACGGAAAGTCGAACATTCATAACGCCATCACTTGTTTTTATTTCAAGCGTACCGTCCTTCAGTAGGGTGCCGCTGACTGCTGCAGGGCCATTGAGTGCAAAGTCAATAGAGCGGCGCCCGTTCGCTTTTTTGCGCCAATCGCTACTAAATGGGCTATCTGCTGGAAAAACTGCAATGCCATCTACTGGCAATGCTGTGATTGCATCCGCATGCTCATGCGCAACCGCATCCACAGTCTCCATGAATTCTTGGTGTTCACGCTGGGCATTGTTGATGAGCGCAATTGTTGGCTTGGCAATCTTGGTAAGGTACGCTGTCTCGCCAGGATGATTCATTCCAAGTTCAATCACGGCTAGTCGATGGTATTCACGTAAACGCAATACCGTCAGCGGTAGTCCAATATCATTATTCAAATTGCCAGGTGTAACCAGAGTTGCTTCTTTGTCTACAGCCGCACCAAAGATAGCTGCGATCATCTCTTTCACGGTAGTCTTGCCGTTACTGCCCGTTACCACGACCAGCGGCAATGTAAATTGCTGCCGCCACGCTGCAGCAAAATCACCTAAACCAATTCGCGTGTCGGCAACGCATACTGCTGGAAGCTGATTTGGGCAAGTCCCCTCATCCTCAATCAGTGCTGCGCTTGCACCGGCAGTACTAACCGCCCCTAGGAATTGATGCGCATCAAAGCGCTCACCTTTCAGTGCAATAAAGAGCGACCCACTCTCAATCGCCCTACTATCCGTAGAAATGGAATCGATTGGATGGCTTTGCGCTGCCACCTCAGAAATATTGATCAATTTACTGGATGGTAAAAATGCATGGATTTGGCCCAAGGTAGTCA
>JAIXPY010000040.1 GCA_027486025.1 Burkholderiaceae bacterium
CCAGGTACAGTCACCGTCGATGGCGATCACATGGTGGTTAATGGCGATCGTATAAAAATGTATTCCACGCGTAATCCCCTGGAGACCCCATGGGGCGAGCATCAAGTGGATTTAGTACTCGAGTGCTCGGGTAAATTTACCTCCAAAGAAAAAGCCATGGTGCACATTCAGCAGGGTGCAAAAAAAGTATTGATCTCGGCTCCTGGCGAAAAAGACGTTGATGCAACTATCGTCTATGGTGTCAATGAAAAAATACTTAAGCCCAGTGATGTCGTTGTGTCGAATGCCAGCTGTACCACCAACTGCTTAGCGCCTTTAGTTAAGCCCTTGCTGGGTGCGATTGGCATTGAGTCCGGTTTAATGACTACCATTCATGCGTTTACCAATGATCAGGTATTGACGGACGTGTATCACAAGGACATGCGCCGCGCGCGTTCTGCAGTGAGTAGCATGATCCCAACTAAAACGGGCGCTGCTAAAGCAGTTGGCTTGGTATTGCCAGAATTAGCTGGTCGTTTTGATGGCTTTGCGATGCGGGTTCCGGTCATTAACGTTTCGGTAGTTGATTTAACCTTTGTGGCCAAGCGCGCCACCAGCGTAGATGAGGTCAACACCGTATTGAAAAAAGCCAGCGAAGGCGAACTCAAGGGTATTTTGGGCTTTAACACCTTGCCCCTAGTCTCGATCGACTTTAACCATGATCCCCGCCCCAGTATTTACGATGCCAGCCAAACGCGGGTTTCGGCCGATGGCAAATTGGTCAAAGTACTGGCTTGGTATGACAACGAGTGGGGGTATTCAGTACAGATGCTCAATGCCGCTGAGGCGCTGATGGCGGCCTAGGCAAAAGGGGTCAAATAGGTGGTTTAGTTGGTAAAAAAGGGGCTTGTCAGCCCCTTTTTTCTATAAACCGATCCAAATGGCTTATTTGCGCTTGTGGGCGCAATTTTTCTTTTGGCAATGCCCATACATGGCTAGGGAATGCTCTTCAAGGGCAAAACCTAAGGATTTGGCGATCTCCTTTTGGCGCCGCTCAATCGCGGCATCGACAAATTCCTCTACGTGGCCACAGTCAAGGCAAACGAGGTGATCGTGGTGCGTACCCTCGTTGAGCTCATAAATCGCCCGGCTATCGCCTTTGCTGGACTCAAAATGACTGCGGAGCAAGAGGCCTGCCTGCTCAAACTGGGTAAGTACCCGATAGACCGTAGCCAGACCAATGTCTTTATCTTCTTTGGCCATAGCCATGAATATTTCTTCGGCACTGAAATGCGCACCCGGATGCTGATGAAAAAAATCGAGAATCTGCATACGGGGAGCCGTGGCTTTTAGGCCGATATCCCGTAAATCGGCTGGGGAGGGGTTTTGGTTCATAGGCATCGATTGAGGGCTAAAATCAAGACCTTAATGATACGGCTTGCCATGCAAAACTGCCTTTTACCAATTCGTAGCATCCCAATGCGGGTTTTAAGCCCCAGCAGGCGATTGCTGCGCTGCTGCATGCTGGCTGCGATTGTATTGGCCGCTTTGATCGCAACCGGCTGCTCGACGAAAGTCGATGAAACCCAGCGTACGATGATGAACAGTATTTTTCGGCCTTATGTACCGGATATTGTTCAGGGCAACTTTATTTCCAGCGAGCAATATGCCAAGCTGGAAGTTGGCATGAGCCGGGAGCAGGTACGGCAAATTTTGGGCACCCCATTATTAGCCAGTTACTTTCATGCCAATCGGTGGGACTACGTATTTGAATTTAAACGCCTCGGTGAAAAAATCAGTAAAGAGCGGCGGGTAACTGTTTTTTTTGATGGCGATAAAGTGATGAAGTTTCAGGGCGATGCATTGCCAACCGAGGTGGAGCTCGTTGCAGAGATCGATAACTATGCCAAGAATAAGCGCTCCTTCTGGGATATGCTCACGGGTAAAAATAAAAATCCAGTAACGCCACCATTGCAACAGCCTGAGGTATTGATACCGAGTCCGCCGAGCAGCGGCCCCATTGTCACACCAGTCAAGTAAGTAGGGCTGATGCTGAGTCAGCAATGCCGAAGTGGAATTGAAAATTAGTTAAGCAAAATCAGTTAAGCAAAGAGTGAGATTATGAAAATCGCAATCGCAGGAGCGAGTGGCCGAATGGGCCGAATGCTAATTGAGGCAGTATTGCAATTGCCGGATGCCACTTTAGTAGGCGCGCTGGATCACGCATCCTGCCCTGTATTGGGTGAGGATGCTGGCGCCTTCTTGGGGAAAAAAACAGGTGTGATGATTACGGCCGATTTGGCCCATGGCTTGCGCGATGCCGAGTATTTGATTGACTTCACCCGGCCCGAGGGCACGATGCTGCATTTAGCCGCCTCTACTGCCCACGGCGTCAAGATGATCATCGGCACCACTGGATTGAGTGCTGATCAAATCGCCCAACTGAAAACGGCATCTAGCAAGATTGCGATGGTGTTTGCTCCCAATATGAGTGTCGGCGTCAATGTCACTTTGAAGTTACTTGAGGTGGCTGCAAAGATGCTCGATACCGGTTACGACATTGAGATCATCGAAGCGCACCATCGCCATAAAGTCGATGCGCCATCCGGTACCGCTTTGAAAATGGGCGAAGTGATTGCAGGTGCATTGGGCCAATCATTGAACGATGTCGCGGTGTATGCACGTGAAGGCCATACCGGTGAGCGCAAGTCTGGATCGATTGGTTTTGCAACTATCCGTGGCGGCGATATTGTGGGCGATCACACGGTGCTATTTGCAGGTGAGGGTGAGCGCATTGAGATTAGCCATAAATCGTCTAGCCGTCAGTCCTATGCGCAGGGCTCGATTCGGGCGGCACGCTTTTTAGAGAAAAAAACATCCGGTCTATTTGATATGCAAGACGTATTGGGTCTGCGGGCATAAGACATATAAAAAACCAAGCGATTACAGCGAAAAGAGCCTTACACAATGAGTATGGAATACGACTACCGCAGCATTGAAGCGGCAGCCCAAGCAGATTGGAATAGCAAAGACGTTTACCGCGTCACCGAAGATGCGGTCAATGCAGAAGGTAAGCCTAAGCCCAAGTACTATGCTTGCTCGATGTTGCCTTACCCATCGGGTAAATTGCACATGGGCCATGTGCGTAACTACACCATCAACGATGTGATGGCGCGCCAATTGCGCATGCAGGGCTACAACGTGCTGATGCCGATGGGTTGGGATGCCTTTGGTATGCCCGCTGAAAATGCTGCAATTCAGAACAAAGTGCCCCCAGCTGAGTGGACCTACCAAAACATTGCGTACATGAAAAAGCAAATGGCCGCGATGGGCCTAGCGATTGATTGGTCGCGCGAAATTGCCACCTGCAAACCCGATTACTACCGCTGGAACCAGTGGCTCTTTTTAAAGATGCTGGAAAAGGGCGTGGCGTACCGCAAAACTCAGGTCGTCAATTGGGATCCGGTTGATCAAACCGTATTAGCGAATGAGCAAGTGATTGAAGGGCGCGGTTGGCGCTCAGGGGCTTTAGTCGAAAAGCGCGAGATCCCGGGTTACTACTTGAACATCACTGCCTACGCAGAACAGCTGCTGACTGGCCTGGATGATTTGGGCTGGCCCGAGCGCGTGAAGACCATGCAGCAAAACTGGATTGGCAAAAGCCGCGGCGTACGCTTTGCGTTTGATCACGTGATCAAGAATAGCGCCGGTGAACTGATTCAGGATGGCAAGTTATACGTATTTACTACGCGTGCCGATACCATCATGGGCGTGACCTTTTGCGCAGTAGCAGCGGAGCACCCGCTGGCGACGGAAGCGGCGCGCAGCAATCCGGAGCTTGCTCGCTTCATCGAAAAATGCAAAACCGGTAGTGTGATTGAAGCCGATCTGGCTACCCAAGAAAAAGAAGGAATGTTCACCGGTTTATATGTGACCCACCCCTTAAACAAAGAGCCGGTCCCCTTATGGGTCGGCAACTATGTTTTGATGAGTTATGGTGATGGCGCTGTGATGGGTGTACCCGCCCATGATGAGCGTGACTTTGCCTTTGCCCTTAAATACCATCTGCCGATTAAACAGGTGATTGCCCTCACCGGCGAATCGCCGATGTTCAACCCCACCCACTGGGATGCCTGGTACGCCCAAAAAGAGAATGCGCAGTGCATCAATAGTGGCAAATACGATGGTCTCTCGGTAAGCGATGCGGTGACTGCGGTTGCTGCTGATTTAGCTCTGCTTGGCGTTGGAGAAATCAAAACCACGTATCGCTTGCGCGACTGGGGTATCTCACGGCAGCGCTATTGGGGTACGCCAATTCCGATTATTCATTGTGGCGATGAGGTCAATCCCGGTTGCGGCGCTGTTCCCGTTCCAGAAAAAGATTTGCCAGTAGTGCTGCCAGAAGATTGTGTTCCCGACGGCAGTGGCAATCCTCTCAATAAGCGCGCTGACTTTTTAAATGTGGCGTGCCCGAAGTGCGGTAAGCCGGCGCGGCGCGAGACCGACACCATGGATACCTTTGTGGATTCCTCGTGGTACTTCATGCGCTATACCGGGGCAGATGCCAAGACCATGGTCGATCAGCGTAATCAATACTGGATGCCGATGGACCAATACATTGGCGGCATCGAGCATGCGATTTTACATTTACTCTACGCGCGTTTTTGGACCAAGGTCATGCGCGATTTGGATTTGATTGCCTTTGATGAGCCGTTTGCTAATTTGCTAACGCAAGGCATGGTTCTTAATGAGACGTACTACAGCGAAGACGCCAGCGGTAAAAAGACGTGGCTTAATCCCCTCGATGTCGAGTTAACGCTGGACGATAAAGGGCGGCCGACGGGCGCAAAACCCAAAGCAGGGAGTGGTATTGAGCTAAGCGGCAACCCCATCACGATTGGTGGGGTAGAAAAAATGTCGAAGAGCAAAAATAACGGCGTTGATCCACAGGCCTTGATTGATCAGTATGGCGCCGATACAGCAAGGCTCTTTACGATGTTTGCGGCGCCACCCGAGCAACAGCTCGAGTGGTCTGGTGCGGGCGTTGATGGCGCTTCGCGCTTTCTGCGGCGGGTGTGGTCCTACTCGATGAGTCAGGCTGCTGCCATTCGATCAATTTCAGAAGTCAATGCCGCCCTGCCAAGCGAGTTTACTGAGGCGGAGCAAACCCTGCGCCGCGAAGTCCATACGATATTGAAGCAAGCCAATTTTGATTATCAGCGCCGCCAGTACAACACCGTTGTTTCGGCTGCCATGAAAATGCTCAATAC
>JAIXPY010000061.1 GCA_027486025.1 Burkholderiaceae bacterium
ATGCAAACCATGATGAAGCAATTTAAGGGTGGCAAGATGGCCCGCATGATGGGCTCGATGGCAGCGCGTGGCGCGGCTAAAGGACTTGGCGGCCTATTTAAAAAATAAGCCGCCGTCACTTATCCTTTTATTTCATGAACGGGTCTGTTGCTTTGCTGCTTGAACAGCAGCGATGACGTGATCCTTGATCGAGGCAAGCGGAATGTTTTGCGCGGCACTTTCAGTGCGACCTTGAAACTCCACCTGCCCGTCTTTCAATCCGCGCTCACCAACCACGACTCGGTATGGCACACCGATTAATTCCCAGTCGGCAAACATCGCACCCGGACGCTCGCCCCGGTTATCCAGAACCACATCAATGCCCGCAGCCAGGAGTACGTCGTGCAAGGCATCGGCTTCTGCCTTGACGGACTCCGACTTATCGTAGCCCACTGGGCAAATAACAAGCTCAAATGGCGCCATCGAAATCGGCCACACAATACCCCGATCATCATGACCCTGCTCAATCGCTGCCCCGAGTAAACGCGTTACACCAATCCCATAACAACCCATCACCATGGGCTGGGCTTTGCCATTCTCATCCAAATAGGTGCAACGCATTGCTTCGGAATAGCGCGTGCCCAATTGAAAGACGTGTCCCACTTCAATGCCGCGGCAGATTTCGACCGGGCCTTTGCCGTCCGGCGACGGATCACCGGCGACAGCATTGCGAATGTCGGCAACCTGCGGCATGGGCAGATCACGCCCCCAGTTCACACCAGTCAAATGAAATCCAGTCGCGTTGGCGCCGCAGACAAAATCGCTCATATTGGCTACGGTGCGATCGGCAATGACAACGACATCGGCATGAACACCCACTGGGCCTAATGAACCTGGGCTTGCATTGCAAGCGGCGGCGATTTCTGCTTCGCTTGCAAAACGGGATTCGGCTAGGCCAGGAATTTTGCTGAGCTTGATTTCATTTAACTCGTGATCACCGCGGAGCAAGAGCATGAAGAGTTTAGCGGGGCCCTTCTCTTGATCCACCGCAAAAACCAGAGTCTTCACCGTTTGCTCAAGCGGAAGCGATAAAAACTGCGCGACTTGATCGCAGCGGGTTTGATCGGGCGTCGCCACTTTTTGCATTACAACCGTTGGGGCAGCGCGAACTGGAATTAATGAAAGCGACTCCGCGGCTTCTAAATTGGCTGCGTAATCGGAATTGGGGCAATACACAATTGCGTCTTCACCGGTATCGGCAATCACATGAAACTCTTGGCTGCCGGAGCCGCCAATCGCGCCGTTGTCGGCGGTAACGGCCCTGAACACCAAACCCATGCGCTCAAAAATACGAGTATAGGCATCGAACATCAACTGATAAGACTGCTTCAGCCCGGCAGTATCTCGATCAAATGAGTAGGCGTCTTTCATGCTGAACTCACGGCCGCGCATGATGCCAAAACGGGGGCGGCGCTCATCGCGAAACTTCGTCTGAATTTGATAGAAGTTCACTGGCAACTGCTTGTAGCTTCGGATTTCATTGCGAGCCAAATCAGTCACGACTTCTTCGGAGGTAGGCTGAATTAAAAAATCGCGCTCGTGTCGGTCTTTAATGCGAAGTAACTCGGGGCCCATCTTCTCCCAGCGGCCCGTTTCTTGCCAAAGCTCTGCTGGCTGAATCATCGGCATCAGGAGTTCAATCGCGCCTGCCCGATTCATTTCTTCGCGAATGATGTTTTCCACCTTGCGAATCACCTTTAAGCCCAGCGGTAAGTAGTTATAAATGCCGGCACTTAACTTACGGATTAAGCCAGCACGCACCATGAGCTGATGCGAAACCACCTCCGCGTCAGAGGGGGCTTCCTTAAGGGTCGCGAGAAAGGTTTGTGTGGCTTTCATGTATAGATATAATCAAATCACTGATTTTAATGGATTTGGAGCGCGATTATGCTCGACCGTGAAGGGTATCGACCCAATGTCGGCATTGTCCTCCTTAACGGCTCTAACGAGGTTTTCTGGGGAAAACGCGTTGGACAGCATTCGTGGCAGTTCCCGCAGGGCGGGATTCAGCATGGTGAAAGCCCAGAAGAGGCCATGTACCGCGAATTGCACGAAGAGGTTGGCTTGCTGCCGCAGCACGTCCAGATCATTGGACGCACCAGGGACTGGCTTCGCTATGATGTCCCGGAGGAGTTCTTGCGCCGTCAAACTGCCAACCGAATGCAACGTGCCAGCTACCGCGGGCAAAAGCAGATTTGGTTTTTATTGCGCCTGACCGGACAGGACAGCGATATTCACCTGCGCGCAACCGAGCACCCTGAATTCGATGCCTGGCGCTGGCACCCCTATTGGATTGAACTCGATTCTGTCGTGGATTTTAAGCGCGAGGTTTATGAATTGGCCTTATCCGAACTAGCACGCTACCTCACTCGCAATCTGAAATTACAACAACTGGTTTGGGGTGTACCGCTCGATCTCACACAACACATTCGGCGCCATGATTCAGACGCCCCACCCAACTAAAGTAGCACCCTCTTTTTAGGCTAATCATGCATACACCCCCATTTGCGCGTCCCCGCTGGTTTAGCTATACGAGCTGCGTACTTGTTTCGGCAAGCTTGATTGGATGCTATGGCGATCCCATGATCAGTGGCGTTGACCCCTATGCTCCCACGGTGTTTAAAGAGGGCAACACCAGTATGCCGCTGGTAGCACCAAATCCCAAAACTCTGCTGCCTTTTTACGTATCTGAAACCACCATCTTCAAGTTTGCCATCGATACCCAATCGATCCTGATTGGTAATGATGGCGTCACGCGGTATATGGTGCAAATCACGAGCCCGAGTGGATCAAAACAAACTCAATACGAAGGCATTCGCTGTGATTCGTATCAAGCGCGTCTTTATGGCACGTATGAGACCAACGGAAGTTGGCGAGAAAATCCACTCGGCGACTGGTCCGCAATCAAAGACAATGTCCCGAATCGCTATCAAGCTGCTTTAGCGCAGGGTGCTATCTGTAACTTTTCCAGTCAAGAGAAAAGTTTAAAAACAGTACTGCAATCACTGGATCCGAATGGCTTTATTGGCGGAATAAAACCCACCAACTCATTAGGCGTTGTTAATTAAAGCAGTACATCATCACTGTTTAGGCTGGCTGCAAACAAGTACCAATACTGATACCAGCGTATAAATTAGTTAAGACCTGAGGCGCATGGCCGGACGCAATGATGGTGCTCGCGCCCGTAGCAGCGGCCGTTTTAGCAGCCAAGACTTTAGTCAACATGCCGCCTTTGCTGAGCGCACTTCCAGCTCCGCCTGCCATGGACTCTAAACTAGGATCGCCTGCAATTGCATTTGCAACGAGGCTTGCGTTGCTGTCTTTTCTAGGGTCGGCTGTATAGAGGCCGCCTTGATCGGTCAAGATCACCAGGGCATCTGCACTGACTAAGTTAGCAACAAGAGCCGCCAAGTGATCGTTGTCCCCAAACTTAATTTCATCGGTCACCACGGTATCGTTTTCATTAATGATAGGCACTACACCCAACTGCAGCAATGTAGTGAGTGTTGCCTTTGCGTTGGCATTGCGCTCGCTATTCGCTAAATCGGCATTGGTAAGTAAGACCTGAGCGCTACGCAAACCAAAACGTGCAAACGAGCTTTCATACACCTGCACTAAGCCCATTTGACCGACTGCGGCCGCAGCCTGCAGCTGGTGAATTTCGGTAGGGCGCTGCGTCCATGCAAGGCGCTGCATTCCCTCAGCAATTGCGCCAGAACTCACCATCAAGACTTCACAGCCGGATTTTTGTAAACCAGCAACTTGTTCTGCCCAATTGGCGATGGCGGTGTGATCAAGGCCCTCGCCATTATTCGTGACGAGGCTAGAGCCCACTTTCACCACAATTCGTTTTGCGTTTTGAATTCCCATTTCTAAATCTCGGTATAAATGTGTAATCTGACCTTAATTAATCTTCTGCGTCCCGCTCATAATGACGCGCGCGCTCATCATCGTTACCTTGATAACGCGGATCGATTGCGCGCTCTTCTGCCGCATCATGCTCACGGCGTACTGAGTCTAAATAATCTTGCAAGGCATAGCAGAGCTTTTCACAACCAAGGCCAGTCAACGCTGAAATCTCGAAGACGGGGCCCTTCCATTTAAAGCGCTTAATGAAGTCTTTTACCTTTGCGGCGCGCTCATCCTCAGGGATCATATCGATTTTATTGAGCACCAACCAACGCGGCTTTTCAGCCAAGGCCTCATCGTATTTGTGTAACTCATTGACGATTGCTTTTGCATCGGCAACGTTATCAACACCTTCATCAAACGGTGCCAAATCAACCATGTGTAATAAAACGCCCGTACGCTGCAAGTGGCGCAAGAATCGATGACCCAAGCCAGCACCTTCTGCTGCCCCCTCAATCAAGCCTGGAATGTCGGCAATGACAAAGCTGCGCTCTTGCCCCACGCGCACCACCCCTAAATTCGGGTGCAAGGTCGTGAACGGATAATCGGCAATTTTGGGTCTGGCATTCGAGACTGCAGTAATCAAGGTCGATTTACCGGCATTGGGCATACCCAGCAAACCCACATCAGCCAGCACTTTTAATTCGAGTTTGAGCTTACGGCGATCCCCTGGTTTTCCATTAGTCTTTTGCCGCGGCGCGCGATTTGTGCTGCTCTTAAAGTGAATATTGCCCCAGCCGCCGACCCCGCCCTCAGCCAAACACAGGCGTTCGCCATGCGTTGTCAGATCAGCAATCAGATCGCCGGTTTCAAAATCAGAAATGATGGTGCCTACTGGCATGCGCAATTCAATATCAATACCCGCCCTGCCATAGCAATCTGCACCTCGCCCCGGCTCACCATTTTTGGCGGTATGGGTTTTGGCATAGCGGTAATCAATCAAGGTATTGATGTTGCGATCGGCAACCGCATAGACACTACCGCCGCGCCCACCATCGCCACCATCGGGTCCGCCGAACTCGATGAACTTTTCTCGGCGCATGGAAGCACTACCGGCGCCACCGTCGCCAGCAATTACTTCAATTCGAGCTTCGTCAATAAATTTCATGAATAAAAAAGGCCTCGCTGTGCGAGGCCTGTTCCTAAGAGTTAAATTTCGGTGTAGCGTTCAGAAATAAAACGGATCTCAGTCAGGCTGCCTTATGAACGAGGCAATACCGAAACTTGGGCCTTATTTAAGGCGCCTTTGATACCGAACTGAACTTGACCATCAATTAATGCAAATAAAGTATGGTCTTTACCAATGCCGACGTTTGCGCCAGGATGAACCTTGGTGCCACGTTGACGAATGATGATGCTGCCAGCATTAATGTGCTCGCCGCCAAATACCTTCACGCCTAAGCGTTTCGA
>JAIXPY010000182.1 GCA_027486025.1 Burkholderiaceae bacterium
AATGGCCTTGGTTGAGCTGATGGATCGCCCAGAAGTCGAAGAGACTGCAGTCGAAGCTGACGCAGCCTAAGTCTTTGGGGTATAGTCAAAAGCCAGGCTTCGGTCTGGCTTTTTGCTTTCTTGATAGGCTCAGTTTATGAATCACACAGCGAACAATGGATTCTTGCAATGACTGAATTGCTCTTGGTGATGACCAGCCTTCCAGATGAAGATGCCGCCAAAGCGTTGGCAAAGCGCTTGATTGATGCGCATTTAGCGGCCTGCGCGCAACTACAGCCCGGCGTGAAATCCATTTATCGCTGGGAAGGCCGTGTATGCGAGGAGCAAGAGGTGGTGTTGGTGGCAAAAACTACTGTGGAGCAATGGCCTGCGATTTCAGCCTTTATCAAGCAAAATCACCCCTATGATGTTCCTGAAGTTATTGCTCAGCCAATTACCCATAGCCATACAGACTATGCTCGGTGGGTTATCGCAGAGACAGCGGTTACGCCCAATTAGATGATGCTATTTCAAGCCCATTCCCGAATCAATGCCTGGCTATTGTTTGCAATTACGATAGCAGCTAGCTTTGTATTGATGCTGCCGGCGAGTGCTCAAAAAGCGTTTTTGCATCCGGATAAAGCATTTCCGGTAACCGTCGGCTGGCTTGAAAACAAGACGCAACTACAAGTCAATTTTTTAACGGCAAAGGGATACTACCTCTACCAAGAGGCATTCCAATTTCGGTTGATGCAGGCTGATGGGGCAAGTCAAGCCTTGACGGCAATATTGCCTAAAGCTGAAGTCAAGTTTGATGAGACCTTTCAGAAAAACATGCCGATCTATCGGCATCCAATCGAAGTTACCTTGACGCTGCCGGGCGGGGCCACATTGGCAGAAAAAGGCCAAGGCATTCAGATTGAAGTCGATTTACAAGGCTGTGCTGATGGCGGAATTTGCTACCCACCCACTACCTTGAAATTCAATATTGCTGCGCCGGGTGTTCAAGTTATGCCACTGCCAGATGAAGCAACCCAGAGTGCTAGCAGCGCCACTAGCAATCAACAAGCAAGCGTTACGGATCGTTTTAAGGGCTTGTGGCAACAGCGCGATGATGTCAATGCTATTGACCGATTTTTAAAAGAAACACCAACCGCTTATTTATTCATTGCTTTCTTCGTGCTTGGTCTGGCATTAGCTTTTACGCCCTGCGTATTGCCAATGCTACCTATTTTGTCGAGCATTGTTTTTGGTACACAGGGCAGTAAACCCATTAAAAAGTCCCGAGCAGCCGTGCTTGCGGCAGCATATATTTTGGGGATGTCCCTCATGTACGCGCTGGCTGGAGTATTGATGGCAGCATTGGGTAGCGGTGCGCAGCAAGCCTTACAAAATCCCATCGTGTTAATTGCCTTTGCGATATTGCTTTTGATACTTGCTGGAAGTCTATTTGGTTTTTACGGGCTGAGCCTCCCCCAGTCTTGGCATGGTCACATTGGTCGGATTGCCGGTCGACAAAAAGGCGGAAGTATTTCGGGTGCTTTTATTCTGGGCGGTATATCCACCTTAGTAGCCAGTCCATGTATCACCGCGCCGCTTGCCGGCGTGCTCGGCTTTATAGCGCATACCGGATCGATGAGTTTGGGCGGCAGTTTGCTATTTGTAATGGCGCTTGGTATGGGGCTGCCACTCTTTTTCATTGCTGTAGAAGCGCGCATGCTGATACCAACTACAGGCAAATGGATGATTGGTCTTCAGCGCATGCTGGGCATCATGCTGATCATGCTGGCTGCATGGATTGTGTCGCCGATTCTGCTTGGCAATACCAATTCATCAAGTGGTAATGGTGGTGGATTGGCACGCTCTGAGAAGCAGCTTGGTGAATTGAAGTTTAAGGTGATTGGATCGATCGAAGCATTGCAACCCTTCTTTGAAGAAGCTAAGCGCACAGGGAAACCATTGCTGCTCGACTTTTATGCCGACTGGTGTATTAGCTGTAAAGAAATGGAAATCAAGACCTTTGCCAATCCAGCCGTTGCCAAAAAGATGCAGGAATTTATTTTGGTACAGGCTGACGTCACCAGCAACACTGCGGAGCATCAGGCTTTGTTAAAGCGCTATGGTTTATTTGGTCCGCCCGGCATTCTGATGTTTAATGCTGCGGGTGAGGAGCAGAACAATCAGCGCGTAGTTGGCTTTATGCCGCCAGATCGCTTCTTACTGCGTCTAAACGCAGCAGCACCTTAAGCAAACAAGACTCGTTTACGACTTTGCTTTTAGAAAGCGGGCAGCCTCGAGTGCAAAGTACGTCAATACCCCATCCGCACCGGCGCGTTTAAATGCCATCAGCGATTCCATCATCACTGCATCGTGATCAAGCCAGCCGTTTTGCGCCGCTGCTTTTAGCATGGCATATTCGCCACTCACTTGGTAGGCAAAGGTGGGGTATGCAAACGTATCTTTGGCTCTGCGAACAATGTCCAGGTAGGGCATACCGGGTTTAACCATCACCATATCAGCGCCTTCACTGATATCCAGGGCGAGTTCACGTAATGCTTCATCGCTATTTGCGACATCCATTTGATAGGTTTTCTTATCGGCTTTGCCGAGATTTTGGGCTGAGCCTACTGCATCCCGAAATGGGCCATAGAACGCCGATGCATATTTGGCTGAATAGGCCATGATGCGCGTGTGAATCAAGTTTTGCTTTTCAAGTGCAGCACGAATGGCGCCAATGCGGCCATCCATCATGTCTGAGGGTGCCACAATATCAACGCCAGCAGCAGCATGCATGACGGCTTGCTTTACGAGGATGGCGGTAGTTTCATCATTCAGAATGCGGCCAGCATCATCCAAAACACCATCTTGACCGTGGCTTGTATAAGGATCAAGTGCAACATCGGTCATGATGCCCAAAGTGGGAAAGTGCTTTTTAAGTTCGCGTACCGCAGTCGGAACGAGACCGTTGGGGTTAAACGCTTCTTGCCCATCTGGCGTTTTAAGTTGACTACTGATGACTGGAAACAAAGCAAGGACTGGGATGCCCAAAGTCACGCATTCTTGTGCAACGGGTAAGAGTAAATCGAGCGACACCCGATTAACGCCGGGCATGGACTTGACCGCTTCGGTTTGATTGTTGCCTTCCAGTAAAAACACCGGGTAAATCAAATCACTGCAAGACAAGGTGTTTTCTTGAATCAAGCGACGCGACCAATCATCGCGACGCATCCGGCGGGGTCTATGGGCGGGAAACTGGAATAGTGAGCTCATGGGGCATGTCGGTAGTTAAAGGTGCAGTAATGGTTTGGGTTTCAGGAAATAGCCAACTTAGAATCAGTTTATCGGCTTCTTCTAGCCCAATCCGCTTTGTACTCGAAAATAGCTGCGCTGTTAATCGGGAAGATGCCTTAGCGCCGTCACCCAAGTCCGGATCGTACTGCTGCAATTGCTTGGTCACCGCCTCAAGGGCATGACGGCATTCACTTTTGTTCAATTTGTCGCACTTGCTCAGCAAGATATGAATCGGTTTGCCGGTGGGCACAAACCACTGGATCATTTGCTCATCCAGGTCCGTAATTCCCCGCCTGGCGTCGACAATCTGGATCAGGCCAACCAGAGGGTTACGTTGCTGCAAATAGTCGCTTAGAAGGCCGTTCCAGTGGTATTTGGTTTCTCGGTTGACGGCAGCATAGCCATAACCCGGCAA
>JAIXPY010000157.1 GCA_027486025.1 Burkholderiaceae bacterium
CGCTCGGATCCGGTATGCCGGAAATGGCGCTCAATCAAGGCTTTCAAAATGTGCTCATCGCTGAGACGCTGACCACCATCCTTCACATCGATTGGTGCATGCCATTGCGATTCAGGAATGCTCGCAACCTGCTCTGCGTGGGGCAGCACTTTTTCTAAAGTAGCCATGCTGGTATTACAACGCTTCGCAAACAAACCATCTTCGTCGTACACATACGCGATTCCGCCGCTCATGCCGGCGGCAAAGTTACGTCCGGTTTCACCTAAAACGACAACCGTACCACCCGTCATGTATTCACAACCGTGATCGCCTGTACCTTCAACTACGGCCGTAGCGCCCGAATTACGAACTGCAAAACGCTCACCAGCTACGCCATTAAAGAAGGCTTCGCCGCCAATCGCGCCATACAAAACAGTATTGCCAACAATGATGTTCTTTGCGGTATCACCGCGGAACTCATGCGGTGCGCGCACGATGACCCGTCCACCGGACAAGCCCTTACCTACATAGTCGTTAGCATCGCCGACCAGATCCAAGGTAACGCCATGCGCCAAGAATGCTGCGAAACTTTGGCCTGCCGTGCCGTTTAACTGAATGTGAATCGTATCGTCTGGCAAACCAGCATGGCCATAACGCTGAGCGATTTCACCGGAGAGCATTGCGCCTACCGTACGGTTTACGTTTTTCACGGGAACAATGAAGGACACTTTCTCACCGCGCTCTAAGGCAGGCTCGCTCTTTTCAATCAGAATATGGTCAAGAGCACTACTCAGGCCATGGTCCTGCGTGAGAACTTGATAGCGTGGCACATCGACTGGCACTGCAGGGACTGCAAAAATCTTACTGAAATCCAGCCCATGGGTTTTCCAGTTATCGATGCCCTTACGGGTATCAAGCAAGTCAACTCGGCCAATCAGATCATCAAACTTCCGTATGCCTAATTGAGCCATGATTTCACGTGCTTCTTCTGCAACAAAGAAGAAAAAATTAACCACGTGCTCTGGCTTACCCGCAAACTTTTTACGCAGCTCTGGATCTTGCGTAGCAACACCCACTGGGCAGGTATTCAAATGGCACTTGCGCATCATGATGCAACCTTCGACTACTAATGGTGCAGTAGCAAAACCAAATTCATCCGCACCAAGTAAGGCGCCAATCACAACGTCACGACCGGTTTTCATTTGACCATCGGCCTGCACCCGAATACGGCTACGTAGACGATTGAGTACCAAAGTTTGCTGGGTTTCAGCAAGACCCAGCTCCCATGGGGAACCCGCATGCTTAATCGATGAGAGTGGCGATGCACCAGTGCCGCCGTCATGACCCGCAATCACCACGTGATCGGCTTTGGCTTTCGCAACGCCAGCAGCAACCGTACCTACGCCTACTTCCGAAACAAGCTTGACCGATACATCGGCTGCAGGATTGACGTTTTTGAGGTCATGAATCAACTGCGCAATATCTTCAATCGAGTAAATATCGTGATGCGGAGGTGGAGAAATCAAACCAACGCCTGGCACTGAGAAACGCAACTTACCAATGTAATCGGATACTTTGCTACCAGGCAACTGGCCGCCCTCGCCTGGCTTTGCGCCTTGCGCCATTTTGATTTGCAGCTGATCTGCTGAGCGCAGGTATTCAGTTGTTACACCAAAGCGGCCCGATGCTACTTGTTTAATTTTCGAGCGCAAGGAATCACCATCTTCCAATGGAATATTGGCTTCCACCACGTCGCTACCCAAAATGCTCGCAAGACTTTCGCCCTTGCGAATCGGAATGCCTTTGAGTTCGTTCTTGTAGCGATTCGGATCTTCACCGCCCTCGCCCGTGTTGGACTTACCGCCGATGCGGTTCATGGCAATCGCCAAGGTTGCATGAGCCTCAGTTGAGATGGAGCCTAAAGACATCGCGCCCGTGGCAAAGCGTTTGACGATCTCTTTAGCAGACTCCACTTCATCAAGCGGAATCGCTTTGGCAGGATCAACCTTAAATTCAAATAAACCGCGCAAGGTCATCTGACGCTTACTCTGATCATTGATGATATTGGCGTACTCTTTGTATGTCTGGTAGCCCTTATCCGAGCCAGTGCGCGTTGCATGCTGTAGCTTTGCAATTGTGTCTGGCGTCCACATGTGGTTTTCACCGCGAACACGATAGGCATACTCACCGCCCGCTTCCAGCATATTACTTAATACGGGGTCGTTTCCAAAGGCCTGCTGATGCATGTGCAGCGCTTCTTCGGCAATTTCAAACACACCAATACCACCGACATTCGATGGTGTATTTTTGAAATACTGTTGAATCACTTCCTGATTGAGTCCAATGGCTTCAAAAATTTGTGAGCCGGTATAGGACATATAGGTTGAGATGCCCATTTTGGACATCACTTTTTGCAAGCCTTTGCCAACCGCCTTGACGTAATTCTTGATGGCTTTTTCGGGCGATAAATCGCCGGGCAAGCCTTTTGCCATTTCCGCCAAGGTCTCCATTGCTAAGAAGGGGTGAATGGCTTCTGCGCCATAGCCCGCGAGCAATGCAAAGTGATGGGTCTCGCGTGCGCTGCCGGTCTCTACAACTAGACCAACGCTGGTACGCAAACCTTTGGCAACTAAATGCTGATGAATTGCCGAGGTCGCCAAGAGCGCTGGGATGGCTACGTGCTTCTCATCCACTTGACGATCACTGATCAGCACAATATTGAAGCCGAGGCTAACAGCATCGGCAGCTTCCGCGCACAAAGACGCTAAGCGTGCCTCAATGCCTTCTTTGCCCCAGGCCGCGGGATAGCAGATGTCTAATTCGTAAGTGCGGAACTTGCCATTGGTGTAGTGCTCAATGTGGCGAATTTTCGCCATTTCTTCAAAGTCCAGAATGGGCTGGCTTACTTCTAAGCGCATCGGTGGATTGATGTTGTTGGTATCCAGCAAATTGGGCTTTGGTCCCACAAAGGAAACCAAGGACATCACCATGTTTTCCCGAATCGGATCGATTGGGGGATTAGTAACCTGCGCGAATAATTGCTTAAAGTAGTTATATAAGGATTTATCTTTATTCGATAAAACAGCAAGGGGGCTATCGTTACCCATCGAGCCAATTGCCTCTTCGCCGGCCAATGCCATTGGCGCCATTAAGTACTTGAGGTCTTCTTGGCTATAGCCAAATGCCTGCTGGCGATCCAATAACTTTGCCGCTGGCCGAATGTGGGCCTGCTCATCCACGCTGTCTTTCTTAGACAAATCCACTTCATCTAGCTTGACGCGCACCGCATCAATCCAGCTCTTGTATGGCTTTGCTTTTGATACCGCATTTTTGAGCTCGACGTCATCAATGATGCGGCCTTGCTCCATATCGATCATGAACATCTTGCCCGGTTGCAAGCGCCACTTTTGCACGATCTTGCTCTCAGGCACTGGCAACACGCCTGCCTCGGAACCCATGATGACCAGGTCATCGTCGGTAACGTAATAGCGCGCTGGACGCAAACCATTGCGATCGAGCGTCGCACCAATCTGACGACCGTCTGTAAATGCCATGGCTGCAGGGCCATCCCATGGCTCCATCATTGCTGCATGGTATTCATAAAACGCGCGGCGGTTTTCATCCATCAAAGTATGCTGTTCCCATGCTTCTGGAATCATCATCATCATGGCTTGCGC
>JAIXPY010000004.1 GCA_027486025.1 Burkholderiaceae bacterium
CCCATTAAAACGCCATCAAACCTATAATTAGGGCCTATGAAGCTGTTGACCCTCGGCATCAATCATCACACAGCGCCAGTGGACGTTCGGGAAAAAGTCGCCTTTGACCCTGAATACCTCCAAGAAGCGTTGCATGACTTGCGCCAGCACCTCAGCGGCGTCAGTCAATCTGGCTTGCCTGAAGCCACCATTTTGTCGACGTGCAATCGAACCGAACTGTATTGCGCCGCCAACGATGCCGACTCTGCCTCCCTCTTGCACAGCGCTACCTTTGATTGGCTCGCAAAAAGCCAACAACTGGCTCCCAGCAGTTTAGAGCCCCATATTTATTCCTTGCCCCAGTCCGATGCTGTACGCCATGCGTTTCGGGTTGCGTGCGGCCTGGATTCCATGGTCCTTGGTGAAACCCAAATCCTCGGGCAAATGAAAGATGCGGTTCGTACAGCCAATCAAGCAGGGGCACTCGGCACCTACTTAAACCAGCTCTTCCAAAAAACCTTTGCGGTTGCCAAAGAGGTACGGGGCTCAACCGAGATTGGCGCGCACTCGATTTCGATGGCGGCAGCGGCAGTAAGGCTCTCCGAGCGCATCTTCGAAAAAATTGCCGAGCAGCGCGTTCTCTTTATCGGCGCAGGGGACATGATCTCCTTGTGCGCCACCCACTTTGTGGCACGCCAGCCCAAGCAAGTGGCGATTGCTAATCGCACGATTGAACGTGGCCAAGAATTAGCCGACTCAATTGCATCGCAAAATGTCGAAGCAGAATCATTCAAACTATCTGATTTACCGAGTCGCCTCCATGAGTTCGACATCATTGTGTCGTGTACCGCAAGCTCCTTGCCTATCATTGGGCTTGGTATGGTTGAGAGCGCTCTAAAGCAACGGCGCCGCAAGCCCATGGTGATGATTGACCTGGCGGTACCACGTGACTGCGAGCCAGAAATAGCCCGCTTAAATGACATTTACCTCTACACCGTCGATGACCTAGGTGTGATGATTCAGACGGGTAACTCGATGCGGCATGCGGCGGTAAGCCAAGCAGAAGCTATTATCGAAGACCGCGTTGGCAACTTTATGCATTGGCTCAATGGCCGCAATACTGTGCCATTAATTCAGGACCTCCAGCAGCATGGCGAGCGCCTGCGTCAAATTGAACTCGAGCGTGCCATGAAACGCCTGATGCGCGGTGATGACCCTCAAGATGTCCTCAATGCCATGGCGCAAGGCTTAACCAATAAGTTCTTGCATGGCTCACTCCATACCTTGCAGCACTCCAATGGTGCTGAACGCGATTCCTTGATTAAACTATTACCTAAATTATTTTCTACCCACTCGAGCGCCTACTCGCACACCTATCATCATGCCGAGCCAGACTCTAGTAAACCTCCTCGTACAAACGACACATCCGACAAGAACGATCTTTAGATGAAACCCAGCATGCGCGCCAAGCTGGAGCATCTTGATACTCGCTTGGCTGAATTAAATTCCCTGTTAACGCTTGAAGAGTCCACCAAAGACATGGACGTCTATCGCAAATTAACGCGCGAGCACTCGGACATTGCAACGGTTGTTGAGCAATTTGGCTTGTATCGTCAAGCAGAATCCGACTTGGCCGCGGCCGAAGGCATGCGCTCAGACCCAGAGATGAAGGCCTTTGCCGACGAAGAGCAAAAGGCGGCATCGGCGAAGATGATTGAGCTGGAAGCCAGTTTGCAAAAGGCCTTGCTGCCCAAAGATGAAAACGATGATCGCAACGTCTTTCTGGAAATTCGGGCGGGCACGGGTGGCGATGAGAGTGCCTTATTTGCAGCCGATTTATTGCGCATGTATACCCGCTTTGCAGAGCGTCAGGGCTGGAAAATCGAGGTTGTAAATTCCGCTGAGTCGGATCTCGGCGGTTACAAAGAAGTGGTGTTGCGCCTCGTTGGTCAATCGGTGTACTCGCGCCTCAAGTTTGAGTCCGGTGGGCATCGGGTACAGCGCGTCCCCCAAACCGAAACCCAAGGGCGCATTCATACGTCGGCATGTACTGTAGCAGTGATGCCTGAAGCCGATGAAATCGAGGCTGTCAAAATTAATCCCGCTGAATTACGCATCGATACCTTCAGGGCTTCGGGCGCTGGCGGCCAGCACATCAATAAAACCGATTCGGCTGTGCGCATTACGCATTTGCCTACTGGCATCGTGGTGGAGTGCCAAGATGACCGAAGCCAACACCGCAACAAAGAGCAGGCCATGAAAGTCCTAGTCTCCCGCATCATGGATGGACGCCAACGCGAACAGCATCAACAGGAAGCGCAAACCCGCAAATCCCTGATTGGATCCGGTGATCGCAGTGACCGCATCCGGACCTATAACTTCCCCCAGGGCCGAATTACTGATCACCGCATTAATCTCACGCTCTACAAGATTGATGCCATGATGGATGGCGATATTGATGATTTATGCAATGCCCTGGCCAGCGAGCATCAAGCGGAGTTACTTGCAGCCCTTGGCGAGAGCTAAGCCGCCTCAATCCTTTTTGGCGTTCATTTGAACCGATGACGACTCTGCGTTCCTTGCTGAATGAAACTGGCTTGCCCAAAAATGAAGCGCGCCTGCTTCTAGCCCATTTGCTTGAAATCCACCTGCAGCTATCCAAGTCGGCTTTACTAACGCACGATGGCATGGAAGTCAGCAATACCTTTTTAGAAGAGTGGCAACTGCTCGAGCAACGCCGCCTGCAGGGGGAGCCGATTGCCTACCTCATGGGTAAGCGTGGCTTTCATGCGATCGACCTTATGGTGGGCCCAGGGGTCCTTATTCCTCGGCCAGAGACTGAGCTCTTGGTTGACTTAGGATTGGATGAATTGAACCGTATCATCAATAATGAAAATCCTTTAAATGAGAGTAAGCATTCGCTTACTATGCTTGATTTGGGTACGGGCTCCGGTGCAATAGCCCTGGCGATTGCAGCTAGCCAACCTAAGGTGAGGGTGGTGGCGACCGATGCATCACAGGCTGCACTGGGTATTGCGCAGCAGAATGCAGTGCACCTGAAGCTAAGCGATCGCGTGTCGTTTTGCCTTGGCAGCTGGTATGCAGCACTCCAAACTCCAGGCAATACTGACCGCTGTTTTGATCTGATTCTCAGCAACCCGCCCTACATTGCGGCGAATGATCCGCACCTCAGCAAGGGTGATCTGCGTTTTGAGCCGCAGAATGCTCTGACCGATTTTGGCTCGGGACTCACATGCCTGGCCGCCATCATCGATGGCGCCTTGGCCCATTTGAAGCCTGGCGGTCTCTTGGCAGTAGAGCATGGGTTTGATCAATCCCCTCATGTTTTAGAGCAGCTGGCTTTGGCTGGTTTTCAGGACATTACGCCACATCGGGATTTGGCTGGCCATTGGCGGGTCGCCTCTGGCCGCAAACCCATTTAGGGCAAATCGATAACCCTATTTTTGATTCGGTCTTAAAATTGCTTAACTAATTTTGTACACATGGAGTAACGCAATGGATACCCAAGCTCAAATCAAAGAAATTGTCACCAGTCACCCCGTCGTGCTGTTTATGAAAGGCACCCCCCAGTTTCCGCAGTGCGGCTTTTCTGGCAATGCGATTAACATCCTGCGGGCTTGCGGCGCCGACAATCTGCATACCGTCAATGTGTTTGATGATGAAGGCATTCGCCAAGGCATCAAGCAATACGCCAACTGGCCAACCATTCCCCAGCTCTATATCCATGGTGAATTTATCGGCGGCTCCGACATCATGACCGAGATGTTTCAAAGCGGCGAACTCAAGCAGTTGATTCAGGGTTAACGCCTTTAGCAGCTTGTCGTGATTGGCCAGCCCGCTAAATTGTTCCCTCAAGCTTTTCCGCATCGCCACGCATTTTCAGTGAAAGTCCAATGACGATGTCGTTTGATCTCAGCACCCTTCTTTTTTTTGGTCTACTCATTGCAGCCGGCGCTGGGCTGCTGATCTACCTTCTGACCTTGCGAAGCCGCTTAAGCAGTGCGGAGCTGGCACTTGCTGAACACGCTACCTTAGTCGCGAGCCTTCGCACTGAGCGCGATACGGCGCTGCAGAATGCCATTCGCCTGGAGGCAGCGCTAGACTCAGAACGCAAGCAAGGCCTTGGCCGAATTGAGTCACTGAATGAAGCGAAAGAGGCCCTAACCATTCAGTTTAAGAATCTAGCCAACGATATCTTGGACGACAAAACACGGCGCTTCACAGAACAAAATGCCCTAAGTATAGATGCCTTACTTAAACCTTTACAAACGAAGTTAACGGAATTTAAAGAGCAAGTATCAACTTCCTACGCCAATGAATCCCGCGAGCGCTTTGCCCTCAAAAGTGAAATCGAGCGTCTGTCGGCTTTAAACGTCAAGATGTCGGATGAAACCCGCTCACTCACCCAAGCACTCAAGGGCGACTCTAAAGTCCAGGGTAATTGGGGTGAACTCGTTCTGGAATCTATTCTTGAATCATCAGGACTTCGCAAAGGCGAGGAGTACCTTGTTCAAGATAGCCATACGCAAGTGGATGGCTCACGCCTGCAGCCGGACATTGTGGTCCGCTTGCCCGAGGGACGCCATTTGGTAGTGGACAGTAAGGTATCGATTACCGCCTATGCACGCCATGCTGAATCACTTGATGCGGACACAGCACAGATCGAACTCAATGCCCACATTCAGTCGCTGCGCCAGCACATTCAGGGTTTATCGAGCAAGAATTACTCCTCCCTTTACGGTGTCGGCTCGGTTGATTTCGTCTTAATGTTTATTCCGATTGAACCCGCATTCTTATTGGCCCTCAAGTCTGCTCCCAATTTGTATCAAGAGGCGCTAGCGAAGAATATCGTTTTAGTTTGCCCAAGCACACTCATGGCGACACTCCGTACCGTTGCGCATTTATGGCGGCAAGACCACCAGAATAAAAATGCCCTGGAGATTGCCCGCCAATGCGGCGCGCTCTACGATAAGTTTGTTGGCTTCATTGATGATATGGAAAAGCTGGGTCAACGTATCGATCAAGCCCAAACTAGTTACCATGATGCGTTTAGCAAACTCAAGACGGGCAAAGGTAATTTAATTCGTACTGCAGAGAGGGTGCGTGAACTTGGCGTCAAGCCAAGTAAAACACTGCCGACGGGCTTATTGGATTCGACAACTGATACCGATGACTAAACCCTCTGCAAGCATTTAATTGGTTAAAGCATAAAAAAATCCCACCGCATTACTGCAGTGGGATTTTGCTTTCTAAAGTACCAACTAAGGTACTAAAGCGGCTGTACTAAATTAAGCAGCTTTACGGCTACGTGTTGCTGGTGTTGCTGCTTTTTTCACTTGGGCTACTTGACCTTGAAATGCTTCAAATGCTTGCTCAGCGTTTTTCTCAGCAGTTGCTAATGCATCTTTGCTCACTGCACGGAATTGCTCAAAGCCTTGCAAGGCGCTGCCGTAACCGGTTTTCATTGCAGATACAAATGCGTCTGAACCAGCAGGTGCGTTAGCAGAGATGGTGTTGATCCACTCTTGCATGCCTTTTTGGAACTGGTCAATGCTGGACTCAACTACGTTGTTCAATTCTTTATTGCTATCACGCAAAACTTTAGTTACTTTCTTTTGGTATGCGGCAGCTTGCGTACCTGCGTCTTGCAATAGATCAACACTGATCAGATCGGTAACTTGCTTTGGGTCTTTAGCGCTCAGTACTTGAGTAATGCTATCTTGTACGTTTACTAATGCATCTTTGGATGCAGCGTAGTTCAGTTCGGCTAATTTTTGTGCATTCTCTAAGGCGGCTTCGCTGAGTGCGAATGAGCTTTCTAAGCCCTTGCTGCTGATTTGCGACAATTTAGCGTTGAGTTGGTCTTGGTTCATGTAATGCTCCGTTTCAATAAGTAAGATTGCAAAATAGGGTGTAAGGTGAAACCTAATTTTGAGGGGCATTATCTGTTTGATATTGCACCGCACCATGTTAATGTAACTGATGCAGTGCAACAAATCAAGTGTTTTTGTTGCAAAGCAACACAATAATCGAAAAAGAGTTTAAATTGAATGAAATCAGTGCATTAGATCGTAAAAAAGAGGCTAAATCCTATCGAAAAGTGGCCTCTGCGGCCTGCTTCGGTACTTTTTTGGAGTGGTATGACTTTCTGACCTTTGCCACTTTGGCAGTCACATTTGGTCCGCTTTTCTTCCCCAGCAGCGATCCGGCAGCCAGCCTTTTGTTCAGCTTGGCTACCTTTGGCGTTGGTATGGTGGTGCGGCCGCTTGGGGCGGCCTACTTCGGGTCTCTGGGGGACCGGATTGGGCGCAGGCCCGTCTTCATGATCACGATTGCCCTGATGGGCTTTGCCACCCTGGCTGTGGGTTTTTTACCGACCTACGCGCAAATTGGAATTGCAGCCCCGATCATGCTGGTGATACTGCGCTTATTGCAGGGCCTGTCTGCCGGTGGTGAGATTGGTGGCAGCGCGGTCTTTTTAACCGAGCACGCTGGGGATTCCAATCGCGGATTTAAAACCAGCTTTCTGTCGACCATGGGGCCGCTTGGGATCTTAGCGTCGACCTTGCAAATTGCCTTATTGCAATTCTTCTTAACGCCAGAACAATTTCAGGAGTGGGGTTGGCGCGTGCCGTTTTGGGTTTCACTTGTGCTGTTCGTGATTGCCTTTAAAGTGCGCATGGCCCTCGAAGAAACGCCCGTCTTTACTGAGATGCGCAAGGAGAATAAGCGATCTATTTCGCCCCTGATGGACAACTTTCGTGATCACGAAACCCGTAAGCGGATGTTCTTATTGTTCTTCTGCATCTCAGCCGGCGGCGCAGTCTTATTCTTTTGCATGCAAGTCTACACCGCGATCTTTCTTAAAACAGCACTTGGCATTGCCCCCAAGACGGTAGATGTCTTAAGCATTACAGCAACACTCGCGCTACTACCGCTCACCATATTGGCTGGGGCGACTTCAGATCGAGTGGGAAGAAGACCGGTTGTGATTAGCGGCTTAGTTATTGGTGCACTCGCGATATTGCCAGCCTTTCAGTTCTTGCAATACCTGGCATCGGCAGCGCAATTAAATGTGCTGCTTGCAGGCTTGACCCTCATTTGCCTATCGATTCCATTGGCGCTAGTAGTGGGGCCTCAAATCGCTTTACTGCCTGAACTCTTCCCGGCGCGTACCCGAAATAGTGCGGCGACCCTACCGCATAACTTGGCTGCAGGATGGATCGGGGGCATGCTGCCCTTCATTGTCACCTGGCTGAATAAGACAATGGGGAATAACCTAGCGGGACTTTGGTATCCGACCTTGTTCTTGGCAACGGCTGCGATTGTAGCGGTGTTTTATTTGCCGGAGACACGCAATCAAAATCTTTATGATTAACGAAATATCTCAAATTAATAGGGACAAAAAATGAAGTTACACATCGGGGGCGAAGCCCAGAAGGATGGTTGGAAAATCTTAAACATACAAAAGAAAGATGGCGTCGACTTTATCGGTGACATTAGCAATCTTGACCAGTTTGATAGCGAAAGTATCGAAGAAATTTATTCAAGTCATACCTTGGAACATGTCCGTCGCAAGGACATTCTCAACACACTTAAAGGTATTAATAGGGTACTTAAAAAAGGTGGAAAATTTTATGTATCTGTCCCAGACTTAAGTATTCTTTGTCATACGTTTATCAACCCAATGGCACCACCCGAAGTTAAATTTCATGTCATGGGCTTGATGTTTGGTGGACAGATTGATGATTTTGACTACCACTATGCTGGCTGGACCCAAGAATTCTTATTTGATTATTTGGGTCAGGCAGGCTTTTCCGAAGGAAAAAGAGTAGAAACATTCGAGCTTTTCAATGACACTAGCGAATATAAGCCATATGGATTTCCAATTAGCCTAAATGTAATAGCCATTAAATGATGATCTTATTGTTGGTGCCCCATGTCCGACTCGAACAGACCACCTACTGATTACAAATCAGTTGCTCTACCAGATGAGCTAATGGGGCAATTTTTTATAACGCTTGAATTTTATCCTACTTCACAATCGTCAAGGCGGGTCTTGGCTTTTTGGGTGTATCGCTAGTATCCTCGCTCGTAGTGCTTGGATCTGGGTTTTTAGCACCATCAAACGGGAAAGACATGCCTTGGCCATTTTCCCTAGCGTAAATCGCCAAAACATGGGTTACCGGCACCATCACGCGTTTGGGTACGCCGCCAAAGCGCGCCTGAAAACTCACCCACTCATTGCCCAAATCAAGTTGATGGCATGCCTCTGACGAGAGATTGAGCACAATCTCATCGTTCTTTACAAATTCCATGGGCACTTCAACCCTACCATCTACAAACACTGCAATAAAGGGGGTGAAGCCGTTATCCGAGCACCACTCATGCAGTGCGCGGATTAAATACGGCTTCGTGCTCGGAATTGAAATGCCGTCGGCAGCCATGGTAATGATTGCAGACCTTAACGCCCCGCTATTAGCGGCGCATCACCTTCTCTGAAGGGGTGAGCGCTTCGATGTATGCAGGCCGACTAAAGATGCGCTCGGCATACTTGAGCAGTGGCGCTGCATTACGCGATAAATCAATGCCGTAGTGCTCAAGGCGCCACAAGAGTGGTGCAATCGCAACGTCTAACATCGAGAACTCATCGCCGAGCATGTATTTGTTTTTAACAAAGATCGGCGCCAGCTGCGTTAAACGATCCCGAATGGCCAAACGGGCTTTTTCATGGGTCTTTTCTGCGGCCTTGCCTTTTTCATTCTCGAGCGCAGCAACGTGTACGAATAACTCTTTCTCAAAATTAAAGAGGAAGAGACGTGCCCGTGCGCGCGCCACTGGATCAGGCGGCATTAATTGAGGATGCGGAAAGCGCTCATCAATGTATTCATTAATGATGTTGGATTCGTACAGAATCAGATCTCGCTCAACGAGGATTGGAACCTGGCCGTAGGGGTTCATCACGGAGATGTCTTCCGGTTTGTTGAACAAGTCAACATCGCGGATTTCAAAATCCATGCCTTTTTCAAAAAGCACCAGGCGGCAGCGTTGCGAGAATGGGCAGTTTGTGCCCGAGTACAA
>JAIXPY010000108.1 GCA_027486025.1 Burkholderiaceae bacterium
CCGCTACTGCTGTTGAGGCGACTACTGGTGAGGCGCATTTGCGTCACCACATTTCCCCAAACGGCTACTACCGTGGTCGCAAAGTCGTTAAAACCAAGAACGATTAATTCCTCGAATCACCTGATCGAAGCGGCTTGAATCGAATTAAGCCGCTTTTTTCTTAAAACCGATTTGCCGCAATGACCGAACCCAAGAGTGTGACTCTCGCAGTCGATGCCATGGGCGGAGATCACGGTATTTCGATCACCGTTCCCGCAAGCTGTGCTTTTTTAGCCAGCCATGCGGATGCCAAAATCACCTTAGTTGGTAATGTCGACGCAATTGAGCAAGCTTTGAGCGAACTCGGTGACGTTGCGCGTGATCGCATTCAAATTGTTGCAGCCTCCGAAGTGGTGTTGATGGACGATTCCATCGAAGTCGCTTTGCGCCGCAAAAAAGATTCATCGATGCGGGTTGCAATTGAACAAGTCAGAGATCAAAAAGCCGATGCCATTATTTCTTCTGGCAATACGGGCGCCTTGATGGCCATCTCACGATATGTCCTTAAAACCCTGGATGGCATTGATCGTCCAGCGATTGCAACGGGCATGCCAAATGAACTCGGTGGGGCCACCACCGTTTTGGACCTGGGTGCCAATGCCGATTGCGAACCCCTGCACTTAATGCAATTCGCGCAGATGGCGGATGTGATGGTGCGGGTAGTGGAGGGAAAGCCAAGTCCAACAATCGGCTTACTCAATATTGGTGAGGAAGTGATTAAAGGCAATGAAGTTGTCAAGCTCACCGGTGAGTTATTGCGCGCCAGCAATCTTAACTTTTATGGCAATGTTGAAGGTAACGATATTTTTAAGGGCACAACGGACATTGTGGTGTGCGATGGTTTTGTCGGTAATGTGGTCTTGAAGGCCAGCGAAGGATTGGCAAAAATGATGAGCGGCTTGATTCGCCATGAATTCAATCGATCATGGCTAACGAAAATAATGGCTATGTGCGCCATGCTGCCGCTGCTGCGCGTGCGCAAGCGGGTTGACCACCGGCGTTACAACGGTGCCGTGCTATTGGGTCTGCGCGGATGCGTGATTAAAAGCCATGGCTCTGCAGATAGTTTCAGTTTTGGCTTTGCTCTGGAACGGGCATATGAGGCAGCTAAAGGCAATATGGTAGAACGCATTGCCGAGGCATTTGCAATGAGGGCGCCAGCATGACAATCCATTCCCGTATTGCCGGCACCGGCAGTTATCTGCCAGCGCTGCGCCTAAGCAATGATGATCTCGTGGCACGTCTGGCAAAGTCAGGCCTTGAGACCAGCGACGAGTGGATTAAGACGCGCAGCGGTATTGAGGCGCGCCACTTTGCAAGCGATAGCGAGCTCACTAGCGACCTTGGTATGAAAGCAGCGCAAGCCGCAATGGCAAACGCCAATTGCACTGCTGCTGATCTGGATCTGATTATTTTGGCCACCTCCACGCCAGACCATTTGGGCGGCTTTCCGAGTACTGCGTGCGTGATTCAAGATAAGTTAGGCGCCCACCATGGCTGCGCCGCTTTTGATGTGCAAGCCGTATGTGCCGGATTTATGTATGCCATGGCGGTTGCCGATGCCATGATTCGAACCGGTAGCTATCGCAAGGTATTGGTGATTGGCGCCGAAGTGTTTTCCCGCATTTTGGATTTTCAAGATCGCACCACCTGCGTCTTGTTTGGTGATGGCGCAGGCGCAGTGGTTTTAGAGGCCAGCAGTGAGCCGGGCATCTTGGCCAGTGCATTGCATGCCGATGGAAGCCAGCGCGGCATTTTGTGCGTTCCTGGTCGGGCCGTGAGCGGCGGCATTACAGGATCGCCGTTTATGACCATGGATGGTCAGGCTGTGTTTAAGCTTGCCGTCAAAGTACTCGAGCAAGTTGCCCATGAAGTACTCGATCGGGCGAACCTAAAACCCGAGCAAATTGATTGGCTCGTGCCACACCAAGCCAATATTCGCATCATGGAGGGCACAGCCCGCAAGATGGGTATGTCGATGGATAAAGTAATCGTAACGGTTTCGGAACATGGCAATACATCGGCTGCATCGATTCCACTTGCGCTCGATGCGGGTGTGCGATCCGGGCAAATTCAGCGCGGTCAACATCTTTTACTTGAGGGTGTAGGCGGCGGTTTTGCCTGGGGCGCGGTCGTCCTAAAATATTAATTCAGCGATTCTTTGGAATTTTTCATATGACATTTGCGTTTGTTTTTCCGGGTCAAGGCTCCCAGTCAGTGGGAATGCTCAATACCATTGCCGATCGTCCTGAAGTGCGTGCCACGATTGAAGAGGCGTCTGACGCCTTAGGTGAGGATATTGGTAAGTTAATCGCCGAGGGCCCTGCTGAGGCCTTATCTTTGACCACCAATACACAACCCGTCATGCTAACTGCGGGTATTGCGTTTTACCGCGCTTGGTTAGCCGCGGGCGGACCCAAGCCTGCAGTGATGGCTGGACATAGCTTAGGTGAGTATTCTGCCTTGGTGGCATCGAACGCATTGGCCTTCAAAGACGCAGTGCCCTTGGTGCGCTTTCGTGCAGAAGCGATGCAAAGTGCAGTCCCCGTTGGTACTGGCGGCATGGCAGCGATCTTGGGTTTGGATGACGCTACTGTAGTTGAGGTTTGCCGCGCAGCAAGTCAGGCTGCAGGTGGAGTGGTAGAGGCTGTCAATTTCAATGCTCCTGGGCAGGTCGTGATTGCGGGTGCTAATGCCGCAGTGACCAAGGCCTGTGAGTTACTGAAAGAGGCGGGCGCAAAGCGTGCCTTACCGCTGCCGGTGTCGGCACCATTCCATTCGTCGCTGTTGCAGCCGGCTTCGGAAAAACTAAAAACGTATTTTGAAAACTTGGCAATCGTTGCTCCACAAATTCCAGTGATTAATAATGTGGATGTCACCATCCTCAGTAGCCCGGCCGACATTAAAGAATCTCTAGTGCGCCAGGCTGCCAAACCTGTACGCTGGCAAGAAATTATTCATGCGATGGCAGGGCAGGGCGTTACGCAGGTATATGAATGTGGTCCCGGCAAAGTTTTGGCAGGCCTGACTAAGCGCATTCATGAGGGCGTCATCGGCCTACCGATTTTTGATGCAGTGAGCTTGAATGAAGCTTTAGAAGCAGTCAAGCAACAATAAGCGCAAGGACTAAAAATGAATCTGGATTTAACAGGACAAATCGCACTAGTGACTGGTGCCTCGCGTGGTATTGGGCAAGCCATCGCGGATGCCTTGATGCAATCGGGCGCTAAGGTCATTGGCACCGCAACGACTGCGGATGGCGCTGCTGCAATTGACGCGCGCTTACAGGCGAATGGCGGCCGTGGAGTCGCGCTCAACGTGACTGATCCTAAGGCATGCGAGGACATTATTGATTTGATTGTGAAGGACTTTGGCGGCATTCAGATTTTGGTCAACAATGCCGGCATCACGCGCGACCAGCTGGCAATGCGCATGAAATCCGAAGAATGGACCGATGTGATCGATACCAATTTAAGTGCGGTGTTTCGTTTATCGCAGGCGGTATTGCGCCCAATGATGAAAGCACGCTCCGGTCGCATCATTAATATCACGTCGATTGTTGGACATATGGGAAATCCGGGTCAAGCGAACTATGCGGCCGCGAAGGCTGGGGTATCTGGCATGACCCGGGCTTTGGCTCGTGAGATTGGCAGTCGCAACATTACCGTCAATTGCGTCGCGCCCGGTTTTATTGATACCGATATGACCCGCGCTTTAAGCGAAGAGCAGCAAAATGCGCTTAAGGCTAATATCCCATTGGCTCGTTTGGGGACCCCCGAAGATGTGGCTCAGGCGGTGGCGTTTTTGGCCTCTCCGGCGGCGGCTTACATCACTGGAAACACCCTCCACGTCAATGGTGGCCTGTATTTAGCTTAATTTTACTAATCTGGAAAGAGGCAGTTCTGCCACGGTTTGTGCCAAACTGCTAAAATCCTTGAATCATTTTTTTACAACCCCTGGGGGACTTAATGGATAACATCGAACAACGCGTTAAGAAGATCGTCGCCGAGCAATTAGGCGTAGCAGAGGGAGACATCAAGAATGAGTCATCCTTTGTTAATGACTTAGGCGCTGACTCGCTTGACACAGTTGAATTGGTTATGGCTTTGGAAGATGAGTTTGGTATTGAAATTCCAGACGAAGAAGCTGAAAAAATTAC
>JAIXPY010000131.1 GCA_027486025.1 Burkholderiaceae bacterium
AAACAAATGGAGTTTTTATGTCGCGAGAGTATTCGGACGCAGTTTGTCGCTGTGTCATTCAACTTACAGGATTAATCTTCCTATTGGGATCACCAATAGCGCTAGCCAACGGAGAGCGCAAAGGTGAATCAGCTTTAAAAGCTTTCTATGAGTTATCATGGGAGCGCCAGCCTGACTACAGATCCTATCAATACAAGGTAGAGGCAGCGCTTGCTAAGCAAAAAATTGCTAGCAGTCTTTTGGTGAGTCCCGCATCGGTAGAGGTCTCCCAAAAAACAGATAGAACAAATAGCAACCAGGGCGCTAGCGAGACTATCCTTGGTCTGGGTATTCCACTTTGGCTTTGGAATGAGCGGTCAAGCTCAATTAATTTAGCTGATGCTGAATATAAAAAACTTATGTCCCAATACTATCTTGCCCAATTAAAGATTGCAGCTGAAGTAAGAGATACCTATTGGAATTACCAAAGATCCAAGATTGAATCTGACTTGGCACTACGTCGATTTGAGAACGCAAAGACTTTGGCTATGGATGTTGAAAAAAGGTTTAAGGCCGGTGATCTATCTCGCGCTGATCTACATCAAGCTAATGGAGCGCTCGCATCCTCAGAAGCCTTTTTGGTTGAAGCGAAAGCCAATGTGATTAATGCTGAGCAAAGGGTACGCTCTTTATTGGGTAGTGAGAATCTTAAGAAAATTCAATTCGGTGATGCTTCTAAAAATATTGAGCCAGTACCTAAGGTTCCTGAAAATTTATCAGGCTTAGATTCCAGCTTACCAATAGTTGCCGCACTTGTGGATCAGTTAGAGGTCGCCAGAAAGGCGCTTGATTTGGCAAAGTCTCAAACGAGGGCTTCACCTGAATTGCAAATTTTAACTACTCGCGGCCGAGAAGTATATGGAGTCCCATTCCAACAATCTCTTACTGTTGGTTTACGCATACCTTTTGGCTCGAGTGCACGAAATGCCAACAGATTGGCGAGTGCTACGGCGGAGATAGTGGATTCCGAGGTGCGCTTAGCTTATGAGCGCGAGTCTGCCTTAAGTATTGTGGAATCAAATATGGCCTTGGTTAAATCAGCCCAATTGAAACTTAGCGCTGCCGATAAAAGATCAACTTTAGCCAATGAAACTCGGCAATTTTTTGAAAAATCGTTCCGCTTCGGAGAAACTGACCTGCCTACCAGGTTGCGCATTGAGATTGAGGCAGTAGACGCCAACCGACAAGCGGCAGTTGCAAAAATTAATTACGCAGTAGCTGTTTCAAATCTACGCCAGGCGCTTGGCCTGTTACCTGAATAAACAAATTGATCCCATGAAATTATTTAAAAACTATACCCACTACTTGGTGCAGCTAATAGCTGCTTTAACTTTAGCAATCTCGCCTATATCGTATGCGGGGCCGGGACATGACCACGGTGACGAAAAAGCTAATCAGCAGCGAGCCCAAACATTGCCACGTTTTTACGCTGAGTCTGATCTTTACGAGCTTGTGGGGGTGATTCGAGGCAAGCAAATAACGCTTTATTTAGATCGCCATGCAACTAATGAGGTGGTAAAAGGCGCCAGCATTGATGTTGAAGTTGATGGAGCGAAGATGGTTGCAAAGCCACATGGTGATGGAGAGTATTTGCTCGAGCTAAAAGACAAAATTAGAGATCAACCAACTCCAATTAGCGTCACCATCAATGATGGCGGCGTGAACGATATTTTAGTTTCCACAATTGATTTAAGTCAGTTTGGAAATTCTTCAGTAATGAATTGGAAAGCATGGTTAAAGCTATTGCTACTGGTGTGCTTTGTTGCCGGGGTTGCTTATTGGTCTTATCGCAATAGGGGCTTATTAAGAAGCCGTGCCATAAAAATCATCAATCAAATTAAGGAGCGGGTATGAATCGCAATTCAAGAGACCTCAGATTATTCGCATTTCTCATGGGTTTATCAGCTGCGTTATTTACCTTCAAAGTCTATGCCGGTCCAGGACATGATGATTCATCAGTACAGGTGCAGGGAGATGCTCCCAAAAGACAGGCCGATGGGAATCTGTTTGTTCCAAAACCTGCCCAAAGACAGTTGCATGTCATGACTGCCCCTGGTCAACCAGGTGAATATGCCAAAACCTATGACTTAGCAGGCAAGGTCATCATGGATCCTAACTTTGGAGGCAAAGTTCAGGCCATCGTTGCAGGTCGAATTACTCCTGGGCCTAACGGCTTTCCATTACCGGGGCAAAAGGTCAATAAGGGCGACGTTCTCGCTTATGTAACCCCTGAAGCCGGTCCTGGAAAATCACGATCGCTTGCAGAGAGTCGGCTAAAGCGATTGCGTGAACTGAGCGATACAGTTCCTCGTAAAACAATTGAGGAGGCAGAGGCTGCGGTCGCTAATGAAGAATTAAGAGCTCCAGTTACTGGAATTATTTCTACTACAGGCATTGTTTCCGGCCAGGTGGTGCAAGAGAGAGATCTGATTTTCGAAGTAGTAAATCCTTCTAAGCTTTTAATTGAGGTGCTTGCATATGATCCAAACTTGGCGAAAAACATTGCTGACGGCAAAGTTGAAGTCAATGGCAAGGTGATTAAGCTGTCTTATCTTGGTGGTGGTCAGACCCTACGCGAACAGGCTTTACCACTCACATTCTCTGCTAAATCTGATGATTTGCAATACCTTCCTATAGGTCAGCCTCTAAGAGTATTTGTAAACACCAATACCAAGGTCTTAGGTAACAAAGTCCCCACAAAATCGCTTGTTAAGAGCGGCTCAAATCAAACCATTGTGTGGGTAAAAGGAAATCCGGAAACCTTTGAGCCTAGGGTGGTAGTTTATGAGCCCTTAGACGGCCAAAGTATTGTCATTACCAGTGGCATTAAAGATGGTGACCGAGTGGTTACTGATGGGGCATCTCTCATTAACCAGATTCGCTAAGGACAGCATATGTTTACTTGGTTACTAGACTTTAGTTTGAAGAATCGAATGATGGTGATTTTGCTTAGCCTGATTGCTATGGGCTATGGGCTCTTTACCTTAAGCAAAATGCCTGTTGATGTATTTCCTGATTTGAACAAACCTACTGTCACCATCATGACCGAGGCCGGTGGTATGGCCTCTGAAGAGGTTGAGCAGCTCATCACCTTCCCATTAGAAACCGCCATGAATGGTTTGCCAGGTGTTGAAGCCATTCGTTCGGTATCTAGCGCAGGTCTCTCGTTTATTTACGTCACATTTGATTGGTCCGTTGATATTTACCGTGCTAGGCAGATGGTATCGGAGAGGTTGTCATCTATGGAGGGTGCTATTCCTGA
>JAIXPY010000073.1 GCA_027486025.1 Burkholderiaceae bacterium
GCAATCTTCATTCTGCCTTTGCGAACCATTGCGCCACCATACATACCGGTATGCATTTCATCACCAGTCCGGTCCAAGAATCCGGTATTAATAAACGCAACGCGGGCATCAGCTGCAGCAATAGCGGCTTTCAGATTGACGCTCATACGGCGCTCTTCATCCATGATGCCCAATTTGACGGTGTTCTCGGGTAAACCCAATAACTTTTCCACCCGACCAAAGAGCTCGCTAGCAAAGGCCACTTCTTCTGCACTGTGCATTTTTGGCTTAACAATGTAGACAGAACCTTTGCGCGTATTACCAATAGCCTGAGTCGCTGGGCGATTAATGTCATACAAGGCAATCAACACAGTCACGACTGCATCTAAGATACCTTCGTAGATCTCTGTACCGTCGGCAGTCAAGATGGCTGGGTTAGTCATCAAGTGACCCACGTTGCGGAGAAACAAGAGTGATCGGCCATGCAAAGTGACAACGCCATCTTTCGCATTGACAGCACCAATACCTGCGGTGTATTTGCGATCTGGATTCAGTTTGCGAGTAAACGTCTTGCCACCTTTGCTGACTTCTTCAACTAAGGTACCTTTGAGAATGCCCAACCAATTCTCATAAGCCAGTACTTT
This sequence comes from Burkholderiaceae bacterium, assembly GCA_027486025.1. GTDB lineage: Bacteria > Pseudomonadota > Gammaproteobacteria > Burkholderiales > Burkholderiaceae > Polynucleobacter. Next base: position 624 of record JAIXPY010000073.1, read on the forward strand.
GTCATCGCCATCAACAACCGCTACTGAGTCTTCGAGGTCGAGAATGGTTGAGAGTGCAGCTTCAAGCACCACATCATTGACCCCTGCTGGATCAGCGGCACCAATGGTTTTTGTCTTATCAATTTGGATATCAATGTGAATGCCATGGTTGCACAATAAAACAGAGGATGGTGTAGAGGCATCGCCTTGGTAACCAACAAACTGTTTCTCATCAATCAAACCCGTTGTGTTTCCATCCTTTAATTTCACGGATAGTTTTTTGTCTACAACGCTATAAGCCACAACATCACTATAGGAGGCTTTAGCCAAAGGAGCGGCTTGATCCAAAAACTGACGGGCATAAGCAACGACCTTTGCGCCTCGAATCGGGTTGTATGCACCATCTTTACTAGCACCATCCTCTTCCGAAATCACATCGGTGCCGTACAGGGCATCATACAAAGAGCCCCAACGCGCATTGGCAGCATTTAAAGCATAACGTGCATTGAGTACCGGAACCACCAACTGAGGACCCGCTTGGAGAGCCAGTTCATCATCCACATTTTGAGTGCTAGCCACCACGTTGGCAGGCACATCTTCGATATAAGCAATGTCTTTTAAGTACTTGCGATAAGCAGGCATATCTTTGATTGGGCCCGGATTGGCTTTATGCCATTGATCTAAATCACGCTGGAGGCGATCACGCTTTGCTAGCAAGGCTACATTTTTGGGCGTTAAGTCGTTCACTATCGCATCAAAACCCTTCCAAAAATCAGCACTTTTAACGTTCAGCCCTGGCAGTACTTTGTCCTCAATAAAGCGGTAAAGGGGAGTAGCAACTTGGAGGCTGTGGCATTGGGTACGAGCGGTCATAATAAGGGCCTTAAAAGCGGTTTTCGAAGGAAAAAACAATTGCATTGCAGTGCAATATTTTCCCATATTTTTGTCACAATTCGATAAAAAATTAGGGTAATAAATGCTATTTTAAGCAAAAAAAGCGATGTTTCCGATTGTAAACTGCACATTGCACCCCAACTCCTTTACTTCCAGGATGCTTCTGTTTTCCAAGGCAAAGGCAAAAAATAGGATACCTCGCATGATCGGCATTTTGAATTCCCTAAGTCGCACCATCTTGGCCGGATTTGCCTTGCTGGCAGCCATTTTGCTCATTTTTGCCAACCAAGGTGCCCTGGGTTCGCCTGAGTGGTTCCTGTTTTCACTGCGCTGGCTTCACGTCCTCTGTGGGGTAATGTGGCTCGGTTTGCTGTGGTACTTCAATGCCGTGCAAATTCCATCGATGCCCTTGATACCGGATGAGCAAAAACCGGCGATTAGTAAGGTCATTGCGCCACGAGCCTTGCTGTGGTTTCGGTACGCTGCGCTCGCGACGGTAGCGACAGGCGTATTAGTCGCTATCCTTGCCGGTTATGCGCATCAGGCGTTTACCCTGCAGCCCGCGTTTCGGGCGATCGGTTTGGGTATGTGGATTGCCCTTTTTATGGCGTTCAATGTGTGGTTTGTGATTTGGCCCAATCAAAAACGCGCTTTGGGGATTATTCCTGCCGAGCCGGCGGTCAAAGCAGCCTCAGCCCGCCGCGCCATGCTGGTATCGCGCTTCAATACGATTTTATCGATTCCGATGCTCTATCTCATGAGCGCCCAATCCCACGGGGGTCTATAGGCAAAGGGGGGATAAATATGCAAAAAGTACTACACCCGCATAAAATAGCGGCTGTGAGAACGAAACAGGTTCTCGGAACAGATTCGCATGAACAAAAACCATTTCAATCAGGGAGACACGATGGAACATACATTACCGCAGTTGCCTTACGCGCTTGACGCCTTGGCCCCACACATTTCAAAAGAAACCATGGAGTTTCATTACGGTAAACACCATCAGACTTACGTAACCAATTTGAATAACCTGATCAAGGGTACCGAGTTTGAGAACGCTAGCTTAGAAGACATCATCAAAAAATCATCTGGCGGTGTTTTTAACAACGCAGCCCAAGTATGGAACCATACTTTTTATTGGATGGGCTTAAAGCCAAATGGCGGCGGAGCTCCTACTGGTGCACTGGCTGATGCGATTAATGCCAAATGGGGTTCGTTTGATAAGTTCAAAGAAGAGTTTGCAAAGTGCGCCGTAGGCACCTTCGGCTCAGGCTGGGCATGGCTGGTTAAAAAGCCCGATGGCTCGCTTGATCTCGTATCCACCAGCAATGCCGCTACGCCATTGACAACCGATGCAAAAGCGTTAGTGACCTGCGATGTGTGGGAGCACGCGTATTACATTGATTACCGCAATGCACGTCCTAAGTACCTTGAGGCATTTTGGAATTTAGTGAACTGGGATTTTGCTGCAAAGAACTTTGCTTAATTCCTGATTTACCGTTGTGCCATTCAAGTCACCTGTGGGTGACTTGTTTGTTTCTGGCTTTATAAAAAAGCTAACTCAGTCAGGCTTGTTGCGCATCCAGTCGGCGGTGGCAAAGAAGGATTCATGGAGACGTTCTTTGAGCGGTCCATCGATTGCCACCTCATCCATGGCGCGCTGCATGCAGTCCAACCATTGGTTGCGCTCGATTGATCCAATCGGAAAGGGTAGGTGACGGGCCCGTAGTTTAGGGTGCCCATACTTTTCTTGGTAGAGATCAGGGCCACCCATCCAGCCGGTCAAAAACATATACAGCTTGTCACGGGATGTGCTTAAGTCAGCTGGATGCAAATGCCGAATCACGGTGTATGCGGGCTCAAGCTCCATGAGGTCATAAAACCGATCAACCAATTGCCGAATGGATTCTGCGCCGCCAATGAGACTGTATGCAGTCGCGCTAGAGCCAGTAACCTGATCGGCGCTCATGCCAATACAGGGGGCAGTAACTTAACCAGTGCGGCGCGTTCCGCGGTCGCTGAGCCCAGTAAGGCAAAGCCTAGCAACTGACCATCGCCGGATTCAAAGCGACACAGCATGCCGCCCTCGACCTTGGTACTGTTCCACTGGCCTTCTGCCCCTTTGGCTGGTGGAGAAACCACAATAGGGTAGGCGGGGGTTTTAACCATCACGGGCATAGCTGGATACTGTAGCGTTGACGCTTGTCCGAGTAATACTGGCGCTAATGCACGCGCGGCTTGCATGATGGGCATCACGTAGGGCAAAACCAAGCCTTCAGTTTCTGCACAGTCACCAATGGCGTAAATGGAATCTAGATTGGTTTGCAATTGGCGGTTCACCTCGATACCCAATCCCGTTTTAATGCCAGCCTCACGCGCCAATAGAATGCGCGGACGCAGGCCTACTGCTGAGAGGACTACATCGGTATCGATCGTGGCGCCATTAGCGAGGGTAATGCGTATGGCATCACCATGCGCATCAATTGATTTCGCTGTATTACCAAAGTGCCAGCGCACTCCCGCGTCACTCAGTTTTTGTTCTAACTCTTTTGCCGCAGCCTCGGGCAAGAGGCGACCCAGTGCATGTGGCGCTAAATCAATCACGTCTACTGAGTAGCCGCCTAGCGTAAGGTCGTTGGCGAACTCGCAACCAATGAGGCCAGCACCCAGAATCGCTACGCGCTTGCGACCCTCAATAGCCTCACGAAAGCGCGCATAGTCTTCCAGGTCATTCACCGTCATGACTGCATCAGCGGCTGTACCCTGTAGGTCCAACTGAATTTGATCGGCGCCCAAAGCCAATACCAGTTTGCTAAAGGCTATTTCGCCGTTGCTGGTGCGGAGTAGTCGAGCCTGGGCGTCAATCGAGTGCACATCGGTGTTGCCCAATACTGTCAGATTGAGCTGGGCTGCCATGGCCTCACTGCTTGAGCTGATGAGCTGCTCTGCCAATTTACTATTTGCAAATGCGGTCGACAGCATCGGCTTAGAATAAAAGTAGCCAGGCTCACGGGTAATGAGTGTGATTGCTACCTCTTTATCGAGCTTGCGTAGTTCTCGAATAACGGTATACCCCGCCAACCCACTGCCAATGATGACGATGGGTTGGGGTACTGTGCGGTGTTCGCTCAAAGCGATGCTCCTTTAAGGGATGAGATGGTAGTGCGTTCAAACAGAAGAATTTAAATTTGCACCATTTCAAAATCGGACTTAGACACGCCACAATCGGGGCATTCCCAGTTCGCTGGAACATCCGCCCATACGGTACCTGGCGCAATTCCGTCTTCTGGAAGGCCTTTGGCTTCGTCGTAAATAAATCCACACACAATGCATTGCCACGTTTTCATGGTATTTCCTTTTATCAAGAGTATTGGTATTTTATGCGGCTACGGCAAATTGCTTCGCTTTATTTAATGCATCCCTGTAATGGTTTGCATGCCGCTCTTCCACCTTGGCAAGGGCGGCAAACCGTTTACCTGCTTTGGCCAACATGGCCTCAAACTGCTGCGCATGCTCCTTAGATTCCGCAATTTGCTCATCGATCTCTGCTACGGCAGCAGCATTTCCCTCCGCTTCAGCGGTCTCCCGAAAGCGTGGATACATTTCCGAGTACTCATAGGTCTCGCCTTCAATCGCTATTTCGAGGGCCCGAGTAGGGGTAATGGCATTGGCTGGGTAGAGTAGATCTAAATGGCCAAAAGCATGCATTACCTCTTGGTCTGCGGTTGCCTCAAATATGGCGGCAGTTTCAAGGTCGCCAGCAGCCTTTGCCAGCTTGGCAAAATAACGGTACTTGATGTAAGCCATGGATTCGCCAGCAAAGGCAGATTCCAGGTTTTGGATGGTTTTGATTTCAGGGCGTGCCATGGTGATTCCTTTCAATAATAGGTTTTCAAACGTCAAGTGGATTGGATTGCTTGACTATGGAAGAATTTTGAAGGGAAATCATTAATCAATCCAATGAATTAAAGTGATATTATTGATCTAATAAATAGATAACAAGGAAAAGGGCGCGTGAGCTTATGACGACCATCTCTTCTTTAAAACAGTTGCGCTATTTTGTGGCGATTGCAACAGAGCTCAATTTCACGCGTGCTGCTGAAGTTTGTTTTGTTGGCCAATCTACCTTGAGCGCGGGTTTAAAAGAATTAGAAGATAGCTTGGGCGTTCGCTTAGTGGAACGGGATCGGCAGCATGTATCGCTTACACCAATAGGTGAGGCCGTTTTGGATCGCGCCAAAAGCATTCTGGCTGGGGCCGATGATTTAGTCTACTGGATTGCTGCCGCAAGTGGCCCCATGGTGGGGAGTATTAAGTTAGGGATTATTCCCACCATCGCACCGTTTTTACTGCCTAAAGTATTGCCTGTATTCCGAAGCCAATTTCCAGCCTTGCAAATCGGTTTGCGTGAGGACTTAACCCATGAATTAATTCGCCGCGTTTTAGATCATCAGCTTGATTTTGCCGTAATTGCCCTACCGTACCAAACCGATGGACTACTTGTAAAGCCGCTATTTAATGACGAGTTTTGGCTTGCTGCACGCGCCGATGATCCTGCCTTCAAAGGGAAAGATCTGCATTTATCTGCAAAGCTTGCAGATCGATTGCTTTTGCTAGAGGAGGGGCACTGTTTACGCGACCATAGCCTGCAAGCATGTAAGCGCGCTGAGATCGCTGGTGCAGAGGGTATTGAGGCAACAAGCTTGCTAACGTTGGTACAAATGGTGGAGTCAGGTATGGGCATTGCTTTGCTTCCAGAGATGGCAGTAAAGGGCGGCTTATTAAATGGCACTACATTAGTCGCAAGACCCTTAAGCGCACCAGTACCCAAACGCGGTATTGCGCTTATTGCCCGCACTAGTACCGCTCGAATTGATGCCTTCATGGCATTGGCGGGCGTAATCCAAGATCAATTTAGCGCACCAGCCATTACCAGGCGCACTGGTCGTACTGTGCGCACTACAACGTCAAGCAAATAAATGCCATTCTTGTTACGATCAGATTCGCTTGATTCACCCCGTTTATATTAAGGAAGCATGCATGTTGACCCACCTAGAACTTCTTAGCCCCGTTTCACTGGGTTCCTTGGCACTCAAGAATCGCCTCGTCATGGCGCCGCTCACTCGCATGCGCGCTATCGATGGCGATGTGCCCAGTCCGTTAGCCAAGACTTACTACAGCCAGCGCGCGAGTGCCGGCATGATCATTACCGAAGCAACGCAAATCTCCCCTTTAGGCAAAGGCTACCCAGCCACGCCAGGCATTTATTCAGACGCACAAACGCAGGCTTGGAAAGAGATTGTTGCAGCAGTCCACGCAAAAGGCGGTTTGATTGTGTCGCAACTCTGGCACGTTGGGCGCATATCTCATTCCTCATTGCATGCAAACGAAGGATTGCCTGTCGCCCCTTCGGCAATAGCACCCGCTGGCAAAACCTACGGTGCCGATTGGCAATTGCACGACTATGAAACCCCAAAAGCAATGAGCGAAGCGGATATCAAACAGCTACTCGCTGATTTTCGTAATGCCGCGCTCAATGCTAAAAAAGCAGGATTTGATGGCATCGA
>JAIXPY010000092.1 GCA_027486025.1 Burkholderiaceae bacterium
AAATTAGCGGTATGGCTTTGTATTGAAAGGAAAACGATGTTTAAGGCAATTGTTATAAATAAAGACGACAAAGGCTACCGTGCTGAACTGGGCCAGCTTGAGGAATCAGCGCTTCCAGCCGGGGATGTGCGTGTTCAAGTGCAGTATTCCACGCTGAATTACAAAGATGGATTGGCAATTACAGGCAAAGGGCCGGTGGTTAGAAGCTTTCCTATGGTTCCTGGGATTGATTTTGCAGGGGAGGTGCTGGAAAGTGCATCGCCTGAATTTAAGGTCGGCGATGCCGTTTTGCTTAATGGCTGGGGTGTAGGCGAGGGCCACTGGGGTGGTTTAGCCCAGCAGGCAAGAGTAAAGGCAGATTGGCTGATTCCATTGCCAAAGGGCTTTACCGCTAAACAGGCCTTAGCGATTGGTACTGCTGGGTATACCGCCATGCTCTGTGTCATGGCATTGCAAAAGCATGGTGCGAAGCCGGCTGACGGTGAAGTGCTGGTTACTGGTGCTGCTGGCGGCGTCGGTAGTTTTGCAATAGCCCTGCTGGCTAAGCTCGGCTTTACCGTGGTTGCTAGTAGCGGCCGCCCCCAAGAGACTGAGTACTTGCGGTCTTTGGGCGCAGCTGAAGTCATTGATCGGAGTAGCTTATCGGAGCCAGGTAAACCATTGGCGCGCGAGCGCTGGGCTGCTGTGGTGGATAGCGTGGGCAGTCATACCCTAGTCAATGCATGCGCAGCAACGAAGAGTGAGGGCGCGGTAGCCGCCTGTGGCCTTGCGCAAGGCATGGATTTTCCAGGCACTGTAGCGCCCTTCATCTTGCGTGGCGTTACCCTCTATGGCATTAATAGCGTGACCGTGCCCAAAGCCAAGCGCATTGCAGCGTATGAACAGCTGAGTGCCTTGGTAGACCTTAAGACCTTGGATGCCATTTCCCATGAAATTAGTTTGGGTGAGGCAATTGAGTATGCCGACGCCTTAATGAAAGGCAAAGTTCGGGGCCGGGTGATTGTGGATGTGAATCGTTAAGGCAGTGGGCTTAATGATGGATCATCGCCTTGCGATGTTTGACGTAGCGGGAGCTGAAGATTGATCGTACGTTGTTCGTCCTCAGATAAAGAGGACCAGCGTGCGATTTCATCCAGCGTGCGAAAGCAGCCCAGGCAATAACCGGTTTGCGGATGCATTTCACACCAATTGACGCACGGCGATTTGACCACTGAACTATCCTTTTATAAAAGCAAGTAAGCAATGAAAACGCCACCGATTACAAACGCAGCCGACCTGAACTCAATTCAATATCCCTGGGGCGATCAATTGCCTGAGAAGGGGGTTCCATTCGAATTGCTACCAGGAGTTCGCTGGATCAGAATGCCTCTGCCCTTCGCCTTGGATCATATCAATCTCTGGTTAATTCGGGATGACTTTAATGGCAAGGCGGGTTGGACTATTGTTGACTGCGGTATTGCAAATGACGAGACCCGCGCCATTTGGGAAGAGATTGAGCGAACCCAGTTGGAAGGACTACCCGTATTGCGGGTCATTGTGACCCATATGCACCCCGATCACGTTGGCCTAGCGCAATGGCTTTGTGAGCGCTGGCAAGTGCCATTGTGGATGTCGATGTCCGATTACCTCACTGCACAGTGGCTAAGCCATGATCAAGGCGGGGCTGCCATTGGCGCTACTCCCGGCAGTGGCGGCGCCGCAGATCATTTTCAGCGGCATGGCCTCTCCAGTAGCGAAGATCTCGATAAGCTCCGTGGCCGAGCAGACTATTACAAGCGTATGGTGCCTGGTGTGCCAAAGCGCTACCGCCGCATCATGGAGGGCGAGCAGATTGAGATGGGCGGACATCAATGGCAGGTCATCATGGGATATGGTCATGCCCCGGAACATGCCAGTCTTTACTGTGCTGCATTGGGCTGCTTCATTTCGGGGGATATGGTGCTGCCGCGCATCTCGACCAATGTGAGCGTCTATGATGCCGAGCCCGACGCAGATCCACTTGGCTTGTATTTGGATTCTTTACTAAAGTACACAGCGTTGCCAAAAGATACCGTGGTGCTGCCCTCACATGGCAAACCCTTCAGGGGCTTGCATTACCGCATCAAGCAGCTACAAGAACACCACGTCGACCGCTTAGCTGAAACCTTGGGGGCATGCAACGTTCCGCACCATGCCCGCGACATTGTTCCGGTGCTATTTAAGCGTAGCCTGGATACCCATCAAATGAGTTTTGCCATGGGCGAGGCGATTGCTCACCTCAATCACCTGTGGCGTCAAGGAAAGTTGCGCCGCGAGCTTTCTTCCGACGGGGTGTGGATGTTTTGCGCGGTTTAGCTGCGCTGGTTTTTTTGCTGGAGTCGGCACTTTCGTCGGACTTGGGCGTCATGGCCTCTCCAAAGGACTTCAGTGCCAATAGGGTTGCATGCTGGACCTCGAGGCCCTGAATCGTTGTTTTCAGAATGCTATGGTTCATGGAAAGCCAGTTTTCAACGCTTTTTAAGTCCTTAATCCGCTTTTCAAGCTCATCAATATCCACCCCTGGAAAGCCGGCAAATCCAGCAGGGCCTTTTGATGGGTCGGCCGTAAACGGAAACTGCCCTGGATTTTGGCCGGCAGCAACCCCCTGCCCCCACAT
>JAIXPY010000016.1 GCA_027486025.1 Burkholderiaceae bacterium
AAAAGTCCAGTAGGATGAAACTGCACCATCTCCATATCGCGCAATACCAAACCTGCTCGGAGTGCCATCGCCAAGCCATCGCAACTCTTATCGCCCGATGGGGTATGGTATTTGTACATGGTTGGTCCACCACCAGTAGCCAGTAAAACTGCTTTGGCACGAACGAGGGTAAACTGCCCCGTTTGCATATCCAGCATAAGAACGCCTGCTAGCGACTTCCCATCTTCACTGCGGATTAACTCCACGGCACGAAATTCCTCAAGGCGGTGGATGCCGCGTGCCCATACCTGTTCAGCCAAACGGTTAATAATTTCAATGCCCGTTAAATCGCCCTTATGTACGGTGCGATCAAAGGTCTGGCCTGCAAAGGCTTTTTGATGAATCGTGCCATCGGGGTTACGATCAAAGAAGCATCCCAGCTCATTCTCGAGCTCTCGAATGCGCTCTACTGAAATGCTCGCTAGAGTCCATGCCAAGTCTTGATCACATAACCACTTACCGCCTTCGATGGTGTCCATAAAATGACGCTCCACCGAATCACCTTCAGCCAAGGCTACGTTATATCCGCCTTGCACCATGCGGGTACAGCCGCATTTACCCAAAAGGCCTTTAACCGCAATCGTAATATGTAAATTTGGGTTAGTTTGATGTGCATGGAGGGCCGCAAAAAGACCCGCTCCGCCGGAACCCAAAATTAAGATATCCGTTTCTAAGGTCTTGATATTGAGGGGCGCATTCATGATTCGATTCCTAAGCTTTTGAGTACATCAACCTTGTTACGCGCAACGTCACCTTTAACTTCTTGATAGATGCTGCCGCCGTGACTATCCATCGCCACCAAGAGTGGGCCAAAGTCACGAATCTTAAATCGCCAGAGTGACTCTGGATTGAGATCATCCATATCGACGTCCTCGATTTGCTCAATCCAGGTAGTTTCTAATGCAGCGGTGCCGCCAATAATCGCTAAGTACACACCGCCAAGCTCCGCAAATGCCTTGGAGGAACCTTCGCGCATGCCTCCTTTACCCACAATCATGCGTACACCATTCTGAGCCATCAGTGGCTGGGTGAAGCGCTCCATGCGATCGGACGTGGTTGTGCCGATGCAAATGGGCTCATACCCCGCTGGAAAATCAGGGCTGATTGGCACCTTGCGAACATTAGGCGCAGTATGAATAACGGCATGGCCAGTAAGGTCAAACTTGGTCTTGCGATCATGATCAAACATGTGAATCTGAGTGGCGTCCCGAATGCCGAAAAGGGTATTTTGCAGCGTCACCGTATCGTTAATTTTTAAGCGACGGATATCAGCTTCGCTGACAGGGGTGGGTAAATAATAATGTGCCATTGCTCTTCCTAAAATCCGTACTCAACACCATTCGGCGTGAAGGTGGCACGCGCACGTCTTGCTGAATGGCATTGCATATTGACCGCCACTGGGTTCATCGTAATGTGGGTTGCAGCCAATTCGACATGGACTGCAAACGCAGTGCCATCACCACCCAGGCCTTGCGGGCCAATGCCAAGTCGATTGACAGCTGCACTCAGTTCTTGCTCCAGCTTTGCGCCCTCCGCATCGGCACAGGCGCTGCCAATTGGGCGTGTGGCTGCCCGCTTAGCCATCGCCACGCACTGATCTGATGTTCCGCCAACGCCGACCCCAACAATGGTGGGTGGGCAGGTCTTTCCGCCTGATGCAACAACACTCTCAATGACAAATGCCTTCACACCCAGAATACCCTCTGCAGGAATCGCCATCTTAAGATAGGAATTATTCTCTGAGCCGCTGCCCTTTGGAATCATTTCAATCTCAACCACCTCATTATCCGAACTGAAATCAAGGTGGATTGCCGGCATATCAATACCGCAGGATGTATGGTTATTTTTACGGGTAATCGGATGGACTACTGAAGAGCGCAGCGGATACTCGGTTGTAGCACGCTCACAACCTTTGCGTATCGCAGCCTTTAAAGCCATGCCATCAAACTCGACATTGCGACCTATCTTCACGTTATAGATCGGTAAGCCCGTATCCTGACAGAGTAAATTATCTTCCCGTTCAGCAACAGCAATATTCGTAACCATGGTTTGTAAGACAACCTGAGCGCGCTGATCTGTCTCGGCCTGATTCAAGCGATCGATGCCTTGCTTCACATCGTCTGGTAATTTTTTTAAGGCGCGGATGTATAGCTCTTTACATGCATCCTCAACCATATTCATCTGTAACTGCATGCTGCCCCCAATTAATCTGCTAATGCTAAAAATAATAGGCCGGAAATAATCGAGATCACAATGGCCGCCTGAATCCAGCCCTTACGTAATCCACGCCATGTTCCAAACTCAATCATCAGAAGACGGACACCGCCCACCAAGTGAATTGTTAATAGAGTCACCAAACCCCACTCGCCGAATTTCACTACCCAAAAATCAGTCAGCTTCAAGTAGCGATCGAGCTCATCGGCCCCAAACAGGGACTGGGACAATAAAAAGAAGTGAATGGGCAAGAAACAGGCAAGCAAGAGACCTGAAATCCGGTGCGCCATATAGATAAAGTACGACAGGTGCGATTTAGCGCGGTGATCCAGCCTTGGTCTACTACTCATCGCCCTACTCCACCCGTAAAGACGCCAATTACGGCGGTGGTTCCCAATGCCAATATTAGGACGGCCAAGATCCAGGGCAATACGATCAATCCACTGGAGCGCGGGAAGTTCTCACGCAAAATATTGGCCAAACCAATCGGCGCATGCACAAAGCAAGCCAGCACAAATACTTCATAAAAAATAGCAAATAGCCAATTATCTTGAGTGCGGCCTAAGATCTCGCCCGCGGTAAGGCCGCCGCGGATGGCGTAAAACATAATGAATAAATGAATGGCCACACACAAACCGAGCACCATCGCACTGATGCGCTGGGCATACCAGAGTCTAGCTTGTAGTAGTGCGGTATTACTAATGGTCAAACTCACAACTTACCCCACTTCGTACCGCGCACAGCAGCCCTAGCCACTAGCTTTTTCAAGCCCGAAATACCAGCAGTCGGTTCTAGCTGCTTCGGGCAGCGCTCTGTACAGCTGCCATGGGTGTGGCAGGTATGGCAACCCGCATCACCCGCTACTGCACGCAATCGATCCAATTGCTGGGTATCGCGCACATCATTGGTCAGGGTCCAGGCGCGATTGAGCGCAGCTGGTCCCAAATAATCAGAGCGACTAGCCACCACGTCGCATGATGCGTAGCAGACAGCACAGCCAATGCATTCAATACCGGCATTAGCTAATTGGCGCTCCTCTGAATCGGGTTTGACGATAGCAAAATCATCATGGCGCGTTTGCTCGCCCTTGAAAAACCCAACCGCCCCTTTCCATTTATTAAAAAACTCACGCATATCCGTTGCGAGGTCTTTAATGACGGGTAAGTTATTCAGTGGCGCAATCTCGAGGGAATCCCCTTCCACAATCTTTGCAACGTGGGTACGGCAGGTCCAGCGGGCCACTCCATTGACCGTCATCGCGCATGAACCGCACATCCCCACTCGACAAGCAAAACGATAGCTCAGCGTCGGATCTAATTTACGCTGAATGTAGGTCACCACATCCAAAACGGTTTGATTGGAATTACGCGGTACAAGGTATTCAACAAACTCACCTTGCTCGGCTCCGCGCCATACTTTGACTTTGAGGTTTACGGTAGACATGGCAAAATTATATCGAGGTATAGTAAATAATAAATCGAATTGTTTTTTTATCGAGATAAAGTATTTCTTTACTATAATAAGGCCATGTCCAGCATCCGCGTACTTAAAAATTTCATCGCCATTAGCCGCCATGGCAGCGTCGCTGCTGCCGCACGAGAAATCGGACTTACCGCAGCAGCGGCTGGTCAGCAATTGCAACACTTAGAGGCAGAAATTGGTATTGCCTTATTTGATCGCAATAAACGGTCTTTGGTATTAAATAACCACGGCAGAGCCTTAATTGAGCCGATTCAGGACATCATTGCGCGATATGAGTCTTTGGGAAGCGGCCTCAAAAATGAATTGAGCGGGACGATCGTGCTGGGCGCTTTAGTCTCCACCCTGATGGGGCATTTTGGGAGAACCCTGGATGAAATAAAGCGCAACTACCCTGAACTGGAAATTAAACTGATTGCCGGATTATCGAGTGACTTCCTCGATCAAGTCTTGGATGGCAAGCTGGATGCGGCCATTGTGACGGAGTCGCCATTTACCCTGCCCCAAAGCGCCATGTGGACTGAGCTATACAAAGAGCCCATGGTTCTCATCCTGCCGCAAACAAGTCAAAAACGCAGTCGATCAACCGCAAGCGATGAAATCATCCCAAAGAACTTACCCTTTATTCGCTTTGAGCGAAAAACATGGACGGGTCACTTGGTTGATCAAACCATCAAAGTGAATAAACTCGCAATGAACGAAGGTATGGAAATTAACTCGGTTGAGGCCATTATTGAGCTGGTTAGACAGGGTCTTGGCTATTCCATCATCCCGCAATTAGCCAACGTGGATTGGAAGCATGATCAGCGCCTGCGCATTCATGCCTTGCCAGGAAAAACTATTTATAGAAAAGTGGGCTTGCTCGAGCGTAAGCGGCATGGAAGGCAAAGCATTACTACCGCTATTAAGGCCCAATTCTTAAGCGCACTTTCATAAAGCGCCGGGATATTGAGTCCGCGCGCAATTAATGATTTTCTTTGGCGTGATTAATCGAGTATTTTGGTATCTCCACCACGAGGTCATCTTTCGCAATAATGGCCTGACACGACAGGCGTGATAAGGGATTTAAACCCCACGCCCGATCCAGCAAATCTTCCTCGTTTTCATCAGGCTCATTGAGGCTATTAAAGCCTTCACGTACGATCACATGGCAGGTAGTGCAGGCACATACCATGTCGCATGCATGCTCAATCGGGATGTCGTTTTCTAGTAAGGCCTCGCAAATGCTGGTACCGGGGGAAACCTCGAGTACCGCACCATCGGGGCAATATTCAGTGTGCGGCAAAATCACAATTTGGGTCATTACTTGATCTCAATCGTTTAATTAAATTTCAGAAACGCTTTTGCCGGTTAAGGCTTTTTGAATACTCGCATTCATACGCTTTTGTGCAAAATCATCGGTTGCTTTAGCAGCATGATCAACGGCGCGTCGTAATACATCGCTATCTTCTTCTGAGGACAGAATGCCTTGCAATGTTGTCATGGCCTGGTCCACCGCAGTACGCTCGGCATCATTTAATAAATATCCATCGCTAGTTACTGCAGCGCGCACTGCATCCAGTAAGCGCTGGGCTGATACCTGCTCTTCACGCAGAGCTCTTGCTTTTAAATCAACCTGGGCAGATGCAAAGCCATCTTGGAGCATCCGCGTAATATCTGCATCACTTAAACCATAGGATGGTTTGATATCGATCGAGGCCTCAACGCCCGAGCCCTGCTCGGTTGCCCGCACCGATAACAGGCCATCAGCGTCGACCTGAAAGGTTACCCGAATGCGCGCTGCTCCAGCCACCATTGGCGGTATACCGCGGAGCTCAAACTGGCCGAGTGAACGGCAATCGGCCGATGTTTCGCGTTCGCCTTGAACCACATGCAAGGCCAACGCGGTTTGGCCATCTTTGAAGGTGGTGAACTCTTGTGCCCGAGCAACGGGTATGGGTGTGTTGCGCGGAATAATCTTTTCTACTAACCCGCCCATAGTCTCAATACCAAGGGAGAGCGGAATCACATCGAGCAACAACCATTCTTCATTCTTGCCTTGGTTCCCGGCAAGTAAGTCGGCCTGCATTGCAGCACCCATGGCAACCACTTGATCGGGGTTCAGGTTATTTAATGGCGCCGTACCAAAAAGCTCACCCACCGCACGCTGAACATGCGGCATGCGGGTTGCGCCGCCCACCATAACCACGCCTTTGATTTCTTCTGCCTTGAGCCCGGAATCACGCAATGCCTTACGCACTGCCGCCAATGTTTTGGCGACCAAGTTTTGCGTCATCTCAAAAAATTGCGCCTGACTGATCCCGACATTTACTACGGTACCGTCACTCAGTGTCTGATGTACTCGCGCCAACGGATTATGGCTTAGCTGTTCTTTGGCTACTTTACAAGCCATCAGCAAAGCGCGGTGGTCTTGTATCGAAATAGGAGCTAACTTGGCCTGTTCGATCACCCAACAGTAAAGGCGATGATCAAAGTCATCGCCGCCCAATGCTGAATCACCACCGGTAGATAAGACTTCGAAGACGCCTTTGCTCATCCGCAGAATCGAGATATCAAAGGTACCGCCGCCTAAGTCATAAACCGCATAAAGGCCTTCGGATGCGTTATCGAGTCCATAGGCAATGGCTGCTGCAGTCGGCTCATTGAGCAAGCGCAGAACCTCGACTCCTGCTAATTTGGCGGCATCTTTTGTGGCCTGCCGCTGCGCATCGTCAAAGTAGGCTGGGACTGTAATCACAGCACCAACAATGTCATCGTTCAACGAATCTTCCGCTAACTGCCGCAGGCGCGCCAAGATTTCAGCAGACACTTCGATGGGGCTTTTGTCGCCCGCAACGGTACGCAACTTGAGCATACCGGGCTGATCCACAAAGTCGTATGGGGCATTTTCCAAATGATCTACATCACCAAGGCCTCGGCCCATAAAGCGCTTGACTGACACAATCGTATTTTTGGGATCACTAACAACGCTCTCAAGCGCCTCAAATCCAGCCTGGGTTCTGCCATCCGGCAAATAGCGGACAACCGATGGAAGTAATTCACGCCCTTGCTCATCGGCCAAGACCTTTGGCAGGGCATCGCGTACCACCGCAACCAAGGAGTTGGTGGTGCCCAGATCGATGCCAATCGCAATGCGCCGCTGATGGGGCGCAAGTGACATACCGGGTTCAGAAATTTGTAATAAAGCCATTGATCATTAACTCAAGCAAGTGCCGCAATGGCGTCATCTAATTCAGTAGCAAATTTATCGATAAACAAAAGGCCGCGCAGCAATTCAGCCGCTCGCTGGTAATTATGCGTCCGGTCCATTGCCTCTGCCAATTCAACTAAAGCAGCCTTATATGCAGAGTCTACTTCCGCAGTCAATGCATCGAGCGCAGCAAAATCATCCGCGCTTTCCTCCAGGCTGTCGCGCCACGCCATTTGCTGTAATAAAAATGCCGTTGGCATGGCGGTATTGGTTTCTAAGTTCGCCTCAACGCCATGCAGTTTGCACAGATACAAGCCGCGCTGAATCGGGTGTTTTAAGGTTTGGTGCGCTGTATTGGCTAAGGTAGCCATTTGCATTGCAATCCGCTGCTCACTGTCACTACCTTGGGTATGGCGGTCGGGGTGAACCTCTTTTTGGATTGCGAGGTAGGCATGATCGAGCTGCGCTAGATCCAAACTGAATTGCGGGCTTAAACCAAAGAAATCAAAGTAATTCTCAGACGCGGAATGATTCGCCACAACCACACTCGTCCTTCATATTTGGATTCTGGAACTTAAAGCCCTCATTCAGGCCTTCGCGCACAAAGTCGAGTTCGGTGCCATCAAGGTAAGCCAAGCTTTTGGGGTCTACAAAAATCTTAATGCCATTGGATTCAAACATCTGATCTTCGGGAGCGGCATCGTCCACATACTCCAACTGATAGGCTAGGCCAGAACAGCCGGTCGTACGAACGCCGAGACGCAAGCCGCAGCCTTTGCCACGCTTCTGCAGGTTGCGATTAACGTGCGCAGCTGCTTTTTGAGTGAGTGTAATTGCCATAAGGTATTCCTAAGTGCAGATCAACTTAATTGCCGGGGTGCTTTTCTTTGTAATCTTGAACCGCCGCCTTAATGGCATCTTCTGCCAAGATAGAGCAGTGGATTTTGACCGGTGGCAAAGCCAACTCTTCGGCTATCAACGAGTTTTTAATCTCCAAAGCCTGGTCCAGTGTTTTTCCCTTAACCCACTCGGTCACGAGCGAGGAAGATGCAATCGCCGATCCGCATCCGTAGGTTTTGAACTTCGCATCCTCAATAATGCCCTGCTCATTCACCCGAATTTGCAATTTCATGACATCGCCGCAGGCGGGCGCGCCCACCATGCCGGTACCAACGTTATCGTCGGTCTTTGCAAACGAACCCACATTACGGGGGTTTTCATAATGATCAATTACTTTATCGCTATATGCCATGGTTCTTTCTCCTACTGTCTTAATCTGTTTAGTGGGCAGCCCACTGAATCGTACTTAAATCAATGCCGTCTTTGAACATCTCCCATAAAGGAGATAATTCGCGAAGCTTGGCGATCTTTTCTTTAACCAATTGCACCGTAAAGTCAACTTCCTCTTCGGTAGTAAAGCGGCCAATGGTAAAGCGAATGGAGCTATGTGCCAGCTCATCATTGCGACCGAGGGCACGCAATACATAGGATGGCTCCAAGGATGCAGAGGTGCACGCCGACCCCGATGAAATGGCAATGTCTTTCAAAGCCATCAACATCGATTCGCCTTCAACGTAATTAAAACTAATGTTGAGGTTGTGTGCCACACGTTGATCCATATCACCATTGACATAGACCTCTTCGATATCCTGCAGGCCACTTAAGAGGCGATCGCGCAAGGCACGAATGCGCTTATTTTCTTCAATCATATCGAGGCGGGCAAATTTAAACGCCTCACCCATGCCGACAATTTGATGCACTGGCAATGTTCCCGAGCGCATCCCCCGCTCATGACCGCCGCCATGAATTTGTGCTTCAATCCGAATACGGGGCTTGCGACGCACGAATAAAGCGCCGATCCCTTTCGGTCCATAGGATTTGTGTGCAGAAAAACTCATCAAATCCACTTTGATTTTTTCCAAGTCAATTTCAATCTTGCCCGTCGCTTGCGCTGCATCAACATGCAGGATGATGCCTTTTGAGCGAGTAAGTTCACCAATACGGGGAATGTCCTGAATCACACCAATCTCATTATTCACGTACATCACCGAAACTAAAATCGTATCGGGACGAATGGCTGCCTGCAAGACGTCAAAATCAATCAGGCCATTGGGCAATACGTCAAGGTACGTTACTTCAAACCCTTCCCGCTCGAGTTCACGGCAGGTATCCAAGGTTGCTTTGTGCTCGGTTTTGATGGTGATGAGGTGCTTGCCCTTTTCTTGATAAAAGTGCGCCGCGCCCTTGACCGCCAAATTAATGCTTTCGGTTGCGCCACTGGTCCAGACAATCTCGCGGGGATCGGCATGCACCAACTTCGCCACCTCATTGCGCGCCTCTTCAACAGCCTCTTCTGCAGCCCAGCCAAAGGCATGGCTCCGCGAGGCTGCATTGCCGAACTGCTCGCGCAAGTAAGGAATCATCTTGTCGACCACTCGAGGGTCGATCGGCGTGGTGGAAGAGTAGTCCATATAGACTGGAAAATGCTTTGGGCTAAACAGCGATATGGGCTGAATTGCTTTGGTTTCAGGTGCGTTCATAAATAAATCTTCAGTGGTAAACGATGCAGTATTAAAACTTAACTTTGCCGAGCAAGGTTAAAGACGGAATTCACGAGTAGTGGCTTAGCAGCAATGCCAGACTCTTTTTTAGCGAGCGGCGCAGGCGCTGCTTTCATGACCTTGATTGGCTCTACTTTGACTTTGCGCTCACGCAAATCGTGCACAACATGACCCCGGTCCGCTTGTTGCGCCACTAAATCACGCAAGGAAACCGATGCAAGGTATTCCACCATGCGGGTATTGAGGTTGGCCCACAAATCGTGCGTCATGCAGCGGCCGTGTTCCTCATCGTCACCGTGGCAATTGCCCTTACCGCCACACTGGGTTGCATCCAAGGGCTCATCTACCGCAACAATAATATCGGCCACACTAACCTCTTCGGGCTTGCGCGCTAAGGTATAGCCGCCGCCAGGGCCGCGAGTGCTCTCAACAATGTTGAAGCGACGTAACTTACCGAACAGTTGCTCAAGGTAAGAGAGTGAAATGTGTTGCCTTTGGCTAATTCCGGCTAGGGTTACGGGGCCATGGGCCTCCCTTAGCGCCAAATCAATCATGGCGGTTACTGCAAAACGACCTTTTGTTGTAAGTCTCATATGGCACCTTGATAATGGATTGTTATGGACAGCGCACAGTCGGGCGGGTAATACCCAACCGTTATAGTCAAGAATAACAGATACCCTACTAATTTGCTCGGGTACTACCCATTTTGGCTATAGGGCATCCTGGGATAAGGCTCCAAAGGCCATTTCCTTGACTTTACTGAGGCGATCGCGGGTCGCAGCTGCCTTTTCAAACTCGAGATTCTTGGCTTCTGCGTTCATTTGCTTCTCTAGACGCTTGATTTCTGCTGAGAGCGCCCGCTCACTCATCCCAGCATAGTGGGCCTGCTCTTCTGCAGCCACAAACTCAGAGCGCTTCTCTTTGACGTCGTAAACCCCATCAATGATGTCTTTAATGCGCTTACTTACCCCGCGTGGCTCAATGCCATGTTCCTTATTAAAGGCAATCTGCTTGGTGCGGCGACGCTCGGTCTCATCCATCGCGCGGCGCATCGAATCAGTAATCCGGTCGGCATACAAGATGGCTTTGCCATTCATATTGCGCGCAGCCCTGCCGATGGTTTGAATCAGACTACGTTCCGAGCGTAAAAAGCCCTCCTTGTCCGCATCCAAAATAGCCACCAGCGATACCTCAGGAATATCCAAGCCCTCTCGCAGCAAATTAATCCCAACGAGAACATCAAACGCGCCCAGGCGTAAGTCTCGAATAATTTCAACGCGCTCCACCGTATCAATATCGGAGTGCACGTAGCGTACCTTGACTCCGTTGTCAGATAAAAAGTCGGTGAGCTGCTCAGCCATCCGTTTGGTTAGTACGGTGACCAAGACGCGCTCCCCCACCTTCACGCGCTCGTGAATTTGATTGAGCAAATCATCCACTTGCGAACTTGCGGGCAATACCTCAATCTGCGGATCCACGAGGCCCGTTGGCCTAGCTACTTGCTCAACCACCTGCCCTGTTTTGCTAGCCTCATAGTCAGCCGGCGTAGCCGACACAAAAACCGCTTGGCGCATTTTGGTTTCAAACTCCGGAAACTTTAGCGGCCGGTTATCGAGTGCTGACGGCAAACGAAAGCCAAAGTCCACCAAGGTTTGCTTACGCGAACGATCACCGTTGTACATGGCGTTTAACTGCCCAATCATGACGTGACTCTCGTCCAAGAACATCAAGGCATCTTGGGGTAGATAGTCAACCAAGGTTGGAGGCGACTCGCCTGGTTTGGCGCCCGACAAATGGCGCGAGTAATTCTCAATCCCTTTGCAAAACCCTAACTCATTGAGCATCTCGAGATCAAAGCGCGTGCGCTGCTCTAGGCGCTGGGCCTCTACTAGCTTGCCATCCTTCACAAACTCAGCCAGGCGATCGCGCAATTCAGTTTTGATGGTCTCGATTGCATTCAGTACGGTTTCCCGAGGCGTGACGTAATGCGAGCTGGGGTAAACCGTAAAGCGCGGAATTTTTTGTTTGATGCGGCCCGTGAGGGGATCAAAAAATTGCAGGCTTTCAATCACATCATCGAATAA
>JAIXPY010000103.1 GCA_027486025.1 Burkholderiaceae bacterium
ATCGAATAAGGTACAAGCCTTAGACAATCCATTTGGTCCCAAAGTAGTGGGGATGTGATTGGTAGATGTGTAAACCATGTGGTCGGTACCGGACGTAAAGCATGTGTCCGGTACGTACCAGTAATGCTTGGTGGGTCGGGCGAGATTCGAACTCGCGACCAACGGATTAAAAGAAGTCGTAGCTCTTCGTTTCCTTATATAGATATTAGCTTATCGGGCGATCAAAATCAGTGTGCGATTGACTGTGCGATTGCTTTTTGGTGCAAAGTTCGAATCTGAGGACCGGATTTCGAGCTTTTGAGCGTTACTTAAGTAACGGTTAGAAGCTGTAGCCCTGTTGATCAATAGCGGTAGTCGGTCTTGAAAATCTTGGTAGAAGGGGTTTGGAGAGGTAAAAAGTAAGCGCACTAAATTAAGCTCGAAAAAGATGGGTATGTATTAAGGATTTATAAAATAATCTAATCCGCTGATAATGGCCATAGATTAGGTTTTCCATGCTAAAAGCTAATTTCTAAAGGATATGGCGATGGCCAAAATTAGAAAAATTGAGATAAAAAATTTTAGGTCTATTAAATCATTAACCTGGCTTCCGTTACCGGGAGTTAATTGCTTGATTGGTCCTGGCGATATTGGTAAGTCAACGATTCTTGATGCAATAGATCTTTGCTTGGGGGCAAGAAGGTCAATATCTATAAGTGATGCTGATTTTCACTCTCTGGATATTGGATGTGCAATTTCAATAACTCTTACCTTGGGTGACCTGGAGGATTCTCTAAAGAGTATTGAGGCCTATGGCATCTATTTCCAGGCCTTTAATTCTGAAACTGGTGAAGTATTAGAGGAGCCAAAAAGAGGGTTGGAAACCGTGCTTAACCTCAATTTGACTATTAACGATGATTTGGAGCCAGAGTGGAGTCTTGTGTCGGGCCGCGCCACCTCGCAAGGGTTGACTAAGAATATTGCTTGGAAGGATAGGGTTGCTATAGCGCCAATGAGATTAGGTAGCTACGAAAACTCAAATTTTTCTTGGTCTAAAGGATCTGTTTTAAATAGACTTTCTGATCAAAAAATTGAAGCAGGCGAATTATTGGCACAAGTTGCTAGAGAGGCGAGAAATACTTTTGGCGCTTATACGGATGAGCAACTTTCCTCTACCCTTGCTTTGGTTATTAAAGCTGCAAATGAGTTGGGGGTTGAGATTGGTGATGCAGCAAAGGCTATGCTTGATGTGAGATCTGTCTCATTTACAAATGGGGCAATATCTTTGCATGATAACAATGGGGTGCCATTACGCAATCTTGGAACTGGTTCCAGTCGATTGCTAATTGCTGGGCTTAATCAAAATTCAATCAATAAGACCAAAATAATACTGGTAGATGAGGTTGAGCATGGACTGGAGCCGCATCGATTAACGCGATTATTAAACGCACTGGGCTCCAAATCTCAAGACCCTGTATCACAGGTATTTTTAACTACTCATTCGCCAGTTGCGCTTCGTGAGCTCAGTGGAGATCAACTTTACGTGGTTCGCCGCAGCTCCGATGAACATGTATTAACGCCTATTGGTATATCCAATCAGATGCAGGGCGCTATTCGCGTCTATCCTGAATCCTTTTTGGCGTCGACTGTGATTGTCTGTGAAGGTGCGTCAGAGGTGGGCTTTATTAGGGGAATGGATGAACGTCGCTCTGAGAGTGGGAAGCTTTCATTGAGTGCAAGAGGCGTTTCTTATGTTGATGCAAAAGGCGGAAGCCCAGATGAATGCTTGAAGAAAGCAATGGTATATCTCACCTTGGGATACAAGACCATAGCATTCTTGGATGGAGATCTTGAAATATCGGGTGAGATATTGCAAGAATTTCAAAAGGCCGGAGGAATTCTGGTTGGCTGGAGGGATGATAGAGCTATTGAAGATGAACTATTTCTTAGTCTTACAGATGATGGAGTTGATTTGTTAATCAAGTATGCAATTCAATTTACAGATCGAACTTTGGTGAATAATTCATTGCTAGAAAATTCAGATCGTAAATTTTCACTTGAGAGTATTGAAAAAATTACGGCTGAAAATAGTGGCGAATATAGCGAAGAATTAAGATTAATTTTGGCAAAATCTTCAAAAATGAAAAAACGCGGTTGGTTTAAAACTATTGGACGCATGGAGATTATTGCTAAAGATGTAATTTTTCCAAGGCTAGAAATTTCTGATCCAGGATTTGTTGATGTAATTGAAAAATTGTTTTTTGAGGCTCATGACAAAGCCTGAAATTGACTTAATTGCATCAAAATCTGGCTCTGTTGTTGCTCCAGCTGGATGCGGGAAAACTCAACTTATTGTTGACTCTCTTGCTGCAAATCCAGGGCTAACAAAGCCGGTATTAATACTTACACATACAAATGCTGGAGTAGCGGCGTTAAAAAATAGGTTAAATTTAAAAGGCATACCAAAATCTATCTATAAGATCTCAACAATAGATGGGTGGGCAATGCGCCTTGTGTCAATGTTTCCTATGTCCAGTTTATGTCCTAAGGATATTTTGGAGATACGCAATCCTAATAGTGATTATGAAACCATTAGAGATGGAGCTTTAACTATTCTTAGCTCCGGGGTATTGAATGATTTAATACTTTCAACATACTCCAAATTGCTTGTTGATGAATATCAAGACTGTCAAGAGAGTCAGCACTTAATGGTATTGAGAATCTCTGAAATAATTGAAACCTGCATTGTTGGCGACCCTTTGCAAGCAATTTTTAATTTTCGAAATAACAAGTTAATAAATTGGAATAAGGCAATAGAAAAATTTCCTATCATTTCTGAACTTCAAACTCCATGGCGATGGATTAATGCTGGCGCAAATGAGCTGGGCGAGTGGTTGATTTCGATCAGATCAGATTTGATGTCAGGCAGAAAAATTGATCTGTCTAATTGCCCAAAACAAATTAAATGGGTTGACCTAAGCTCTTCGGACGTATATTCCGAGCGGCTTGAGGCTGCCAGCCTGGGGCCTGTTGTGGATGGCGGACGTATTCTTGTTATTGGGGAAAGCACCAGCCCAGCGAATCAACAAACAATAGCAAGTCAAACGCCAGGCGCCACAACAGTTGAGTCAGCAGAATTTAAAGATTTAATCAAATTTAGCAAAAACTTTGATCCTTTAGGCGGGGATGCGCTCTCCGAAATTGCCGTATTTTGTTCTTCATTCGTTACAAATATTGCTCCGGAAAACTTTTTAAGGCGAGTTTCCTCACTAAAAAATGGCACCGCACGTATAGAGGCTTCCGATGCGGAAAGTGCAGCATTAAAGTTTTTAAAGGAGCCCAGTTTATATCAAGCTTCTGTGCTTTTGGAGGCTCTTTCGGAAACAAAGGGATGCAGGGTTTATAGGCCCGATATATTTAGAACGGCAATTGATTCTTTGCAGCTGGCGGATCAAGGTGACGTAAATTTATATCAAGCAGTAGTTCATTACAGAGATCTGAATAGAAATGTCGGTAGAAATATTAATCGACGGTCTGTTGGGAGCACTCTTTTGCTTAAAGGCCTTGAGGCAGATACTGTTGTTATTCTTCATCCCGAGAAGATGGATTCACAGAATTTATATGTTGCCCTTACAAGAGGCTCTAACTCAATTGTCATTTGCTCTAACTCTAGATATCTTCCCGTGGTGGAGTGGGGCGTAGATATTTGCAAATAACCACTCTTTTCTTTGTTTTTAGGATAGGCAAAAGTCTCAGTAATAAAAATTAAGAGCCTTACTTAAGCAATTAGGTGAACCATAAGAATTTTTTATCAAAACTACTTTCTCGGCATTTCCAGGGGTTTATTAAATCATTCAAGTAACCTAAAATGCCCATTTAAGTAGGGTTATTTAGATGGCTACACGCTTGAGTGAGTATTTGGTATTTGTTGACGAAAGTGGTTCTCCGTCGATGGGTAATATTGATCCTGAATACCCGCTATTTGTCTTGGCTTTTTTGATTGTGAAAAAAGCCGACTACGTTTCTACAGTAACTCCTGCTATCCAGCAATTCAAATTTAAGCATTTTGGCCATGACCAAATTATTCTGCATGAGCGTGAAATTAGAAGAGATAGTGGAAGTTTTTCATTCCTAAAGAATCCTGTCTTAAAGCAATCTTTTTTAGATGAGCTGACTGACATTATTAAAGATCTTCCATTTCATTTGGTTTGTGTCGTTATCAACAAAGATGGGCATAAGAAACAGTATGTCAACCCGGCAAACCCATACCATTTAGGCTTGGAATTTGGTCTAGAGAGAGTTAAAGCATTTTTGATTCAGGAAGGCGAATGGGTGGATACTGATCCATCAAGACCGATTGTTAATCCGTCTCTTCATATCATTGTTGAGAAACGGGGAAATGCTGAAGACAATGAGTTGGAGCTAGAGTTCAGACGTATTTGTGATGGCGAAAACTATAGTCGAGAAAAGCTGAATTTCGAAATCATCTTTGCTGACAAAAAGTCGAATTCTGTCGGACTTCAAATTGCAGACTTGGTGGCTAGGCCAGTGGGTGTTTCTATCTTGAAGCGAACACAATCTAATAGGGCAGTTGAGGTGCTTAAACATAAGCTATTAAAAAGAGGTGGCAAAGTTGAGGGATGGGGCCTAAAGAGATTTCCCTAATCTAAAAAACAAAAAGCCCCGGAAAACCGGAGCTTAATGTCGACCGAGAATCCCCAGTCCTTGCTCGTATTATACATGTTTACCGGCTAATTTCAATCCACC
>JAIXPY010000172.1 GCA_027486025.1 Burkholderiaceae bacterium
CCAACCATCGGCTTTTTCCCAGTGACTTGGCAAACTTTTGCCATGACACGACTCCTTAATTGCGAAAAAAGAAGATTGTAGCAGGCGAATGGCTAAATGAGCCAGCCCTTTTGTAGATTACCAAATACAAGCGGATTATTCCTTGTAATTTAATAGATAAGTTAGTGTTTACTACTAATTTGGATCAATATCCATAATGCCAGCCTCCACAAAAGAGAAGAAACTGCTCTGACTAACGATGCAATGGTCTAAAAGGCCAATTGCAACCCATTGCAATGCTTGCTGGAGGGTGCGGGTTAATTCAATGTCCTTTTTGCTCGGATAGGGGTCACCGCTAGGATGGTTGTGGGCTACGATCAGGGCGCTGGAGTTGCGGATTAAGGCCTCTTTGACGATTTCGCGGGGGTAGATGGCGGTCTGTGCCACGGAACCTCGAAACAGCTCCTGGCACTCAATTAAACGGTTTTTTGAGTCCAAATGAAGGCAGAGAAAGACTTCATGGGATAGCTGTCCGATTTTGGCCTGAATCAGCTCCCGCATTTGAGCTGGTGAACCCAAAACAGAGTCGTGCGTGAGTTCATGCTCCAAACTGCGCTTGACTAGCTCATAAGCTGCTTGAATTTGTGCCCATTTGGATATTCCCATGCCATAGCAACGGGTAATTTCCTCGGCGCTTGAGTTGAGCAACCGAGGAAGGCTGCCAAACGTGCCCAAAAGGTCTTGAGCAAGGGTTACAGCGGTTTTCCCTTTAACGCCGACCCGCAGGAAGATCGCCAGCAATTCGGCGTCTGAGAGCGCCTCAGGGCCGGCAAGGCGGAGTTTCTCGCGCGGTTGCTGACCCTTTGGCCATTCGGAAATTGGAGAATGTACTCCGCCCGTTGTCCTAGCTACAATATTCCGATGACTATGCCGACCGTTCAATCTGACTCCTATTTGACTCTCAACTACCGCTTGGTTTTGCCTGGTGGGGAGGATTACATCAACACCTTTGAAGACAACCCGGCGACGGTGATGTTTGGTACTGGTCAATTTGCCCCCTGTTTTGAAAAGGCGCTATTGGGTATGACTACCGGCGAGCGCAGGACGGTGGTGATTCCTCCCGAGGAGGGCTTTGGATTACACAAGCCAGAATTAGTACAGTGGGTCACGATGGAGACCTTGAAAGAAAACACCGATGAAGCCCCGAGCTTTTCTCCCGGTGATGTGATTGAGTTCAATGCGCCAAGCGGCGCTCAATACGCCGGCGTCTTGCAATCGATGACCGATGAAGGGGCATGGTTTGATTTCAACCATCCTTTGGCAGGCAAGCCCATCACGTTTGAAGCAGAAATCGTAGCCATTCTCTAGACCACTATGAGCCAAACTGATCAATCCGAAATTTTGCTTGCCCAACCCCGGGGATTTTGCGCTGGCGTTGATCGTGCGATCAATATTGTGAACGAGGCCTTGAGCCGCTTTGGTAAGCCCATTTATGTGCGCCATGAGATTGTGCACAACAAGTACGTGGTGGATGAGTTGCGCACTAAGGGTGCGGTATTTGTGGAAGAGTTGGAAGAAGTGCCACGTGGCGGGATTGTGGTGTTTAGTGCCCATGGCGTTTCGCAAGAAGTCAGGCGCGATGCTGAAGCCCGTGGCTTGCAGGTGTATGACGCCACATGCCCACTCGTAACCAAGGTGCATTTGGAAGTGGTTAAGATGTGTAAAGAAGGTTTTACCGTCTTGATGATTGGTCATGCAGGCCATCCTGAGGTAGAGGGCACGATGGGCCAAGTAGGCGAAGGCATTATCTTGGTAGAGGATTTGGAAGACGTAGCCAAGCTCAATTTGCCCGCTAATGAAAAGGTGGCCTTTGTTACCCAAACCACCTTATCGGTTGATGAAACAAAAGAAATCGTTGACGCCTTAACCATCAAGTTTCCCCACATTACAAAGCCACGCAAACAAGATATTTGTTATGCGACGCAAAATCGCCAAGACGCCGTTAAATTCATGGCGCCGCAAGTTGATCTTGTTATTGTGGTGGGAAGCAAGGCAAGCTCGAACTCCAATCGCTTGCGGGAATTATCGGAAAAGTTGGGCGTACCTTCCTACATGGTCGATGCACCCGAGCAGCTGGAAGAAAAATGGTTTGAAGGAAAAAAACGGATCGGCTTAACTGCAGGCGCGTCCGCACCAGAGAGCCTGGCGCAGTCGATTGTTGCGCGCATTCAGGAATTTGGTCCGCGGCAAATCCGTTCATTGCCAGGGGTGGTGGAAGACGTTACATTCTCCCTGCCAAAAAACTTAACGAACTGAGTTTTTTAATGGACCTCTTGTAAGAGGTCGCGCAGCATACCGCACATCTGCGCAATTTCAGCATCCGTTACCGCCAGCGATGGCATAAAGCGCAGTAAATTGGGTCTTGGGGAATTGATCAGCAAGCCTTCAGGACCCTGATCGCGGGCCATCTCAACTAGCTTGGGTCCAATATCCTTGCCCAGCATCAGGGCCCGCAATAAGCCTTTGCCGCGTTCACCTTCGAGATTAAATTCGGTTGCAAGGGTTTGTAGCTCACGCCTCAGTAACTCACCCTTACGAACTACCTCATCTAAAAAGCCTGGGGCCAATAGTTGCTCGATCACACTGATGCCAACCGCAGTCATCAGTGCATTGCCGTTGTACGTACCACCTTGATCGCCCGGAACAAAACACGAGACTTCCTCGGTCGCCAGCAAAGCGGCCAAAGGAACGCCACCACCAATGCCTTTGCCTAAGGTCATGATGTCGGGTTTGATGTTGTAGTGCTGGTAGGCAAATAGTTTGCCGGTGCGCCCACAGCCTGCTTGGACCTCATCGACGATGAGGAGCACCTTGTGCTCTTGTGTCAATGCGCGCAAACCTTCCATAAACTCAGTCGTAGTGGGTATCACACCACCTTCACCCTGCACTGGCTCGACCATCACTGCTACGGTTTTAGGACCAATTAATTTTTTGACGGACTCGAGGTCATTCAGCTCTGCTTTTAAAAAGCCAGGAACCTGTGGTGCAAACATGGTGTCCCAGCCTGGCTTACCAGAAGCGCTCATGGTGGCTAAGGTTCTGCCATGAAAGGAATGCTCAAAGGTAATGATTTCGTGCGCGCCAGACTTGTGGAGTTGTCCCCATTTACGGGCCAACTTGATTGCGCCCTCATTGGCCTCGGCACCACTATTGGCGAAAAAGACGCGATTAAAGCAGCTCTGTTCCGTGAGTAGATTCGATAAGCGAATCATTGGCTCGTTATAAAAGGCAGGACTTGGATTAATTAATTTACGCGCTTGGGCATTCATCGCGGCGATCATCCCGGGGTTGCTATGGCCCAGGCAATTGACAGCCCAGCCTTGCAAAAAGTCGAGATAGCGTTTGCCATTGTGATCCACCAACCAGGAGCCCAGGCCTTCGGTCATCACGAGCTCGGGGCGCTGGGTGATGAACATTACGGAGTGACTGTCAACCGCAGTTGAGCTCAGTGGAGTAGAGGGGATGTCGTGCGGCTTATTCATGGCTACATCATACAAAAAGGCAAGGATTGCTGCAGGGGTTTTTAGAATTAGGCACTTGCAGGAAGTAAATCGGCAGCAGTAGTAAATGAATCGGCAAAGAAGCCATCGCTGGGCAATTGGCATACCGCGACAAACTCAGCACGTGCTGCGTTGACCACCACGGGCGCGCCGCAGGCATAGACTTCTACGCTGCGCATGTCAGGAAAATCGGCCATGGCGGCTTGGTGAACAAAGCCGTCTCGGCCAGTCCACTGGTCTTCTGGTAGTGCATGGGAAACAACCGGAACGTACTTAAAGTGGGGCATGCTATCTGCCCAGCTGCGACAAAGGGCATCTAAATAAAGGTCGCTCGGTCGGCGGCCGCCCCAATACAGGGTCATCGGACGCTCTATTTTTTTGGCTTGCATGTGCTCGATGATCGATTTGATCGGAGCAAAGCCAGTTCCTGCCGCGACAAAAATAATAGGCCTGCTGCTGTCCTCGCGCAAAAAGAAGCTACCCATCGGCCCCTCAAAGCGCAAGATGTCTTTTAATTTGAGCGCAGGTTTATCGGGCACCCCAAAAACAAAATCGGTAAATAGGCCGCCAGGGGTATGGCGAATATGTAACTCGAGGGGTCCTTCAGCCTCTGGCGCAGAGGCAATCGAGTAGGCGCGCCGCTGCCCGTCCTTGAGTAAAAATTCAAGGTATTGGCCAGCCAAAAACTGAAAGCGCTCCGCAGCCGGTAGTTGTAATTTGAGGATCGCAACATCGGGACTGGGGCGTTCCATTTCATTAACGCGGCAGGGTATTTTCCGAATCGATAGATCGCCAGCACCCTGCACCTCACGCACCGCAATCACCAGATCGCTTTGCGCGTGGGCACAGCAAAACAGGGCACTGCCAGCCGTTTTTTCAGCGGCAGTAAGGGCGCCTTCATTGTGGTTGCCATGACTTACAGAACCCTCGGTCACCTGACCTTTGCAGGAGCCGCAGGCGCCATTTTTGCAACCATAGGGCAGGGTAATGCCTTGCCGCAGGGCGGCTTGCAAAATAGTTTCATCCGGGCTGGCATCAAACTGTTTGCCACTGGATTTCAGAGTCACTTGGTAAGGCAATCTCATTCCTTTAAATAAATCGGTACGATAGTAGGTATGCCATCGTCACATCATGCTCTAGCAGCCCCATTTCAGCGCCCCCGCGTTTTAATCGTGGGCTGCGGC
>JAIXPY010000143.1 GCA_027486025.1 Burkholderiaceae bacterium
CCCTCAAGTCCACCCCTAGTAGCTGCTGCTTCGGGATGCCCGCCAGCAGATGGGTCGATGGAAAGTTATAAGCCCACGTCTGCAGGCAAGCCAGGTAATCTTGTTTTTGTTAAAGCAAATACAGCCCAATTGGTTTGTGTAATTGATGGAGGTGGGGTGGAGCAGAGCAAGGCCTTGGAGGCAGGCTTAGGCCACTCGTTTTACGGCAAACCACCATTTAAAGTATTAACGCCAGGCTTTGCTTCCGTTGAAGTCTATTTTCAAGGCTTTCGAGTGCGACCAAGCACGCCCGATGCCAAAAACATACTGCTAGTTCAAGCCGACTAGCAGTAATTCATTCGGTAATGATTGAAGCGATAGCTTAAACCGCATCCTCGTTGGCTTCACCAGTACGAATACGGATGGCTTGCTCAATCGGGCTGACAAAAATCTTGCCATCACCAATCTTGCCCGTACGCGCCGCTTTGGTAATGGCTTCGATCACGCTTTCAACGCGATCGCTTGCAACCACTACCTCAACTTTGACCTTCGGTAAAAAATCGACGACGTATTCAGCGCCACGATAGAGTTCAGTGTGGCCTTTTTGACGACCGAAGCCCTTAACTTCAGTAACGGTGAGACCGGTTACGCCGACTTCAGCTAGCGCTTCACGTACTTCATCGAGTTTGAACGGCTTAATGATGGATGTTATTAATTTCATACGTTTCCCCTGTTGCAGTAATCATACCCAAAACCCCCTTATCGTCAAAGCAAACCAATACACCTTCGTTTTGTGGTGCTAGGCTAAAAACCGAGAGGTAATGGGGTAACGCCAATCCCGGCCAAATGCCCGGGTAGTCACTCGGACCCCCGGCGGTGCTTGGCGTCGTTTATATTCATTGAGCTTAATCAGGCGGGTTATCTTGCGCACACTAGCTTCATCAAAGCCGCGCTCAATTAAGGATGTAATCGACTGGTTCTGCTCCATATACCCCTCGACGATGGCGTCCAGCAGTTCATAGGGTGGCAGGCTATCTTGATCGGTTTGGTCGGGGCGTAATTCAGCAGAAGGGGCGCGCGTTAAGATCCGTTCAGGAATAACCGGCGCTAAGCTATTTCGATAGGCGCACAGCTTGTAGACTAGGGTCTTAGGAATGTCTTTAATCACTGCAAAGCCGCCCGCCATATCACCATAGAGCGTGCAATAGCCGACAGCCATTTCACTTTTGTTGCCGGTAGTTAAAACCAGGCGGCCGGTTTTATTCGATAGCGCCATTAAGAGGGTGCCACGCACACGCGCTTGAATGTTCTCTTCGGTGGTGTCTAGCGCAAGACCAGCAAACTGGCTCGCCAGCGCACCTTCCAGAGCAGCTACTGCACCACCAATCGGAATTTCATCGTATTGCACGCCGAGATTGCTGGCTAAAGCGCGGGCATCAACCCACGATATCTCAGCGGTATAGGGTGATTGCATCATCACTGCACGCACCTGCTCAGCACCTAAGGCATCGACTGCGATGGCAAGCACCAAAGCAGAATCCACCCCGCCAGATAAACCAATGATGACGCCTGGAAATCCATTCTTATGCACATAATCACGCACGCCCAATACCAGAGCGGCATACGCTTGTGATTCCATGCTTTGCGATGGGGCAATGACTCCGAGTTCAGGCTCTCCGTTTTGATCAATCGCAACGAGACCAATACCGCTTTCAAACTGGGGCATTACAGTGGCCACCAAGCCATTGGCGTCGAGTACAAAAGAGCCGCCATCAAAGACCAGCTCATCTTGGCCACCAACGGCGTTTACATAAATCAAGGGTAAGCCGGTTGCGCCAATGATCTTACGCAGCACCTCTAAGCGTAAATTTTCTTTGTGCAAATGGTAGGGCGATGCATTGAGCGAAATGAGTACCTGGGCGCCAGCCGATTTTGCCTGAGAGGCAGGGCCTGCATGCCACGCATCTTCGCAAATGATCACGCCAATGGCGCAGCCCTCAACGTCAAAAACACAGGGCGCACTGCCGGGCGTGAAGTAACGCACTTCGTCAAAGACTTCATTATTCGGAAGCTCGTGTTTGGCATAGCTGGCAATGCATTGGCCATCCCGCAACACCGATGCGGCATTGTGTAATCCCTGTAGCGTTTTTTGAGGATGACCAACTACGACCGCCAAACCCGGGTACGCAGCCAAGGCGGCACGCAATTGATCCAGGGAATCTGCCGCCGCCTCAATAAAAGCAGGGCGTAGCAATAAATCTTCAGGGGGGTAGCCGGTGAGGGCTAGCTCTGGGGTAATGAGTAACTTTGCACCAGAGCGGTGGGCGACTGCAGCCGCATCACCAATTAACTTCGCATTGCCGCTCAAATCCCCCACCACAGGGTTGATTTGAGCCAGGGCAATGTGAAATGGGGTCAAGGCTTAGACCTTTTCCTTGTTGTTGCGTTCAATACCTTCGAGAATTTCTTTATGGGCATCGGCAACGCCGCCCCAACCGCGAACCTTCACCCACTTGCCTTTTTCGAGGTCTTTGTAGTGCTCAAAAAAGTGCTTAATTTGATTGAGGGTCAAGGCATTCATGTCTTCTGGTTTTTGCCAGCTGGAATAAATCGGCAGAATGCGGTCTTCAGGCACGGCCAATAACTTGGCATCTTCGCCGCCTTCGTCTTCCATCTGCAGCACACCAATCGCGCGGCAGCTAATGACAACACCGGGAACCAAGGGAAATGGAGTAATAACAAGAACATCCACCGGGTCACCATCACCCGCAATGGTCTGCGGAATATAACCGTAGTTACATGGGTAATGCATTGCAGTGCCCATAAAGCGATCGACAAACAGGGCGCCGGATTCTTTATCAACTTCGTACTTGATCGGATCTGCGTTCATTGGAATTTCAATAATGACGTTGAAATTCTCAGGAATTTTTTTACCGGGCTTGACTTGATTAAGACTCATATACGCTCCAAACAATAATAAAAAGGGTGATTGATTTCATTCATGCCATTGCTATGCGCTAAACACGTGCATCGACAAAAAATAGCACGCTCGATAGAAGTTACTCCAGGGTTTCTAAATAGCGCTGGGCATCCAGGGCAGCCATACAGCCAGTACCCGCACTGGTAATGGCTTGGCGGTAAATGTGGTCTTGTACGTCGCCCGCAGCAAAGACGCCTTGAATATTGGTTGCCGTTGCGTTTCCAGCTAAGCCGGATTGGGTTTTGATGTA
>JAIXPY010000121.1 GCA_027486025.1 Burkholderiaceae bacterium
GAAATCATCATGGCGTTTGGAAAGAAACCCGATTTCAAAAAGAAGCCCGCGCAAAACCCATTGTTTAAGCGCAAGCGCTATTGCCGTTTCACCGTTGGCGGAGTTGAGCAGATTGACTACAAAGACGTTGATACATTAAAAGACTTTATTGGCGAGAATGCCAAGATCACGCCGGCGCGTTTGACTGGTACGAAAGCGAAATTTCAGCGTCAGCTGGATACCGCAATTAAGCGTGCGCGCTATTTGGCTTTATTGCCATTCTCCGATCAACACAAGAAATAATTAGGAGCCCTCAATGCAAATTATCCTTTTAGAAAAAGTTATCAATCTGGGCAACCTAGGCGACGTGGTTCGCGTTAAAGACGGTTACGCTCGCAATTTCTTAATTCCACAACGCAAAGCCCGCCGCGCTACTGAAGCAGCAATTGCTGACTTTGCTGCCCGCCGCGCTGAGCTCGAGAAAGTAGCTGCTGAAAAATTAGCTGCTGCTCAAGCGATTGGTCAAAAGTTGGCTGGCTTGGTATTGGAAATCGGCCAAAAGGCCGGTGTTGATGGCCGTTTGTTTGGTTCTGTAACCAACCACGACATCGCAGATGCCATGAAAGCCAAAGGCTTTGTGATTGAGAAAGCGTCTGTACGCATGCCAACCGGCCCATTGAAAATGGTCGGCGATCATCCCGTTGCAGTCGCGGTGCACACCGATGTCGTAGTCGATATCAACATTCGTGTTGTTGGTGAGCAGGCTTAAGTTTTAATCGAATCGCCTCATGGCTGATCAACGTCCCCGTTCCGTTACGCTAAATCCTGGCATGGCGGGATCCGGGGATGCAGCCGTGCAGGCCCTCAAAGTTCCCCCCCATTCAGTAGAAGCTGAGCAGTCCCTGCTTGGCGGACTGCTGCTGGATAACACCGCCTGGGATCGCCTAGGCGCAGCGTTATCGGACAAAGACTTTTACCGTCCCGAGCACGCCTTAATTTACAAAGTGATTCAGCGCCTGGTTGGTGACAACCATCCAGCAGACGTCATTACCGTTCATGAAGCCATTAAATCGGAGCAGGGCGGTGATTTAGTTGGGATTGATTACCTGAACTCATTGGCACAAAGCACGCCTAGTGCTGCCAACATCAAAGGTTATGCCGAGATCGTGCGCGATCGCAGTATTCTGCGCCGCTTAATCGAAGTTTCAGACAATATTGTTAACTCTGCTTTTGTACCTGAGGGTCGTTCTGTGCGAACGCTACTCGATGAAGCAGAGTCCCGTATTTTGCAAATCGGTGAAGAGGGTAATCGCAAAGCCGATTACCTGGAAATCGAACCCTTACTGCGCGAAGTCGTTGCACGCATTGATGAGCTCTATAACCGCCAAGGTGGCAGTGACATCACTGGTATTGCAACCGGCTTTATTGACCTCGATAAACAAACTAGTGGCTTGCAAAAGGGTGACTTAGTCATTGTGGCTGGAAGACCCTCGATGGGTAAGGCCCAGCCTTTAGACGCCAAAATTAAGACCCCGGATGGCTGGAAGTCCATGGGTGAGCTGCGCTTTGGTGACAAACTCGCATCGATTGATGGTTTGAGTTCATTTGTTACTGGCGTATATCCGCAAGGTCAAAAACAAATTTATCAAGTGACGTTTTCAGATGGCCGTCAAGCGGAATGCTGTGATGAACATCTGTGGCGCGTGATGTACCGCGATTGGGCAGAGCCTCGTGTAATTAGCACGGCACGTTTAATTGAAATGCTTGCTTGCGTGCGCTATCGCAATCGCCTATGGATTGAGCCAGTGTCCGGCGACTTTGGGCATGCAGAAGAGTTGCCGATTCATCCTTGGGTGCTAGGCGCGCTTTTGGGTGATGGTACCTTAGCCTTGTCCCACAGCAGCGTGATGTTCTCTACTAAATCCCCTGAGCTAGTTGAGCGCATCAATGCGCTTGCAGGTTATGAGATGGAGCTAGTCCATGCTGATGCATACGATTGGCGTCTGGTTTCAAAAGAACGAATTGCTGTGAATGGGCAGCGAACTTCTGTTAAGACCAATTACTTCAGATCAGCCCTCAATGACCTTGGTGTTTTGGGCTCTCGAAGTTTTGATAAGAGCATTCCTGCCTTGTATTTGGAGGCCAATAAGTCAGGGCGCCTTGCTTTATTTCAGGGTCTGATGGATACCGATGGCTGGATTGAGAAGTGGGGCTCCATTCGTTTCTGTACCGTCAGTAAGCAGTTGGCCGATGACGTTACTGCTTTGGCTCGATCCTTAGGTGGGTTTTGTTCGATTGCAACTAAACAAAGCAACTACACCTATAAGGGTGAAAAAAAACAAGGTCGCTTGGCATACGTGTTGAACATGAGTTTTGCTCCGGGCTTTGAGGCCTTTACGTTGCCTGAGAAAAAAGCTCGACTGAGAAGCAGCTGGGATCGGCAGCGTAGATTAACGTTTCAATCGATTAAGCCATCCCGAGTTGCGCAAGCGCAGTGCATATCGGTAAGTCACCCCTCTCGCACCTATGTTACCAATGAGTACGTTGTGACACACAATACGGCCTTCGCACTGAACATCGCCGAGAACGTCGCCCTGGCGGAGGGTCTACCAGTGGTCGTGTTCTCCATGGAGATGTCGGGCTCACAACTGGCATCCCGTTTACTGGGATCGGTCGGGCGCGTTGATCAATCCAGAATGCGTACTGGCAAACTCAATGACGAGGAATGGCCGCGTGTTACGGATGCGATTGCACGCCTAAGCAATACTCAAATTTTGATTGACGAGACGGGATCACTTTCCAGTTTAGAGTTGCGTGCACGCGCACGGCGCATTGCCCGTAATTTTGGCGGCACACTGGGCTTAGTGGTAATCGATTACTTGCAGCTCATGAGTGGTAGCGGTGGATCCAGCTCTGAAAACCGCGCTACGGAAATCTCGGAGATCTCACGTTCACTAAAGTCGCTTGCAAAAGAGTTGCAGTGCCCAGTAGTTGCGCTGTCGCAGCTAAACCGTGGCCTTGAGCAGCGCCCCAATAAGCGCCCCATCATGTCCGACCTGCGGGAATCGGGCGCGATTGAGCAAGATGCTGATTTAATTATGTTTATCTATCGGGATGAGGTTTATCACGCCGACACCACGACTGACAAAGGCATTGCCGAGATC
The DNA here is from genome assembly GCA_027486025.1 of Burkholderiaceae bacterium. Lineage (GTDB taxonomy): Bacteria > Pseudomonadota > Gammaproteobacteria > Burkholderiales > Burkholderiaceae > Polynucleobacter. The sequence goes on from JAIXPY010000121.1 coordinate 3,144, forward strand.
ATTATCGGCAAGCAGCGTAATGGCCCAATTGGTACCATTCGGCTGAGTTGGCAAGGCCCATATACGAAGTTTGATAACTTGGCGATGGGCGCGCCTGGCTTCTCTTCAGGTGGTTACGAGCCGTTTTAATTTAGCCTTTTAGTGCGCAGACGATTATGTCCTCAATTGATTTAGCCAAAGTTCAAGATCTTATTATTGATACAGCTACGGAAGTAGGTATCAAAATACTGGGCGCCATTGCGCTCTGGGTCATTGGGCGCTGGTTAATCGGCATTGTCCTGCGTATGGTTCGTGGCGGTCTTGAGCGCCAACATATTGATCCAACGGTTGTGCGCTATGTTGGTTCGATCGTCAGCGTGACCTTAAATATCTTATTAGTCGTTGGTATTTTGGGTTACTTCGGCATCCAGACTACGACCTTTGCGGCTTTATTTGCAACTGCGGGCATTGCGATTGGCGCTGCTTGGGCAGGCCTTCTATCTAATTTTGCGGCGGGCGTTTTCTTAATTGTGCTGCGTCCGTTTAAGGTAGGTGATTTTGTTATTGCTGGTGGCGTAAATGGCACCATAAAAGAAATTGGTCTCTTTTCATCGACCATTATTACACCGGATAACGTGTCAACAATCGTCGGCAATAGTAAGATCTTGGGCGAAACCATTCAAAACTTCAGTAATACAACTTATCGTAGAGTAGATTTAAAGTGCCAGCTTCCGAATACAGCAAACCATGATGCTGCCATTGCTTTATTAAAGCAGCGTATTGCTGCGCTCCCCAATGTCTTGGCTACTCCCGCAGTAGAGGTCAGCATCTTGGAGGCGACTCCAGCTGGACCAGTCTTAGCGGTTCGTCCATATTGCCACAATGACCATTACTGGCAAGTGTATTTTGATACCAATACTGTTCTGAATACCTTGCTTGTTTCGAACTCGGCTTAAGCCTAGTTAATTACGGTTTTGTGTTGGCAATTCGGCGGGCTTCGGTATAGCGGGCTGCCCAATAGGGGCTCGTCATTTTCTCTAAGCGTACCGTCCCGCCTTTACTTGGGGCATGCACGAAACGACCATGTCCTACATAGATTCCGGCATGGGAATAGCGTTCTCCAGTTGTATTGAAAAACACCAAATCACCTGGGGCAGGGGCTTCATTCTGAATGCTTTGGCCGGCACGGCTCATTTCTTGAACTGTGCGTGGCAACTTTAGACCCGCAGCGTTGTTGTAGACATAGACAATGAGGCCGCTGCAATCAAAACCGCCTGCAGGGGTGTTGCCGCCAAAGCGATAGGGCACTCCCACTAGACCCATAGCGGCGATAGAAATCCCTTCTGTGCCAACGCTAGTATCTTCTTTGAATTTCGCAATCTTGCTTGGAGGTGTTGGTTTACGCGCAGGCGAGCTGCATCCGGCAAGGATTAGGCCAGACAATAGCAGCGCAAGGCCGCTAACACAGGCGCGTCTTGATGCAAGATCAGCGCCCCCATGTTGGTCAATGCTAGAGGGCCTCTGCAGCATGGTCTGCTAAACGCGAACGCTCGCCGCGCGCTAAGGTGATGTGCCCACCATGGCGCCAGCCTTTAAAGCGATCGACTACGTAGGTAAGGCCAGACGATCCCTCTGTCAGGTAGGGAGTGTCAATCTGTGCAATGTTGCCCAGGCAAATAATTTTGGTTCCAGGGCCCGCACGCGTCACCAAGGTTTTCATTTGCTTGGGTGTTAAGTTCTGCGCCTCATCGATGATCACAAACTTACTGACAAAGGTTCTACCGCGCATGAAGTTCATGCTTTTGACTTTAATACGCGACCGAATTAATTCCTGGGTAGCAGCACGACCCCATTCGCCGGCACCATCTTCATTACGCTGGAGTACCTCTAGGTTGTCATCAAACGCACCCATCCACGGCTGCATTTTCTCTTCTTCGGTGCCGGGTAAAAAGCCAATATCCTCACCCACTGGCACGGTCGCGCGCGTAATAATAATTTCGTTATAGCGCTTGCTATCGAGCACCTGCTCAAGACCTGCCGCCAATGCCAAGAGGGTTTTGCCGGTACCCGCTTGACCCAATAAGGTAACAAAATCAACCTCTGGGTTCATGAGCAGATTCATGGCAAAGTTCTGCTCACGATTGCGGGCAGTGACACTCCAGACATTATTTTTTTGATGTGAAAAATCGCGGAGGGTTTGCAAGAGTGCAGACTTTCCATTCACTTCGCGTACTTGCGCATAAAAAGGAGTGGAGCCATCGGGATTCTCTTGGTAAACAAACTGGTTCACCAGCATGCTGGGTACAAGCGGACCGGATACCCGATAGAACATCGTGCCACTTTTACTATCGGCCCAGCTCTCCATCGATTTACCGTGCTTGGGCCAAAAATCGCTCGGCAAGGTCATGACCCCGGAGTACATCAAATCACGGTCTTCTAAGACCTGGTCATTAAAGTAATCTTCGGCAGGCAGGCCTAGGGCTCTAGCCTTGATGCGCATGTTGATGTCTTTGGATACCAACACCACTTCTTTGTCCGCATGCTTTTGTTGCAGTTCACTCACAACCGCCAAGATGAGGTTGTCTCCCTTACCCTCGGGTAGTCCTTCGGGAAGGGTAGCGGTAGTGAGGTGGGTTTGAAAATACAGCTTTCCAGAAACGTCCTGATGCCCCAGTTTGTTCAATGGAATACCGTCATCTAAGGTACCGCTAGTCCCTGCGATTAATTGATCTAATGAGCGACTCACGGTACGGGCATTGCGCGCGACCTCACTCATCCCTTTTTTATGGTTATCGAGCTCCTCCAGGGTTGTCATCGGCAAATACAGATCATGCTCTGCAAAGCGGAAGAGGGAAGCTGGATCATGCATTAAGACATTGGTATCGAGCACAAAGAGGGAGGGTGGACCGGTACGGGTGATGCGCTTTGCTTTTGGCTCAAGCAGTGCTTTTTTATCGCCTTGTCTGGCTCGGTGATCTGCCTTGATGCGCTCGAGTGCTACTTCAGCTGCAGATAAGTCTGCGGGTGCATCTTCAGCCCATTCGGCAGTTTCGCTCGGGACCGCCGTTATTTCATTGATTAGGCTATCTACCTCAACCACCTTCATGGGCGCAGGCCGCTTCTTTAAGTCCGGCGCATCCTTGCGGTTCAATTTAACTTGATCGGCAATTTGGGTTGGGCTTGGGGGCAAAGGCATTCAGACTCTCCTAAATAAAAAACCACCCGAGGCAATGCGGTGGCTAAGGTCATTACAACAATTACGATAAAAGTGGAGAGGGGCGCACACCACGCTTGCCGGAAACAGGTCAAGCAGGGGTAGAACACGGATCGAGAATCTGTCTCGTCGCCAACGCTGCATATGTTTCACTTTACCGTAAATTTGAATCAAAGCAAGTGCCTTTAACGAAAAAAGCCCCAGATTGGGGCTTTTTATGAGGGCAATTCCCTAGATAGAATTAAGGCATATTTATTACAAAGCTTGGGCTGCCTTCAGGACCTCGTCCACGTGGCCCGTTACCTTAATGCCGCGCCATTCTTTAGCGAGTTTGCCGTTGACATCGAATAAGAAAGTGCTGCGCTCAACGCCCCGAACCTGTTTGCCATACATGTTTTTCATTTTCATGACGCCGAACAGTTGGCAGAGTACTTCTTCTGTATCGGCAACTAGCTCAAACGGAAGCTCTAATTTTTGCCGAAAATTGTCATGGGATTTGAGGGTATCGCGCGAGACACCAATGACTAAAGTATTGGCTTTTGTAAATGCCTCGATGCGGTCACGAAACTCGCCAGACTCAGCAGTGCAGCCCGGGGTCATATCCTTGGGATAAAAGTACAGCACCAACTTCTTGCCTTGGGCGGCCAATGGTGAAAAAGTCAGCTGGGACGTTGCCGGCACTTCGCACGGTGGAATGGGTTGGCCGATAGCAATTGACATGAGTTTTCCTTTTTTAAATCAGGTTGCAGGCTGAATCATCAGCTCGCCGCTGCGATTGGGTATCTCACCCCAGGTCAGCGGCAATGCTGCTATTTTATCGAGTTGTTTGGTAGCCGCCCAAGATTGGTGTAGTTCACCCATCGTAACTAGGTCATGGCCCTGATCAAGCCAGCCAGCCAGCAGGCATTCAAAGGCGGGCAGGAGTTTTTGCCCCTCTAGCTCGGCATGCAGGGTAAAAACTTGGTCATTGGGATTGCTTTGCGTCAATGACAGAATGTGGCGGACTGCACCCAGCGCATCCATGCCATCCACGCCGATTAACTCATCGAAAGTGGGCAAGGTAGTAGGGTATTGCACATGCTTGCTTTTCCCATGGCCAAACGCAATGCGGTAGGGAATAAGATTCGGCAGAGCCCTACCGTCGGAAGAGTACTGAATGCCCCAGGCATCAAGCTGCTCCAAAGCGGCCTCATTCATTTGCCAGCCAGCAGCGCCATGGGTTAAGGGGCTATGCCCAAAGACGTCAACGAAGCGATCAACGCTTTTTTGCATTTGGGCTTTGGTCCAGGCCGCATCACGATGGCGTACACCATCTTGCCAGTCGACGTGATCCCAAGTATGAATGCCTGTCTCATGTCCGGCGCGATCAATCGCTTGCATTTCGCTCGCTGCTTCACGTCCAATGTCCGGACCAGGCAGCAATACCCCATAGAGTAAGGTCTTGATGCCGTAATGCTCCACCACCGATGTTCTGCTCACTTTTTTCAGAAAGCCAGGCCGAAAGACTCGCTTTAAAGCCCAGCCAGTATGGTCTGGGCCCATGCTAAACAAAAAGGTAGCTTTAATACCAAGGCGATCGAAAGTACGACCTAAATTAGGCGTTCCTTCACGGGTTCCTCGGAGGGTATCGACATCGACCTTGAGGGCAATTTTGGCCATGCCTGTTTACTCGTGATCCATGAGGTGACGGGCTTTTTCAACATCATGGCGATAGGCTTCAAAAATATTCTTTAAGGCATCGCCCATGGTGGTGGACGGCTTCCAGCCCAGCTCGCTCATGGTGTTATCAATCGCGGGTACGCGGTTTTGCACATCTTGATAACCTACGCCATAGTAGGCGCCCGAGGTGGTCTCGACAATCTTGACCTGATCTGCAGTCTTGGCGTATTCCGGAATCTTACGAGCAATTGCTAGCATTTGATTGGCGAGATCGCGAACGGAATGATTGTTGGCAGGATTGCCGATGTTATAGATTTTGCCGTTGGCAATATCGCCTTCATTTGCAATGATGCGCATAAGTGCGTCAATGCCATCATCGATGTAAGTGAAGGCGCGTTTTTGCTCGCCGCCATCGACTAAGTTAATGGGTTCGCCACGCACGATGTGACCCAAGAACTGGGTTACCACGCGAGATGAGCCTTCTTTGGGTGTGTAGATGCTATCGAGGCCTGGGCCAATCCAGTTGAAAGGCCTAAACAAGGTAAAGCGCAGACCTTCCATACCGTAACCCCAAATCACCCGATCCATTAATTGCTTGGAGCAGGCATAAATCCAGCGGGGTTTATTGATTGGGCCATAGACCATATTGGACTGGGCTGGATCAAATTCGGCGTCTTCGCACATGCCATAGACTTCCGAGGTTGACGGAAAGACTAAATGCTTTTTATATTTAACGGCAGACCGCACGATCGGTAAATTCGCTTCGAAGTCGAGCTCAAATACACGCAAGGGTTGCTGGACATAGGTAGCTGGTGTCGCGATGGCTACGAGCGGCAGGATCACATCGCATTTGCGAATGTGGTATTCGACCCATTCACGATTGATCGTAATGTCGCCCTCAAAGAAATGCATGCGGGGATGCGAGACTAAATCACCCAGGCGATCGTTTTGCATATCCATGCCATAGACATGCCAGTCGGTGGTTTCTAAAATGCGTTTCGAGAGATGGTGACCAATAAATCCATTCACACCCAAAATCAGAACTTTTTTCATAATGCGACCCAGTTACCCGTTTTTTAAATGCATGCCAACTTAATTTGCGTTTGCACTTGCCGGTTGCCATGCCATGATTTCAATCGCCTGGCGATTCCCGCAAATGCCGAATACTCGATTATCAACTACCTGGATGCCAGGCCGGCCAAGATCAATGGAGCTGGGTAGTAGGGGGTTGAGCTTGGACTTGGCTATGACCATCTGCGTGCCTTGCCAGTCGGTAAATGCGCCGGGGTAGGGTGGGGCTACGGCGCGGATCAGGTTGTGCACCTGTAGCGCATCCTGAGACCATTGGATGCGGCCATCCTCGGGCTTGCGGCCGCCAAAATAGCTGCCGTTGGCGAGTACATTCGGGGTTCTGGGAACACGGCCTTGCAAAAGCTCAGGCAGGGCGGCCTGCATCACCTCAATTGCAGCATTGCTCACCTTGGCAAATACGGCAGTAGCATCTTCATCAGGTCCGATGGGCACTGCCACCTGACCAACAATATCGCCGGCATCGGGTTTGGCTTCCATAATGTGCAGGCTTGCCCCCGTTTCTGTTTCTCCATGCAAGATTGCCCAGTTAACGGGCGCACGACCGCGGTACTTTGGCAACAGTGAGCCATGCATATTGAGTGCGGCAATGCTTGCCGTATCCAATATCGCAGTCGAAATAAGGTGGCGGTAGTAAAACGAAAAAATATAATCCGGTGCTATTTTTTGGAAGCGCGGCAAGAGCTCTAAAAGACCACTTGCTTCGGGTTGGACATACGGAATGCCGTGCTCTTGGCAAAGGGCGGCAACACTAGCGAACCAAATATTTTCATGCGGGTCATCGGCATGGGTTACCACTAGCTCAATCTGAATGCCGGCATCCAAAAGAGCTTGGATGCAACCAACACCCACATTGTGGTACGCAAAGACAAGCGCCCGAATTGGTGCCTTGGATGTATTCAATGACTAAGGCCGTTCTAAAACAGTTTGAACCACATAGCGCGGACGCTCACGCACTTGCTGATAGATGCGGCCAATGTATTCACCCAAAAGACCGAGGCCAAAGAGCATCACGCCAATTAAGAAGAAGGTCAACGCAAACAGAGTAAATACACCTTCAACCTCCGAGCCCAGAACAAAGCGACGTACTAAGAGAAGGGCGAAGAGAGTGCCCGATCCGAGTGCGAGCAGCATGCCAAAAATAGAAAAAAGCTGCAGGGGCATTACTGAAAAGCCAGTGACCAGGTCAAAGTTCAAACGGATGAGTTGGTACAAGCTGTACTTGGATTCACCAGCAAAACGCTCCTCGTGTTTCACCTCAATTTCCGTCGGGTTTGCTGCAAAGGTGTAAGCGAGTGCCGGAATGAAGGTATTGC
>JAIXPY010000168.1 GCA_027486025.1 Burkholderiaceae bacterium
GAAATTACAGAGGTAGGTTTAAACATGGCCAATACCGCACAGGCACGCAAGCGCGCCAGGCAAGCAGTAAAACAAAACGAGCACAACTCCAGTTTGCGTTCGAAGCTTCGCACATCCATTAAGGCTGTGCGCAAAGCAATCGATACTGGCGATAAAGCAGCTGCTGCGAAAGTATTTGTCGCTGCTCAAGCAACCATCGACAAAATTGCAGATAAGAAAATTGCACACAAAAATACCGCGGCTCGTCAAAAGTCCCGTTTGTCTGCAGCAATTAAGGCGATGGCAGCCTAAGACGTTTTTGTTGGTTTAGTAGTACCCAGCCATAGCCCGCTCCTTATTAGGGCGGGTTTTGCTTTTTAAGTATGGGTTTGTGATTTAGGTTCGAATTCGCACGCTTCCTCAATGGCCAAGTCATTGTCTTTAGCAAAGTTGAGAACAAAATCGAGGGCGCGTGGGTCGAGTTCATGCAATCGGGTATCGATTACGACGCACTTGATCTGCGCTATTTGAACCGGCCTTGCATAGGGTGAATAGGTAAAGCGTGAATCCGCGTGATCGCCTGGCGGCCTGAATGAGGCCATAACCCCGCAGAGCCGCTCGGCCCAATCACTCGGCCGAAATGGCTTGCCGGATGATGTAACACCTTGAATAAACAGTTTTTTGTGTTTCAAATGGATGGGTATTTTAGTTGGGGCATTCGTACCACGTTACCCTATAGCTTAACAGTGTGGATTGCATGAAATCGACCCATTGATAAAGGCATCGTGCTTTGAAAATGAGATCAGTACAAACTCCTCGGAGAGCCTCATGAATACCTCCTTAGCAAAGCCCCAAGTGCCGGGCCAACTGAAGCATTATTTGCAGTTCACTGATCTCACGCGCAGCGAATATGATTACCTCTTCGCGCGCTCTGCTTGGCTCAAGACTAAATTCAAGAGCTACGAAACCTGGCATCCCTTGCACGATCGCACCTTGGCGATGATTTTTGAAAAACAGTCGACCCGTACGCGTCTGTCATTTGAAGCGGGAATTCACCAGCTAGGCGGTCATGCGGTTTATCTCAATACGCGCGATACCCAATTGGGTCGGGGCGAGCCAGTCGAAGATGCTGCTCAAGTCATTTCTAGAATGACGGACATCATCATGATTCGCACCTTTGGACAGGACATCATCGAGCGCTTTGCCGCAAAATCGCGGGTTCCTGTGATCAATGGCTTAACCAATGAATTTCATCCATGCCAAGTGCTAACCGATGTGTTTACCTTTGTCGAAGCACGTGGACCGATCCAAGGTAAAACCGTAGCCTGGGTTGGTGATGCGAACAATATGGCCTATACCTGGATTCAGGCGGCTGAAGTATTGGGCTTTCAGGTTCGCTTTTCCGCACCCAATGGATATGCTCTGGATCCCGCACGTTTAAGTGCTGCGGCAGCCAAGCATCTGACGGTTTGCAATAGCCCTGAAGACGCATGCAAGGATGCCGACATCGTGAGCACCGATGTTTGGACCAGCATGGGCTTTGAGGATGAAAATACCTCCAGAATGGCAGCATTTAAAAACTGGATGGTCTCCGATCAGTTGATGGCATTGGCTAAGCCCGATGCACTCTTTATGCACTGCCTACCCGCTCATCGTGGCGAGGAAGTGACGGCTTCAGTGATCGATGGTCCGCAAAGCGTGGTCTGGGAAGAGGCAGAAAATCGCTTGCATGTCCAAAAAGCGTTAATGGAGTATCTCTTGTGCGGCCGCTTGGATTAATGCATTGCCGTCTCGGCATTCCTTTTTTAAAATAGCATTTGAATCAAAATTTTACGTAAAGCGAACACCTACATCATGTCGGAAATTAAAAAAGCAGTTTTAGCGTACTCGGGTGGTTTAGATACCAGTGTGATCTTGAAGTGGTTGCAAGATACCTACCAGTGTGAAATCGTGACCTTTACTGCTGATCTGGGGCAGGGTGAAGAGCTGGAGCCAGCACGCACTAAAGCCCTGCAATTTGGCATTAAGCCAGAAAATATCTTCATTGATGATTTACGCGAAGAGTTTGTTCGTGACTTCGTGTTTCCAATGTTCCGCGCGAATACCGTATACGAAGGCGAGTATTTATTGGGTACCTCGATTGCCCGCCCTCTGATTGCGAAACGGCAAATTGAGATTGCGCGCCAAGTCAAAGCTGATTCGGTTTCGCATGGCGCGACGGGCAAAGGTAATGACCAGGTTCGGTTTGAGCTGGGCTATTACGCGCTTGAACCAGGAATCAAAGTCATTGCGCCATGGCGCGAATGGGATTTGTTGTCCCGCGAAAAGCTCCTCGCCTACGCTGAAAAACACGGCATTCCGGTTGAGATGAAGCACAAGCAAGGCGGCGCTCCTTACTCCATGGATGCCAACTTACTCCACATTAGTTTTGAGGGTCGCCATCTCGAGAATCCCAATGCGGAGGCCGAAGAATCAATGTGGCGCTGGACGGTTTCCCCCGAAAACGCACCCGATGCAGCAGAGATCATTGAAATTGAATTCCGTGCGGGTGACCCAGTAGCCATTAATGGCAAAGCCTATAAACCCCATGAGCTCTTGGCTGAGCTCAATCGCTTGGGTGGCAAACACGGTATTGGTCGCCTGGATTTGGTTGAGAATCGCTTTGTTGGCATGAAGAGCCGTGGCTGCTATGAAACCCCCGGTGGCACGATTTTGCTCAAAGCCCACCGCGGCATCGAGAGCATTACGCTTGATCGCGAAGTGGCGCACCTCAAAGATGATTTAATGCCGCGCTACGCCAGCCTGATTTATAACGGCTACTGGTGGTCACCAGAGCGCTTGGCGCTGCAGACTTTAATTGACCATACCCAAACCAGCGTTAACGGTGTAGTACGTTTGAAGCTCTACAA
>JAIXPY010000181.1 GCA_027486025.1 Burkholderiaceae bacterium
GGGCAGATTCACATTGGCCATTTGGTGGAATACATTCAAACCGATATTTGGGTTCGCTATCAACGGATGCAGGGTCACGAAGTGCATTACATGGGAGCAGATGACACCCATGGCACCCCGATCATGCTGCGTGCCGAGAAAGAGGGGCTCACCCCCAAAGAGTTAATCGCCAAAGTCTGGCAAGAACATAAGCGCGACTTTGATGCCTTTCTGATTTCCTTTGATCACTACTACACCACCGATAGCCCAGAAAATGAAAAGTTGGCAGGAGACATTTACCTCAAGCTTCGCGACGCGGGTCTGATTGAAAAGCGCGCCATCGAGCAGGCCTATGATCCCGTGAAAGAAATGTTTCTCCCGGATCGCTTTATTAAAGGCAAGTGTCCTAAATGTAAAGCGCCCGATCAGTACGGCGACTCTTGTGAAAAATGCGGCGCCACTTACGCGCCTACCGATTTAATTGATCCCTTCTCGGTCGTCAGTGGCGCGACACCCATTCGTAAAGTTTCGGATCACTATTTCTTCAAGTTATCCGATCCCCGCTGCGAAACCTTTTTACGCGACTGGACCCAGGTTCGTACGCCACTGCAATCCGAAGCCCGCAACAAAATGAAAGAATGGGTTGGGCAAGCTGGCGACAGTAAATTAGGCGATTGGGATATTTCGCGCGATGCCCCCTACTTTGGCTTTGAGATCCCTGACGCCCCTGGCAAATATTTTTATGTTTGGCTCGATGCGCCGATTGGCTATTACGCCAGTTTCTTAAAATACTGTACCGACCAAGGCCTGAATTTTGATGAGTGGGTTAAGCCGGATAGCAGCACCGAGCAGTACCACTTTATCGGTAAAGACATTTTGTATTTCCACACCTTGTTTTGGCCTGCTACCTTGCATTTTGCTGGCTACCGCACCCCTACCAACGTGTTCGCGCACGGCTTTCTGACGGTCGATGGCGAAAAGATGAGTAAGTCACGCGGCACCCTCATCTCAGCCAATAGCGTAATTGATTCGGGCTTTAATCCTGAGTGGTTCCGCTACTATTTTGCAACCAAGTTAAACGACAGCATGGAGGACCTTGACCTCAATCTGAGCGACTTCGTTGCACGGGTCAATAGCGATTTGATTGGTAAGTACATCAATATTGCGAGTCGCAGCGCTGGCTTTTTGGTGAAGCGTTTTGGTGGCGTGGTTGTGGACAATGCCATGCAACATCCCCTGCTGATTTCGATTCGAGCAGCCAATACTAAAATTGCTGAATTGTATGAGGGACGCGAGTTTGCAAAAGCCGTTCGCTCCATTATGGAATTGGCAGATCAAGTCAACGCCTTTGTCGATGAAAACAAACCATGGGACATCGCCAAAGATCCTCTACGCACAGCCGATCTTCAGGCAATTTGTAGCGTGACCTTGGAAGCATTTCGGTGTTTAAGTCTGTACCTCAAACCCGTGTTACCGCAGGTTGCTGCCGGCGTTGAACGCTTTTTATGTGTAGCGCCGATGGCCTGGAGCGATATCAATACGCCCCTCTCAAGCCAGCAACCCATCCAACCCTATACCCATCTCATGAGCCGCGTTGAGCCGGCCCAAATTGACGTCCTATTAGCAGCCAATAGCTAAAAACGGGATGCCGACACAAATCTGACTTAGGCCATACAAAATCGTTAATAATGAAGGTTGCCCAGTTCCGTGGGATTTTATAAATTATTGAATTTATTGAGAATTAAGTATCGATATGCGTAAATACCAATCTGACGTCACCGTATTTCTTGAAAAACTCAAAGCGGCTAAACCCACCCTGGAGCAAGACCAACAAGCTGGACGCGCCCTCCTTTGGGATAAAGAGCCAGTCAGCCTTGATGAGCAGCGTCGCCTAAAGGCCGCCAAAGTCAAACAACGGGCCTACGTTTATTCCAATGAATGACCCTCAGGTTCAGCCGGTAGAGGGCCTGTTTGACAGCACGCCCTCGGTTACCGATGGCATGTCAGAAGCTTTTGCCAAGCTCTATGGCGAGCCCCTTTTTAAGCTCCCAACAGACCTGTACATTCCGCCCGATGCGCTCGAGGTTTTCCTAGAGGCCTTCGAAGGTCCGCTCGATTTACTGCTCTACCTGATTCGGAAACAGAACTTCAATGTGCTGGATATTCCGATGGCGCAGGTCACATCCCAGTACTTGACCTACATTGATCAAATTCGCCATACCAATTTAGAACTGGCTGCAGAGTATCTGCTGATGGCGGCGATGTTGATTGAAATCAAATCGCGCATGCTTCTGCCAATGAAAAAGGCCGACAGCGAAGAAGAGGTTGAAGATCCGCGCGCTGAGTTGGTGCGTCGACTGCTTGAATACGAGCGCATGAAGTTAGCAGCGCAAGAGTTAGACCAGATTCCGCAGCAAGGGCGTGACTTCCAAATTGCCCATGGCTATGTCGATACGACGGTCGCCGTCACTTGGCCTGAAGTCAATTTAGAAGACTTACAAATGGCTTGGCGTGATGTATTGCACCGAGCAAAGTTAAATCAGCATCACACCATCACCCGTGAAACCCTATCGGTGCGTGACTTTATGACGCGCATTTTGCGTCGCCTGCAAAGCACGCGCTTTGTTGAGTTCAGTGAATTGTTTGAAGATGCGATTGCCTCAGGCAATGGTGTACCTGTGGTGATTGTGAATTTCATTGCCATGCTTGAACTGTCACGGGAAGCCTTGGTCGAGATTACCCAAGCAGAGCCCTATGCGCCAATTTACGTGCGCCTGGCCTATACCCCCAGCGCATGAAAATAATTAGTGATATCAATGAGTTACGTGATCATTTGCGGGGTCAAAATCGCGCTTCGTTTGTACCTACCATGGGCAACCTACACGAAGGCCATTTATCTTTAATGCGTTTGGCGCGCCAACATGGCGATCCGGTAGTAGCTAGTATTTTTGTCAACCGCCTGCAATTCGGTCCCAACGAAGACTTTGATAGCTATCCTCGGACCATGCAGGCCGACATCGACAAGCTTGAAAAAGAAGGGGTCTACATTTTATTTGCCCCGACTGAAAAAGACCTCTACCCCCAACCGCAAGAATACCGCGTGGATCCACCACAACAACTCGGCGATATTCTCGAAGGAGAATTTCGGCCCGGTTTTTTTAAGGGTGTCTGTACGGTTGTTTTAAAACTCTTTTCCTGTGTGCAGCCCCGGGTTGCGATCTTTGGAAAAAAAGATTATCAGCAGCTGATGATTGTTCGTCAGATGGCCAGTCAATTTGCTTTGCCGGTTGATATTGTTCCAGCCGAAACCATTCGCGCTGAAGATGGATTAGCCCTATCCTCGCGCAACATCTATCTTTCTACAGAAGAGCGGGCCGAAGCGCCGGCACTGCAACGCCAGTTAAGCGTGATGCGCGAGCAGGTGCTTGGCTTAAAAGAAAAGACGGTCAGCTCCCTAATGGATATCGAAGCGAAGGCCTTGATGGAAATGCAGTCTCGGGGATGGAAGCCCGACTATATGGCGATTCGCCAGCAACGGGATTTGGCCAAGCCTACTCAAGCCGATTTGGATGGCGGTCAGCCGCTCGTGATTGTGACCGCCGCTAAGCTCGGCAAAACCCGCCTGATTGATAATTTAGAAATCTAAGACCCGTAATACCTCTTTACTTAGTGGGTCTTTTTTAAGCAGTAAAAAATTGATCGACCGTCAAACCAAGGCTTTTAGCCAGCTCTGCGCCGCTGACTTTACCAGCAGGTCCTTTGGCCTTCAATACTTCAATCTGACCGCCATGGCAGGCCACAAAAAAGGATTCTGAATCAATCGCTGTGATCTGACCTGGCTTACCTTTAACGGCGCCATAAGTCGCCGTGACGTGTTTCTTGACGTCATAAATCTGCACTTTTTGTTCACCAACCATAGTCCATGCACCAGGCGCAGGATTGCAGGCCCGAATCAAGTTATGGATCTGCGTAATGTGGTTTGACCAATGGATACGAGCAGCAGCCTGATCGAACCAGCCTTCGTAATTGGCTAGAGCCTCGTCTTGCACTATCTCTTGGTGCTTGCCTGCAGCAACTAAATCAGCAGCCTCTAATAGCGCCTGCACCCCAAGCGGAAACAGGTGATCAAAGTAAACCGATCCTAGGGTATCGTTCGCACTAATCGCCACTTCTTTTTGCAAAATCACTTCGCCTTCATCCAGCCCATCCGATGGTCGGAAAATGGTGAGGCCTGTCTTGGTCTCGCCCAAAGCAATGGCCCAGTTAATGGCGCTGGGACCACGGTACTTTGGCAACAAGGAGGGATGATATTGAATCGTGCCCAAACGCGGTATCTTGGCGAGCTCTTGGGGCACAAATTGCAAAACATAGGCCATCACGCAAATATCTGCGCCACTCTTGCGCATTGCTTCAGCCGCCTCCGGCCCCTTGAGCGAGGCAAATTGCAAGGGCACGAGGCCTTTCGCGAGAGTTGCCTCTTTGAGGATTTCAGGTTTGGTGGCTTTGGGATTATCCGGAGGACAAAACACCGCAACCACCTCGTCACCACGCTCTAAAAAGGCCTCTAAAGCAGCCTTACCAAAATCTTGACTGCCAATTAAAGCAACTTTCATTTAGATGACTTTCCGATGGCGTAAATCGATCAGGTCGTCGATATTAAATCCCAACTCCTGAAGAATTTCATCGGTGTGCTCACCCAGCAATGGTGAACGCGTGACGTCAGTTTCGCTATCAGATAACTTGATGGGATTACCCACGGTTAAGTACTTACCTCGAATTGGATGATCGACTTCAACAATCGTGCCGGTGGCGCGCAAGGCTGGCTCTTCGGCGATTTCTTTCATCGACAGAATAGGACCACATGGCACGTCGTATTTATTCAATGTATCCATTACCTCAAACTTGGTTTTGGTCATGGTCCATTTTTCGATCTCACCAAAGATTTGCATGAGTCTTGGTAAGCGCGCCATGGGAGAGGAGAAGTCATGATCGGTAATCCACTCTTCTTTACCAATCACTTTACAAATGGCTTCCCATACTGCCGCCTGGACGACAACGTAAATGTAAGAGTTGGGATCAGTTTCCCAGCCTTTGCATTTCAGAATCCAGCCTGGCTGTCCACCACCAGAGGCATTGCCAGCGCGAGGGACTGCTTCACCAAAATGGCCATTTGGGAACTGCGGATACTCTTGCATCGTGCCGTTACGCTCAAGACGCTGTTGGTCGCGCAACTTCACGCGGCACAAATTCAATACGGCATCTTGCATCGCCGCCTGCACTCGCTGACCACGACCAGAGTGGGTACGTTGATACAAGGCGGTGACAATACCTAAGGCTAAATGCAAACCAGTCCCACTATCGCCAATCTGCGCGCCCGTTACCATTGGCGGGCCATCATCAAAACCCGTGGTTGATGCGGAGCCGCCTGCGCACTGCGCTACGTTTTCATACACCTTGCAATCTTCATAAGGTCCTGGACCAAAGCCCTTGATCGATGCCATGATCATGCGTGGATTGAGATGCTGAATGTGTTCCCATGTAAAACCCATGCGATCCAAAGCGCCTGGTGCAAAGTTTTCAACCAAGACATCGCACTCTTTAATTAAGCGCTCGAGAATGTCCTTGCCCTCTGGCGTTTTGGTATTGACTGTAATTGAGCGCTTATTGTGGTTCAGCATGGTGAAATACAAGCTATCCGCATCGGGTATGTCGCGTAATTGACCGCGGGTAGCATCGCCCTCACCCGAGCGCTCTACTTTAATTACATCCGCACCAAACCAAGCCAATAATTGAGTACAGGTTGGCCCCGATTGAACGTGCGTGAAATCGAGGATTTTCACCCCTTCAAGTGCTTTTGCCATAACAGTAGTCCTAATAAGAATTGAAATTTTGAATTAATCAAATTCTACCAGTCGGCACTGCCCTGAATTCCAGGCGGCCCACAGGCCCTCCATCCCCTAGTTATCAAGCCCTAAAACTGGATTTCGCATTGTGCGATTTAAGCTGATTCTAGGTAAATTAAGCAATAAAAAAGGCGCCCACTCGGAGCGCCTTAAAGGATCAAACTAATTTATTGTTATTAAACTGCTTTTGCCGCGTGCAGCTTGGCAATATCGTCTTTTCCGTAGCCAAGGTCAGCTAAAACCTCATCGGTATGCTCACCTAATACTGGTGACGGCTTGACTTCGATTTTGAGATCAGAGAACTTGATTGGGCTACCAATCGTCAGGTACTTACCGCGTACCTTGTGATCAACTTCCACAATCGAACCGCTTGCACGCAAGTCTGGTGATGCAGCGAGTTCTTTCATCGACAGAACAGGCGCGCATGGAATATCAAACTTACGCAAGATATCGACTGCTTCGTACTTGGTCTTGTCTTTGAGCCAATCTTCAATGGTTGCGAAGATGTCAAAAATCTTGTCTTGACGCGCTTCTGCAGTCATGTAAGCAGGATCGGTTGCCCACTCTGGACGACCTAAAGCCTCGGTAATTGGCTTCCAAGCATGGCCTTGGATGGTGAAATAAATGTAGGCGTTAGGATCAGTTTCCCAGCCCTTACACTTTAAAACCCAGCCTGGCTGACCGCCGCCGCCGGCATTGCCGCCGCGGGGTACCACGTCCGAGAATGTGCCATGGGGATATTGTGGGTACTCTTCCAAGTAACCAACGCGATCCAAACGCTGCTGGTCGCGCAACTTCACGCGGCACAAGTTCAATACGGCGTCTTGCATCGAGCAAGCAACCTTCTGGCCACGGCCTGTCTTCTCGCGGTGCATCAGCGCAGTCAAAATACCAATCGCCAAGTGCATACCAGTATTGCTATCGCCCAAAGCAGCAGCAGATACGGTAGGAGGACCATCCCAGAAACCGGTGGTGGAGGCTGCGCCGCCAGCACACTGGGCTACGTTCTCATACACTTTTAAATCTTCGTACGAGTGGCCATCGCTGAAGCCTTTAACCGATGCCATAATCATGCGTGGGTTCAGTTCCATGATGCGTTCCCATGAGAAACCCATGCGATCTAAGGCGCCTGGACCAAAGTTCTCAACCATGACGTCAGAAACCTTAATCAACTTCTCCAATACTTCCTTACCTTCTGCTGTCTTGGTATCCAAAGTCAACGAACGCTTGTTACCGTTGAGCATTGTGAAATACAAGGCGTCAGCATCTGGAATATCGCGTAATTGGCTACGGGTTACGTCGCCAGATCCAGGACGCTCTACTTTGATTACGTCCGCGCCATACCATGCCAACAACTGGGTACA
>JAIXPY010000173.1 GCA_027486025.1 Burkholderiaceae bacterium
CACCAACACTCACCTGCTTCGTTGATAATGCAAACGCCGGAACCACAACACCGCTTATCTAAATTACTCATTTCAGACTCCGCCCATAAAAATACGCCATGGCATTGATTCTACCTAGGATAGAGGAAAAAAGTCAGGTCGCCATCATCGGTGCCGGCCTAGCTGGCCTAAGCTGTGCGAGCGCTTTAGCCCGCGCCGGAATGCAGGTCAAGGTATTTGAAAAGAGTCGCGGCCTTGCTGGACGCATGAGTACGCGCAAGGGCGACGGCTGGCAATGCGACCATGGTGCGCGCTACTTTACAGCGCGCGATCCCGCCTTTCAGAGTCAACTGGCGGTCTGGCTTGAACAGGGAGTAGCCGCGCAATGGCATACCCCAATTGGGGTTTATGAAAACCAAACCTGGCAAAGCAGCAAGCCTACTGACCCCCGTTATGTTGGCATACCGTGGATGACCTCGCCGGCCCACCATTTGGCAAAGTCCATTGATATCCATCAGAGTCATACCATCACTCAAATCGATCGAACACCACACCAGTGGCAATTGCATACGGCGGAACATGGCCTGCTGGAGTACAAACCCGATTGGGTGATCTTGGCGGTACCAGCGCCCCAGGCACTTGCACTTACTCAAGCAATTGATCCTGCGATTACCGAATTGCATGGCAAAGCAAAAACCGAGGGATGCTGGACCATGATGCTGCGCTTTAATGAAGCGATCACCATGCCGTTTGAAGCTACCTTTATCAATGATGGCATTCTGAGCTGGGCAGCGCGTAATAATGCAAAACCTCAGCGCACTGGCGAAGAGGTATGGGTGATTCACGGTCAGTCGCAGTGGAGCCAAGATCACATTGACGCCGATCCGCAGGCCATTGCCCCACAAATGATTGCGGCGTTTATCGCCATTGGTGGCAAGGCTCCAGCAGAGTATGCGATCCACCGCTGGCGCTATGCTAGCAGCGACCCCTCGTATCAGGTGCGCTTCCATTGCAATGCAGAGCAAGGTATTGCGTATTGCGGAGACTGGTTACATGGCGGCCGTGTCGAAGGTGCGTGGCTTAGTGGCCAAGCATTGGCAAATGCCATCATTGCCGCGCGTTAAGCCGCTACTTCAGTGAAGGCTTTTTACACCGACCACTTTGTTCTGCCATTGCCAGAAGGCCATCGCTTTCCGATGCAGAAGTACCGTTTACTGCGGGAAGCGATTGCGACGCACCCCCAAATTAAATTGATCGAGGCGCCGATTGCCAGTGATACCCAACTGCTCTATGCCCATGCACCGAGCTACATTCAAAATGTAGTTTCCGGTGAACTCAGTGATCAAGAGCAGCGTGCCATTGGCTTTCCGTGGAGTGAGCGCATGGTTGAGCGCTCTAGGCGCTCAGTGGGAGCCACCATTGCAGCGTGTCAATCGGCACTACTGGATGGAGTAGCCGTCAATTTAGCCGGCGGCACCCACCATGCCTACCGTGATTATGGTGCTGGTTTTTGCGTATTTAATGATGCTGCTATTGCTGCGCGCGTACTGCAGAAATCCCAAGGGAGTAATTTTCGGGTGGCTATCGTTGATTTGGATGTGCACCAAGGCAATGGTACTGCCGCCATTTTAAAAAACGATGAGCGAATCTACACCCTGTCCTTACATGGTGAGAATAATTTTCCATTCCAAAAAGAGGAAAGTAATTTGGATGTGGCGCTACCCGATGGGTGTGGCGATGCCATGTACTTAGATACCTTAAGTGAGGCGCTACATACAGTCAAAGCCAAGTTTGATCCTCAATTCATCATCTACCTTGCCGGCGCAGATCCCCATGAAAATGATCGCCTAGGTAAGCTCAGCCTGACAAAAGAAGGAATGCGCAAACGCGATCAACAGGTCTACAACTGGGCTGCAGCCAATGCACTACCAGTCGCTATTGCGATGGCAGGTGGCTACGGTAAAGACATTGATATTACTGTCGAGATCCATGCACAAACCATCCTCTCCGCGTTGTGTCTGGATCAGTCGCTTAACCACAATGCGCGATAGCTGCCATTCGCATCGTGGTCTTGGGCTTGTTTCTGAGGATTGAAGCGTCGCCCACCGCGGGGATCAGTGCCTCTGCCAGCAATGTACAACCAATTACCTTGATTACTATACACATCGTAATCCAGCAGTTGCGACTCAAACCAAGCGGCACCTGCACGCCAGTCAGAATGTAAATCATAGATAAGATAACTGGCTACTACTTGGCGTAATCGATTCGATAGATAACCCGTCGCTTTGAGCTCACGCATTCCGGCATCCACAATCGACTCTCCTGTCGTGCCAGAGCACCAATACTCAAAACCGCGGGCATTGTGTATGGGTTTATCCGACTGATTTAAACCGCTTGCACAATACAACTGTTTTCCATATTTCAGATGGAGTACTCGAAAATAATCACGCCAGAGGAGCTCAAACCAAAGCCAATAACTTCCTTCATTGGCACCCTGCTCTGACTCAAACTGCTTTAGCTCTTGCATTACGCTACGCCCTGAAATACAGCCCAAGGCAAGCCATGGAGATAGCTTGCTGGAATAATCAAAGCCGTGCAATTGATTGCGGGTTGCCTTATACGAGTGCGGCAGTGCACGCTTTAGATACTGCTTTAAATGGGCTATTGCAGCGCTTGTGCCGCCGCGGTAGGCCTCAAGATAATGCGGGAAGGAACTGTGTGGATGGCCCGTAGGCTGAATTAGAGACTCAGCTCGAATTGGAGTCTGCGCACCTGATATCAAGTCTGATCGATTAAAACTCTCTGGCAGCGGAGGAATTCGGCTTGGGGCCAGAACTGGTTGGGTGAAAAGGTATTTTGCTTTTTCAATCTTGTTCCGAAACTGCGTAAATTGATCTGGCATTGCATCGGGCACAAATGGCAAATCACGCACGGCAATCATGGTTGACTCGAGCTTTGCATGCACGGTGAGCCCGGCCTGCCTTAATGCATTAAGGGCCCGCATTTCCTCGGGCGCCTGAATCACTTCACAGTAGATCGTTTTAATACCATGGTGATGAGCTGCGCTGATAACAAGATCAACGGCACTGTTCGAACTACCCTGGGGTGCTTGCAATTCCAGTAAATCCGATCCAAGCTGCTCGAGCTGCTGCCGTAAATCGCTCAGGGCATCGCGCAAAAACTGCTGGCGGTGTTCGCTGATCCGATCAAAGCCCCAAATGAGTGATTCTTGAGGAGCATGCACATAGATCGGCAGTAGAGCATCCGAAGCCTTGCATGCAGACAAAAAGTTGGGGTTGTCTTCCAGTCGTAGGTCGGACCGAAACCAATAAAGGGTTGTATTCACTGCTGCTGCAGTCGCTGTGGAAATAAAAAACTATTCCACTGTTTCTTCGATTTGTTCCCAGGTGCTATCGCCTAGTTTTTTGACCGTCATCAGGTAGTTCCAGTTTGCCGGGATACCGCAGGTCCAATC
>JAIXPY010000155.1 GCA_027486025.1 Burkholderiaceae bacterium
AAACCGGTACCCGGTTTCGTCCATCGAATAATCAGTTAGGAGATGGATATGAGCACAGCAGACGTAAAAACAAAACCCGCAAAACCAGAGATCCCCACCCTCAAAAGCCTTGAGCGTGATTTTGGGCAAAAGTTTGCGTATCCCGCTTCAACCAAGACTTACTTAGAGGGCTCACGCCCAGACATCAAGGCGCCGATTCGTATGATTGAGCAATTGCCTACTGCAGTGGGCAAGGAGATGGTTCCCAATCCACCCGTACCCGTCTACGACACCTCCGGTCCTTACAGTGATCCGGATATTGTGATTAATCTAGAAAAAGGTTTACCTAAACTGCGCGCCGATTGGATTGCGCAGCGCGGCGATACCGAGCAGCTGGCCGGCCCTACTTCCGAGTATGGAGTGGCACGGTCCATCGATGCAGCAACCCAGCACCTGCGCTTTGCCCACATTGGAGCACCCCGCGTTGCCAAGTCTGGAGCGAATGTCAGTCAAATGCATTACGCCCGCCAAGGAATCATTACCCCCGAGATGGAATACGTTGCCCTGCGTGAGTCAATGGGCCTCGAGCAATTACGCAAAGATCCCCGTTACACCCAATTACTGAAGCAACATCCCGGCAAAGGCTATGGTGCCAACTTACCAGAGATCGTGACCCCTGAATTTGTGCGCCAAGAAATCGCAGCCGGTCGCGCGATTATTCCAGCCAACATTAATCACCCTGAGTTAGAGCCCATGATCATTGGCCGTAACTTCCGCGTCAAGATTAATGGCAACTTAGGTAACTCCGCTGTCACTTCCTCAATTAATGAAGAAGTCGAAAAGATGGTCTGGTCGATTCGTTGGGGCGCTGACACCATCATGGACCTCTCCACTGGTAAACACATCCACGAAACCCGCGAATGGATTATTCGCAATTCCCCTGTACCGATTGGAACGGTGCCTATTTACCAGGCCCTGGATAAAACCGGCGGCATCGCAGAAGACCTCACCTGGGAAATGTTCCGTGACACCTTAGTAGAGCAAGCTGAGCAAGGCGTTGATTACTTCACCATTCATGCTGGGGTATTGCTCCGTTACGTTCCGCTCACAGCCGATCGCATCACTGGCATTGTGTCGCGTGGCGGCTCGATCATGGCGAAGTGGTGCTTGGCTCACCATAAAGAGAATTTCCTCTACACCAAGTTCGATGAAATTTGCGAGATCATGAAGGCGTATGACGTATCCTTCAGCTTAGGCGATGGTTTACGTCCAGGCTGTATCGCAGATTCCAATGATGCGGCCCAGTTTGGTGAATTGCATACCTTGGGCGAGCTCACCGCGAAAGCCTGGAAGCACGACGTTCAAGTGATGATCGAAGGCCCAGGCCATGTTCCAATGCAGCGCATTGAAGAGAACATGACCGAAGAGCTTAAGCATTGCTTAGAGGCACCCTTCTATACCCTCGGACCACTGATTACCGATATTGCACCAGGCTATGACCATATTACTAGCGGTATTGGCGCTGCGCAAATTGGTTGGTACGGTACGGCGATGCTTTGCTACGTCACACCTAAAGAGCATTTAGGTTTGCCAGACAAAGAAGATGTACGCGAGGGCATCATTACCTACAAGATTGCAGCGCATGGTGCAGACTTAGCCAAAGGTTTGCCTGGCGCTCAAGTACGCGATAACGCACTATCAAAAGCGCGCTTTGAGTTCCGCTGGGAAGATCAGTTTAATTTAGGCCTCGATCCGGAGCGCGCGCGTGAATATCACGACGCCACCTTGCCTGCGGAAGGCGCCAAGATTGCTCACTTCTGCTCGATGTGCGGTCCGAAGTTCTGCTCGATGAAGATCACTCAAGAAGTGCGTGACTACGCTGCTACTTTAGATGCCAATGGCAATCCAAAAGTAGTGGAGGCAGTCAAAGGCATGGAAGAAAAGTCGATTGAGTTCCGCAAACGCGGTAGCGAGATTTACCAATAAGGTATTGGCTGTACACAATATGCTCCTTGACCAGAGTCCATCTTTTGCTGGCAAGCGAATAGCCATCGTCGGGGCTGGCCTCATGGGCCGGATGATGGCTTACGCCCTAGCAAAAGGGGGCGCAGAGGTATCGCTCTATGATCGCGGCGGAGTAGATGGCGAGCATGCTGCTGCAACCATTGCAGCAGCAATGCTGGCTCCACTTGCAGAGTCTGCAATCACCGAAGCCAATGTGGTGCAAATGGGCATGTACAGCCTACCGCGCTGGCAAGCCCTTACAGCCGAACTCAGTCTTCCCGTTTTTTTTCAGCAAGAAGGAACTGTCTTTGTTTGGCATCAACAAGATGCGATTGAAGCTAAACGCCTTAGCTCGCAACTCATCCGTAATTGCCGCGAGAGTCAGCAGCCGGGTGTTTCTGCCTTTCCGCTAGAGCAGCCACAGCAGCTTGATCGCCATTCCTTAGAAGAGCTTGAGCCCAGCTTAGCCGACCGCTTTCATCAGGGTTTGTTTTTGCCACACGAAGGCCAACTCGATAATCGGCAATTACTGGTCTCCTTATTGCAAGCACTCGATACCATGCAAGTGAAGCTGCATTGGAATCAGGCAATCGATCCCGATGATCTGCATCGCCAAGGCAAGCATGATTGGGTGATTGATTGCCGTGGTCTAGGTGCTAAAGAGGCTTGGGAATCCAATCCCTTGCGCGGCATTCGGGGCGAAGTCATTCGGCTGCATGCGCCTGAAGTCAAACTCAAGCGCCCTACTCGGCTTATTCATCCGCGTTATCCCATTTACATAGCTCCCAAAGAAGATGATATGTATGTGGTTGGCGCTACTGAAATTGAATCCGAAGACCTATCGCCTACCAGTGTGCGCTCGGCAATGGAATTACTCAGCGCGGTCTATACCGTGCACAGCGGTTTTGCTGAGGCCCGTATTCTGGAAATGAGTACGCAATGCCGGCCTACCCTCAAAGATAATTTGCCTGAGATCCGAGTCAGCAAGCCTGGACTGATGTTAATCAATGGTCTGTATCGGCATGGCTTTTTAATTGCACCTGCAGTAATGGATTGCGCAATTGAGCTGCTGAGCTCCTCGGCAGCAAACCTCTCGCCTGCCAATAGTGCATTAGCCAAGCACCTCGATTTACGGGTGACGCATGATCCCCAACGTGAGTTACTCGCATGCGCGTCATAGCCAATCAAATTCCGCGCGAGCTACCCAGCAATAGTCGCATTACTGATCTGCTTGCGATGATTGAGGCAAAGCCGCCCTATGCGGTTGCTGTTAATTTGCAGTTTGTACCTAAGACGCGCCATGCAGAATATGTCCTGCATGAAAACGATCAGGTTGAAATCATCGCTCCGGTAACCGGCGGTTAATCCGCTCTCGACAACACATCTGTTCCCATGACGACTTCACTCCCCCTTTCTACCAGCGATGCATTGGTTCTCTATGGCGAGACCTTTGCAAGTCGCTTACTCCTCGGTACCTCGCGTTATCCATCGCCGCAAATTCTAGAAAATGCGGTTGCGCTGGCAAAGCCGGGGATGATCACCGTTAGCCTCCGGCGCCAAGGTACATCGACTACCGAAGCGCACAGTGGCTTTTGGGATTTGCTCAAAAAAATGGCTGTCCCCGTTTTGCCCAATACCGCTGGTTGCCACAGCCCACAAGAAGTGATTACAACAGCCCAAATGGCCCGGGAGGTATTTGAGACCGACTGGATTAAGCTCGAATTAATTGGCGATGATTACACCCTCCAGCCCGATACCTTGCGTTTAGTACAGACTGCTGAAACGCTGATTAAAGATGGCTTCAAGGTCTTGCCTTACTGCACCGAGGATTTAATCCTCTGTCAGCGCTTAGTAGACGTTGGCTGCCAAGCGGTAATGCCCTGGGCGGCGCCCATTGGAACAGGACAAGGGCCACTCAATCCCTATGCCATGAAACTCTTGCGTGAACGCTTGCAGGTACCGCTCTTGGTGGATGCCGGTCTTGGCTTACCATCCCATGCCTGCACTGTCATGGAGTGGGGCTTTGATGGCGTTTTACTCAATACCGCTGTGGCTTTAGCAGATAATCCCGTGGCGATGGCGACGGCATTTGCAAAAGCCGTTGATGCCGGTCGGGCAGCTTACTTATCCGGTGCCATGCAGGCGCAGAATTCAGCGCAGGCGAGCACCCCCTTGGTTGGCACCCCGTTTTGGCATCAGACTTCATGAGCCTGATTCGTGATCTTGCGGAGCAAATCATCTCCTGCCATCGGCAAGATGACCTAACCATCCCCATCCCAGAATCCAGCATCAATCAACTGCCGCCCGCATTAGACAATACGCACGCCGGCGATCATTACGAGCTAGCTGGCGCTTTGGCCGCAATCCAGATGGGCTTTATTGAAACCGATGCACAGGTCTTAGGCAAAGCGTGGTCACGCATGGCACATCATGCGGGCGGCTTTAATCCGGCGAGCTGGCCAAGCCTACCTGAGTACTTTGACTTAATGCCAACGCCGCACCAGTCGAATTCCAATGCCTTTCCTGCATGCCCGCATGTACTCGGACTGTATGCGGTACTACCCAATGCCGAATGGGTTAAGCGCATGGTCGATGCCGAAGTGCCAACCGTTCAGTTGCGCTATAAATCCGAAGGTGCGCTTGACCATAAACACCTCATGGCAGAAATCAATGCTGCTGTTGCCGCTGTCAAAGGAAGTAAGACCCTTCTGTTTATTAATGACTATTGGCAAGAAGCAATTGATGCGGGCGCCTATGGCGTTCACTTAGGTCAAGAAGATCTGGCACTGGCTGATTTAGATGCGATTCGTAAAGCCGGTTTACGTTTGGGTTTGAGTACGCATGGCTATGCTGAGATGGTCTATGCCGACTCGTTCTTACCGAGTTACATTGCGATGGGCGCCGTCTTTCCAACGCAGTTAAAGAAAATGCCAACAGCGCCTCAAGGACTTGGCCGACTGCGCCAGTATGCCCAGCTCATGCGCCACTATCCCCTGGTTGGCATTGGCGGCATTGATGAAAGTACCATCCAAGCAGTAGCCCAAACCGGCGTGGGCTCGGTTGCTGTAGTGCGGGCAATTACAGGATCAGATAATCCAGAGGCTGCGGTCAAGCGCCTAACCCAACTGATGCTGCAAGCAACATCCAAATAAAGCAGTGAACTAAAGGGCGGGTTACTCGGTGTCGTCGGGCAATGCGGTAGGATAAAACGCATGCATATGCCATAGTGGTCCTGAGCC
The DNA here is from genome assembly GCA_027486025.1 of Burkholderiaceae bacterium. GTDB lineage: Bacteria > Pseudomonadota > Gammaproteobacteria > Burkholderiales > Burkholderiaceae > Polynucleobacter. Next base: position 5,223 of record JAIXPY010000155.1, read on the forward strand.
TTGGCCAATACTCAGATAAATCCCCGCTTCCAATCCCGCCTCAACGTAAGCAATGCCTTTGGCGACGGCATGACTCAGATCATGGCCGTCTGCTAAATAAGTTGCAATTGCTGAAGATAAGGAGCAGCCAGTACCATGCGTGTTGGCGGTATTGACACGGTAGTGCAGGAGTTTTTTCTGTGTCAGGATTTTTTTGCCATCCTCATCGATTGCTCGCCACATCAAAAAATCCATCAGCTGGGTATGCTTCGCATCTAGATGACCACCTTTAATTAAAACCGCAGCGGGGCCCATTGCGATTAACTCCTTTGCCGCCTGCTCAAAATCATCGGGCTCTAGAATCGGCCGGCCAAGCAAAATAGAGGCTTCTTCCATATTGGGCGTAATTACCGTTGCCAGCGGAAACAAGGCCTCGCGTATGGCGTGTGCGGTTTCATCGCCACCCAAGCTTGCGCCGGAGGTTGCTCGCAAGACTGGATCAACGACGATAATCTTGATTGCATGCCGACGCAATGCCGCAGCAACGCAGCGCACAATCTCGGGACTGGCTAGCATGCCAATCTTCACGGCATCCACGCCAATGTCGCTGACTACGGCATCAATTTGCGCTTCAATCACGTCCAGATCAATGCCTTGGATCTTAGTCACACGCAGGGTGTTTTGCGCAGTGATGGCGGTCACCACTGTCATGCCGTATCCACCCAAGGCGGTAATCACCTTGAGGTCCGCCTGCAGACCTGCTCCACCACCGCTATCGGAGCCGGCAATCGTCAGTATTTTAGGAATGCGTACCGCGGTTTTTTTGGTGGTTTTCATACTGATATCTTAGTTTGAAATGGGTGCTTTTGGTTTTAATGTTGCGGACAAGCCAATTCCGATCACAATCAATAAAAAAGCAAGTCCATGAAAGCCTTGCGGCGACTCTCCCAAAATCAAAGTAGAAAGAATGGCAGTAAACAGCGGTATGAAATTAGCAAAGAACGCGGCTACCGTTGGACCTGCTTTGGTAACGCCCAGACCCCAACAGCGGTATGCAATCAAGGATGGTCCAATGGCCACATACAGAATCAATAGGCAGACCAAAACACTGGGCTCAAAATGCATGTAACCGCCCTGCCACTCCACTACGGTAAATCCAGAAGACCAAAGTAAGCCAAAGACAACTTGGGCCAGTAAGAAGGCGTGCCAAGGCCAACTGCGCTCAGAGCTGCTTCCCGGTTTTGTTAGCATCCAGCTATAAAAGGCCCAGAGAATCGTAGCTAAAACCATCAGCAAGTCACCGTATACAAACTGGACTTGCAATAGGGCTAGCCAATCCCCTCGCGAGAGAACGATGCATACCCCCAAAATAGAAATGAGGGCTCCAATGACTTGGTAGCCATTCGGCCGATTACCAAAAAACAAGGCGCCGATTAACAGCATCCAAATGGGCATGCTTGCCCCGATCAAGGTCACATTAATGGGGGTTGATGTCTGGATGGCCAGGTAGAGCAGCATGTTGTATCCACCCACCCCACATAAGCCGAGCAAGAGAAAGCGTTTTTTATTCGCCCAGAGCGCGCTATTGGCTCTCAAAATCGATGCGCCAAATGGCAAGAGCACTGCTATGGCGACCAAGCATCTGACTGTACTCAACAGCAAGGGGGATATCTCCCCCACTAGCATTCTGCCCACCACGGCATTGCCCGCCCACAGCAAAGCAGCCAGCAAGAGGTACAGCATTACACGTAGGTCGATATGGCTCATATTTAAGGCAATTATGGAAGATGTTGTATGATATTGGCTTACGCAATTCCTCGATAGCTCAGTCGGTAGAGCGCCGGACTGTTAATCCGTAGGTCCCTGGTTCGAGCCCAGGTCGAGGAGCCAAATTTAAACCCTGTATGCCTTTGTTGCTACAGGGGTTTTTTATTGGCGGGCACTCCTGTCCAAACTTAAAAGTCTTTTGGTCTACCTCCTTGTCCAACGTTTGTACAAGGAGAAATAAATGCACCAAACCACGAGTTACAGATCTAAAACATGCCTTTTTTACAGGTCAGCTTTTAATTTATCCTTGAATTCCACGCCATCGGTTGTGCTTACCAATAAATGATCGACGGATAAACAATCCGACAATCACTAGCCAACTGTAAAAGAAATTACCGACCCCAGAGTATCAATCTGATTGGGGGGCCTGTTATTCCATGTACTGGCATTGATAAACGGTTTAGAACTTTGGGCACCACCTTAAAACACCTCGATCTTTGAAATTTCGGCAGCAGTCAACCCTGTATTCATTTATTAGGCTGAACATATACAGTCATATTGGTGGGTGGCTGCAGTTTACGGGATGCATTGAGCCAATCCCTGGGGCACTGGCCCACACGCTTGCTAAAGATTCGCGTGAGTGTCGCGGGACTAGCGTAGCCGACTTCTCTGGCTATTGCTTTTAAAGGCATACCGCTAATCATTTTGGTTTGGGCCAAGGAAATACGCCAATCGGTCAAGTATTCAATCGGAGTAGTTTGGGTTGCCTCTTTAAAATGGTTTGCGAAACTCGCCCTAGACATTCCGGCCACATCTGCAAGACCCTCGAGAGACCACGGTTTTGCAGGATGGGTATGGATTGCATTGAGGGCTTTTAGCAGTCGCTCGTCAGCAAGGGCCCGAGTAATACCAAGCGGAATTCGATTGGTGCGGATCAGAAAGCGAAATACCAGCAACACAAAATACTGCAGCAATTGATTCACCCCAAATGACTTGCCACATTGATTTGAAAAGGCCTCACGCATGAGCAGCGTATGGATTACCTCAATTTCTGGGGCTTCTGCAACCGAGATCAAGATGACGCTGGGATTAATCGACGTAAGGGGGTTATTAAATCGTTGCCCAAATTCAAATTCGGCACACACTAATTCTGCTTTGGGTCTTGGGGTGAGTCTATGGGCGCTGCCCTTGGGTGAAAAAATGACGCCGGGGCCAGATAAGATACCGAGACTTTCCTCGCCAGTGAAGACTTCCACCTCCCCTGATTTAATCCAGTGGATATGGCCTTTACGTGCATCCACTTGCAAATCAATATGCTCACAGACGACGTCAGAAAAGAAGACACGTACGCTTGGCGGAAAACGCTCTAGTAAGGGAGTAAGGCGATCAATGGGGTGCATTTATACGATTGGCAACGTAATTAAGACTTAATCTATCTAAAAGTCTATTAGCATAGGGAAACTAAGTCAATCAAAGGATTCCGCCATGCTCATACCCCGTCAGACCGTTCCCGATTTAAAACTACCCACGCTGGATCATGGGACCTTCGATCTGAAAAGCGATACACCCCAGAATTTCACTTTGATTGTCTTTTTTAGAGGCTTGCACTGCCCGCTGTGCATTAAGTATTTAAAAGAACTGGGGCAGTTATTACCCGAATTAACGCAACGCGGCGTCTCGGTCATAGCAATTTCATCAGATGATGAAGCGCGCGCCAAAGAAATGGCAGGCAAAGTTGCCATGCCCGATTTGCGTTTTGGCTACAACCTGCCCCTATCAGTGGCAAGGCAATGGGGTCTATACCTGTCAGCAGGAATCGGAAAAACATCGATTGGAGTTGAAGAGCCTGCCTTGTTTCCGGAGCCCGGTGTATTTCTAGTTCGGCCAGATCAAACTCTCTATTACGGCGCAGTTCAGACCATGCCGTTTGCTAGACCCTCGTTTACGGATCTATTGTTGGCAATCGACTTTGCAATTGGTAAAAACTACCCTGCCCGCGGTGAATTTACTGGCGCAATTTAAACCGCATTTGCAGAAGGAGATCCATGCCCTTAGTTCGAATTGATATTAGCTCGCATGCACGAACCGGCCTTGCCAAGGACATTGGCGAGCTGGTTTACCGCGCAATGCTCGAAGAAATTAATGTTCCCGAGGATGATCGTTTTCAGATTCTGGCAAGCCATGAATTTAATCAACTGGTTTATCCCAAAAGCTATCTAGGCATCGAATACTCGGCTGATATCGTGTTTATTCAGATAACCCTCAATCAAGGTCGTAGTACCGATCTAAAAAAACGCTTTTACAAGCGCATTGCCGATGATTGCGCCAATCAACTTGGACTGCGCCAGCAAGATATTTTTATCAACCTAATTGAGGTCAATAAAGAAAATTGGTCTTTCGGAAACGGTGAAATGCAGTACGGCCCCACTTTATAAATAAGGAAATCAAATGAACTCATTCATTAAAAAACTAGTTGCTATTGGATTGGTAAGTACTTTTCAGATTGGCGCTAGCGCATCGGCTGCAGAGCAAGATAAAGTGGTCTATCACATCGATAATGCCTCGACTCAAGCAACCAAAGGGCTCAGGAATATCCGAAATCACCTGGATACCGTTCCCAACACCAAGATCATTGTGGTGACGCATGCAGAAGGGGTTGATTTTCTGATGGATGGCGCCAAAGATCCCAAGAACCCGAATGTCGACTATGGATCATTGGTTTCTGCATTAAAGTCCCGCGGCGCTCGCTTCGAGGTATGTGAGATTACCCTTAAGAATCGCAACCTCAAGCGAGAACAATTTAGTTTGGATACTGATTTCACTCCATCTGGGGTCGCGCGAGTAACGCAACTGCAGAACAAAGAAAAATACGCTTACATCAAGCCATGAAATTAGCGCATAAGGCAATCCTAGGTGCTTGCCTACTTTGGCTTGTGCCTACTGCGCACGCGCAATTTCTGGATGCATTACGGGGTCACGCGCAGGACCTCAAGGCACGCTTTGAGAGCAATCAAACAATACAGGGCATCACTCTCAAACGCGGGGAAATTGATACCAAGGCAAAGGGGCAGGATTTTCTTCACAGCTCCTCTGGCCAGTGGTCCGTGATTCAGGTAGGCAACCAGTTATTCCTGCAATCGGGTGAAGATTTTAGATCCAGTCCGGGGCCCGACTACCATGTTTACATCAGCAATAAACCAGCAATTAAAGACAATGATGAGTTTAGTGCCGCCCAAATAGAAGTAAGTCGCCTTAAAAAACCCAATGGCGCTGCTTTCTATCTTTTGAAAACAGAAAATATAGAAGAGGTAAACAGCGTTCTGATTTGGTGTAAACAGTTTAAGGAATACATCGGCTCGGCAGATTTATCTTCAGTAAGATAGTTATATCCAGTGTATGACTAGGAATATCAGCCAAGCTTTACTGCTCTACTTCCGTAACTCACCCACTCCCGACCTACTTCTCAACAAACGCCCGCTCAAAGACATAATCCCCGAGTTGCCCGAGGCTAGGAGAGACCACAAAGCCTCTGGCATCTAACATGGCGCAGGTTTCTTTAAGCATGGCGGGGCTGCCGCAAATCATGCCGCGATCCGTTTTGGGGTCTAAAGGCGGTAATCCAATGTCTTT
>JAIXPY010000017.1 GCA_027486025.1 Burkholderiaceae bacterium
CCTTGCCCCCCATCTTTTTATCGGTGGATGCCAATGAAAATATTACGGTGAAGCGCGAAGGCGAATCATCGCAAACGCTCAGCCGTTTGGAGCTCGGTGCATTTGCCCGCACCCAAGCTGAAAAGTCTGCCGATCAACCGGTTGTCCTAGCGGCCGATAAGTCGGTGAAGTATGAAGTCGTCATGGATGTGATGGCCAAACTCAAAGAGAATGGCGTCAAGCGGGTTGGTCTTGCTGTTAAGAGCCAGTAATTTGATGGATGCATCTCCCAGCACATGCTGAACCCATGAATACCGCACAACAATGGCCCTCGCCTTTTTCACGGGCACAGCCAATCAAAAGCGAAAGTAGCGCACGCGCCTTCTCGTATTCGATGTTGGCGCACTTGGCGCTGATTGCAGCGTTCACGATTGGCATTAATTGGCGTACCAGTGCCCCAGGCGGAGTCGAGGTTGAGCTATGGGATTCCACTCCCGTAGTCGAGCGCACTGAAACACCACCGCCTACCCCCATCAAAGAAGAGGCTGCCGATATTGCGGTCAAGAAAAAACCGGTAGAAAAAGAACCTCCTAAAAAAGAGGTAGTGAAAGAAGTGCCTAAGCCAGCCAAGGTAACGCCGCCGAAAGAAAAACCAAAAGAGCCTGAGAAGCCCAAAAAAGCAGAGGAAGCGAAAGCACTCACCCCCGCACAAATTAAAGCCAACGCTGCTGCGGAAAAAGCGCGTGCCGATCAACTCGCAAGACTACGCGCTGCCGCAGGTGCTGAGGGTGGCAGTGGTGGTCAAGTTGGCAGCAGTGTTGGCGGCGGCGGTAATGCGCCCCCAGCCTATGCGGACAAAGTGCGCCGCAAGATTAAGCCCCTGATTGTGTTTAACCCTGAATCGCTCACGGGCAATCCAGCTGTCATCGTCATCGTTGATCTTGCGCCCGATGGCGCCATCTTAAAGCGCAGCGTGGCCACTTCCAGCGGCATTCCCAGCTGGGACCAAGCGGTTTTACAAGCGCTGGATCGTGCAGAAACCTTTCCGAAAGACGACAATGGCATCATTCCCATGCGTCAAATGAGACTCACTTTTAAACCCAAGGATTAATGCCATGCGGACACCCCTCCTGCGACTCCTGCGCCCTCTGATTGGCTTAATTGCGACCCTAGGCTTACTGAGCCCAGCTACCGCACAAATGAATATTGAAATCACGGGCGTAGGTCAATCTCTCTACCCCATTGCGGTAATGCGTTTTGAGGACGAAGGGAAATTGCCCGTCAGCGTGACAGAAATCATTCGTCAAAACCTAGCGCGCAGCGGTTACTTTAAAAATACCGAGAGCGGCAATACCAGTGAGAGCGATGAAGGCACGCCCAATTACAAAGCGTGGTCAGCCCGTGGCGCTGATGCCTTGGTTGTTGGCTCTGTAAAACAAACCGGCCCCACTCAGTTTGAAATTCGCTACAAGTTATTTGATATTCGCAAGCAGCAAAGCTTAGATGGTTTATTGATCACCTCAAGCAGCGACAATCTGCGCCAAGCCGCACATAAGATTTCCGATGACATCATTTATAAGTTATTGGGTGAGCGCGGGATCTTCTCGACGCGCCTCTCCTATGTCATTAAAGACGGCAACCGCTACCGCCTTGTGATATCGGATGCCGATGGTCAGAATATTCGCAATGCCCTCAACAGTGCCGAGCCGATTATTTCGCCATCCTGGTCTCCTGATGGAAAAAAAGTAGCGTATGTTTCCTTTGAAGATCGTAAACCTGTTGTCTATGTTCATGAGCTAGCAACCGGTCGCCGTGTATCGCTCTCCAATCAAAAAGGCAATAACAGTGCGCCAGCATGGTCACCGAATGGTCAGACCGTTGCGCTTGCCTTATCGCGTGATGGCAATACGCAGATTTATTCCATGAATGCGGATGGCAGTAATTTACGTCGCCTCACCCAAGGGAACACGATTGATACCGAGCCACAGTATTCCCCCGATGGTCGCTCGATTTATTTCACTAGCGACCGTGGTGGCAATCCTCAAATCTACCGCATGAGCGCCGATGGTGAACGGGTAGAAGGTGCTAGACGTGTAACCTTTAAGCAATCATTTGCGACCTCACCGCGGATATCGCCGGACGGCAAGCTCATGGCCTACATTGCCAATGTGGGCGGTGGCTTTCGGGTGCATACCCTGAATTTAGCCACCGGCGAGACCCGCGCCCTAACGGATACCGCTCATGATGAATCCCCCTCCTTTGCGGCCAACGGTCGTTACATCCTGTACTCCACCCGGGTGGGCGGCAAGCGGGTACTTGCTGCGGTTTCAGTCGATGGGCAATCAAAACAAGTATTGAGTATCCCGGGGTCTGATGTCAGGCAGCCCTCCTGGGGGCCCTTCATGGATTAGAGTCCCTTTCTAATTCAGGGATGAGAGGGCATAATATAGCCATAGTGGCATTGTCATCAATGCCCACCACTCATACTGAAAAGGACTATAACCATGATTTCCACAGCTCGGCGTTCAGCTGGATTCGCGATCTTAGGCTTCGTTGCTCTCTTAACTGCTTGCTCCTCTGGAGTAAAACTGGACGACGTTAATAGCGCCAGCAGTAACGGTGGTGCGGGTGCATTTGGCTCCCAGCCCTGGAATGATCCTAAAAGCCCTTTGTTTGAACGCAGCATCTACTTTGGTTTTGATGAGTTCACGGTGGATGGCAAATACCAAAAGATGTTGTCAGCCCATGCGAGTTTTCTCAAGCAAAATACGGCCCAAAAAATCATTATTCAAGGCAATACCGATGATCGCGGCACAACCGAGTACAACCTTGCGTTGGGCCAACGCCGCTCCGATGCGGTACGCAAGTCACTAGCCTTAATGGGCGTCTCCGATGCACAAATGGAAGCCGTCAGTTTTGGTAAAGAAAAACCCAAAGCAGAAGGCGCTACTGAAGCAGCGTATGCAGAAAACCGCCGCGCTGATATTGTTTACGTTCCCAAGTAATTTGGAATTCCTGCAATGACATGGAATGTTGGTTTAAGAAGGGCGCTGTCGACTAGCGCCCTTGCTTTTCTATTTGCCTTGCCCACGTCTGCCTGGGCACTTCTTTCCGATGATGAAGCGCGCAAAGCCATTTTGGATTTGCGTAAGACATTGGCAAGCACGCAGCTCGAGCTGCAAAGCCAAATTGAGCGACTCAAATCAGAAAATGCCCAGTTGCGCGGTCAGATTGAGAATCTCCAGCGACAGAGTGAAGAATTCATTGCCAGCCAAAAAACCAACTACCAAGATTTAGACACGCGCCTAAGTAAGTTCGAGCCCCGCACCCTTGAAATTGAAGGCGTTACGGGCACGATACAGCCTGGAGAAAAAGCGGCTTACGATGAGGCCCTAGCCGCCTTTCAAGCGGGTCAACTCAAGAAGGCGGATGCAGGCTTTACTGGTTTTGTACGCAAATACAACGCTAGCCCCTATTTGCCACTCGCACTCTATTGGTTGGGCAATACCAAATACGCCTTAAAAGAATATCCTGGCGCCATCAGCCAATTACAGGCCCTCATCAAAGCCTACCCAAAACACCCCCGCATTCCAGCGGCGATGTTGACGCTCGGCAACTGCCAACTCGAGAGCGGTAACAAAACAGCTGCACGTAAAACGTATGGTGATCTGATTGCAAGCTATCCCGACTCCGAAGTGGCGGTAGAGGCTCGCCAAATGCTGCCGCGTACGAAGTAATTAGTTTTTTAAGCGCAGCATGACTCGTGTGAATTCACTATCTCCTTTTTCTACATTTGCACCCCGTACCCCTGGAGCGCCTGCAGTCATCTTGTTTTCCGGTGGGTTAGACTCGTCAACGATTTTGGCACTGGCGAAGCAATTGGGTTACGCGCCCTACGCCCTCTCAATTAGCTATGGTCAGCGTCACTCCTCTGAGTTAATTGCAGCAGAACGAATTGCCAAATCAATCGGCGTAGTGCGGCATGAGGTGATCGACCTGGCGCTAACGCGTTTTGGTGGCTCTGCGTTAACCGACTCCAATCTAGCCGTACCGACGACCTCGAATGCCATTGTGAATCCCAATTCGGATATTCCAATTACCTATGTCCCGGCCCGCAATACCATCATGCTCTCGCTTGCACTCGGCTGGGCAGAGGCTTTGGGGGGCTCTGATATTTTTTATGGCGCAAATAGCGTTGATTACTCAGGCTACCCAGACTGCCGCCCGGAATACGTTGCTTCCTTTGAGCGCATGGCCAATCTAGCTACCAAGGCAGGGGTCGAAGCGCACAACGATGCAGCACGCTTTCGGGTACATGCACCCATCATTGCGATGAGCAAGGCAGACATCATTCACCTTGGCATGACTCTGGGCGTTGATTATGGCCAAACCGTGTCGTGCTATCAGGCGGATGCATTGGGTCACGCCTGTGGCGAATGCGAATCTTGCAAATTGCGTCAAGCCGGTTTTATGCAAGCGGGTATTGCTGATCCGACGAACTACTGCAAATCCACATAAGCGGCGTTACAGATCACCTCTGGCACTGCAGGACTGTGCTTATTGCTCTAAGATCAATAAATGACTTACCACCTTGTTTGGTTTAAACGTGATTTACGCTGCGTCGATCACGCGGCGCTATCTGCTGCTGCATCGCTCGGGCCAGTACGCTGCATTTACGTAGTTGAGCCGCTACTGTGGGCACAGCCCGATGTAGCGCTTCAGCATTTTGAATTCATACGCGAATCGTTATTGGAAGTCGATGCGGAGTTGCGCTTACAGGGTGGCGGTCTTGAGATCCATTACGGCGAGCTCAGGGAAGTGCTTTCAAAACTATGGCAAGAAGCGCCTTTTGCCAGCGTGCACTCCCATCAAGAGACCGGCAATCAATTTACCTACACGCGGGATCAACAGGTAGCAGAGTGGTGCAAGGACCACCAACTTCCTTGGACTGAATACCCTCAGTTTGGTGTGGTGCGTGGTCTAAAGAACCGCGATGCCTGGCAGTCGGCCTGGGAAAAGCATATGGCCTTGCCATTACAACCGCTTCCAAAGCTGCGGTTTTGGAGTGCCCGCCCAATCCAAGCATGGACGATGCCGGCACCCACGCATTTACAACACAATCCACCGCAGCGCCAGCGTGGTGGTCGTACTCAAGCCGAGTCAACCCTTCAGAGTTTTTTACATGCTCGCAGCATCGGCTATCGTGGCGGCATTTCTTCTCCGCTTTCAGCCCCCGATGCCTGCTCACGTTTATCTGTTTATTTAACGTGGGGCTGTATCAGCATGCGCGAAGTGGTTCAATCTACTCGCACGCAACTGAAATCTATTCCGCCCCAAGCCACTCGTCATCGGGCTGGCCTCACCGCTTTTATTAGCCGCCTTTACTGGCACTGCCATTTCATTCAAAAGCTTGAGAGCGAACCTGAAATCGAATGGCGAAATATGCACCGCGGCTACGACAATTTACGTGAATCAGAATTTTCCCAAGTGCACTTTGATGCCCTTAGAAATGCTAGAACAGGTTGGCCCATGGTAGATGCTTGCGTCACTATGCTACGTGAGACTGGCTGGCTTAACTTTCGAATGCGCGCCATGCTGGTATCTACCGCAGCCTACCCCCTTTGGCTGCATTGGCGCCCTGTCGGCGTATGGCTAGCCACGCAATTTCTGGATTATGAGCCTGGTATTCACTGGAGTCAGCTGCAAATGCAATCGGGGACGACCGGCATTAATCTAACTCGGGTCTACAACCCAATCAAGCAAGCGCAAGACCACGATACGCATGGTCGCTTTGTACGCAAATGGCTACCCTATATGCGCGAAGTACCTGATACTTGGTTGTTTGAGCCCTGGCGTATGACGCAGGTTGTGGCCAACAATGCAGGGCTTCAGTTGGGTGCTGACATTATTGAGCCGATCGTTGATATCAGCCAAGCCACGCGCAGTGCCAAAGAGCGTCTACATGGTAGACGCAAGCAGCCAAGTGTTAGGGCAGCCAAAAAAGCGGTGATCGAAAAGCACGCGTCACGAGCGCCCATATCTCGGGATAGAAATTCGAATGCCAAATCCACAAAATCGACTAAATCAACAGCGCAGCTCGGTTTTGATTTTTAGAAAATAAAATTTGATGGCGATAATGTGATTGAAGTAGATTTGGAGGATTATCACTAATGAAGAAATTAATACGAAGCTTACGAAATCCAAACCGTAGGCCAACGCATCCCGGCGCCATCTTGCGCGAAGATGTTTTACCGGGGCTTGAAATAACTCAAGCTGCTTTTGCTAATTATTTGGGCGTTAGCCGCTTGACTGTTTCGGAAATATTGCACGAGAAAAGGGGCGTTAGTGCTGAGATGGCGGTCAGAATCTCTAAAGTAATCGGCGGCACTCCGGAGAGTTGGCTGCATATGCAAGAGGCCGTTGATTTATGGGAAGTCGAGCAACGTTTTAAAAATAACCCTGCAAGCGCCCCTGTTGCCATGAAGCCGCTGATAGCTGCAGCTTAGAGACTACTATTTAATCTGAAAATCCATCAAACGCGCCACGTAACGCGCAATCAGATCAACCTCTAAGTTCACTGCGTCACCGGCCTTGAGCTGGCCTAATGTGGTGTGTTGCATAGTGTGCGGGATGATATTGATTTCGATGGTGCAGCCGCCTGTATTGGTTTTGTTTGCAGCATTCACGGTGAGTGAAACCCCGTTCACCACAATCGATCCTTTATAGGCTAGAAAAGGGGCAATCTCCTCCGGCGCTTGGATCACTAAATGCCATGAGCCATCTGGGGATTGATCGACTGCTGCAAAACGCTCTACATGGCCAATGCCATCGACATGACCGCTGACTAAATGCCCGCCGAGGCGATCGGAAAGGCGCAACGCTTTCTCTAAATTCACGGGGGCTTGTAAATCCAATCCAATGGTCTTGTTTAGTGACTCGCGCGAGATATCCAAGGTAAATTGGTTGCCCTGGATTTGGGTCGCCGTCATGCAAGCGCCCTGAATGGCAATACTATCGCCAATCGCAACATCATCCAGGTAGCCAGCAGGCGTCTCAATCGTGAGGCGCATGCCATCACCAAAGGCAGATGCTGTTGTAATGCGGCCAACTGCAGTAATGATTCCTGTAAACATATCGGTGCTTTTTTGTAAATGGTTTTATGGATGGATGTTATCTACTTGCTATGTAGCATTACTGCCTTACAAAGCGTAAACGGATATCCGGATCAAATGCAGTATGGTCAATTCGCTTCCAATCGGTGCGCTCTGTTAATGAGCTTAGCTCCGGTAAATTGGCGATGCCCAGGCCGGAGCCGAGTAAGGTAGGTGCTAAATAAACGAGCAGCTCATCCACACAGCCTTCACGCAATAAAGAACCGTTTAATTTATGGCCAGCCTCCACATGAATCTCATTCATTTCACACTCGATGGCAAGGTAGCGCATGAGTGCCGGTAAATCGACTTTACCCATGCTGTTGGGCATGGAAATCACCTCAACGCCCTGAGCCTGCAATTGCGCCTGCTTCGCTAATTGCGCATCGGTAGTGATCGCACCACACACCACCATGGCGCCATTGTCTTTCATTGAGTTGGATGCGCTGGCGGCCTGCTTCAGTACAGCAGCAGTTAGCGGAATGTCGAGCTTGGAGTCGATGATGATGCGCTTAGGTTGGCGTACTGTAGTGACGGCCCGTACGGTCAAACTAGGGTCATCTTCCTTCACGGTTCCAACGCCAGTCAAAATAGCGCAGGCTTGGGCTCGCCAGCGGTGGCCATCATCCCGGGCGGCGGCGCCGGTTATCCACTGGCTTTGACCATTGGGCAACGCAGTTTTTCCGTCAAGGCTAGCGGCGACCTTAAGTCGTACCCAAGGCAAGCGCCGCGTCATGCGCGAGATGAAACCCGGATTAAGGGCGGCTGCCTCTTCTTCTAGTAAGCCACACTCCACCTGAATGCCCGCTGCGGCCATCTGCTGAATGCCTTTGCCGCCGACCAATGGATTAGGGTCTTGCATGGCGATCACTACGCGGGCTGGCTTAGCAGCAATGATGGCGTGCGTGCATGGCGGCGTTCTACCAATATGGCAACAGGGCTCTAGGCTGACGTAAATGGTCGATCCGCTCAGATCAAGCGTGTGCTTACGGGCATCGGCCAGGGCTTCGATTTCAGCATGGGCAAGACCCACTTGCTGCGTAAAGCCGGTACCAATAACTTGGCCTGCTTTGACAATCACGCAGCCGACACGCGGATTGGGATTGGAAAGGTATAAAGATTTTTGCGCCTCAGCTAGGGCCAAGCGCATGAAATCGGCATCGTCTTTGGTGAACATACCCCTATTAAAACCGATTTATCGGCAGGCCTTGCTATCTTGGTGTGGGTCACATAAGCGCCAACGTCCGCCACTACTCAAAATGGCATGGCGCTCAATCCCAGGAGCATGCTGATGCCGAAACACCATTCGGTTCGCCACAAAACCCCCGGACTGGCTTTTTGCCGACCCAAAAGCATCAAAGCCAATCCGTTTGTGTTGCCCATTCGGCCCCGCAAAGCCCGAACTGCGTTCGTCAATCTCGACTGGGGCGATATCGCCCTGACTGAGCAATACCTGCTGTAATGATGCTGCCGTCTGCGACTGCATTTCGGCTTGAATTACCTGCCAACCCCGCGCCCACTGCTGCTCAACCGGCACAATTTGCACTGCAAGCCCATCACCAAATAAAGCGGCTTGACGGGCAAATTGCGCATGCTGAATAAAACGCCGTGCTACGTTTTCGACTTCGCGACCCGCTAATTGCTGCTGCAGGAGTGGCGCACCGATGCTGGCCATCATGGCCACTATTGCAACAACCGCCATCATTTCCAATAAGGTATGGCCGTTTGCAGCACAGTCCTCTGGTGTTTTAATTGACTTAGGCATTACAGGGAGCGCTGCACAGACTGGTCCACCGACCACAGCACGCGCCAACTCAGACGCTCGATGGTCTGATCCAGCTTATTACGGTAGACCATCGACTCCAATGCAGTTTGTTTGGCGTGATTGGGTTTGGATGCTGTGGACTGTTTTTGCATGGCACTGCCAAACACCCGAATTCGGATGAGCTCGCCCCTTGCGTTGACATCCACCACGGCGATATCGCATGCTGTGCTGGCATCGTGTGCATTTAGCACGGCGAGTGCGGTCGCATGACTCAATTGCGCTTCGCATCGATCGAGTCTGCTCTCTGCCGCCACAAAGGCTATATGCGCCTCGTGTTCGATTGCGAGTAGCCTAACTTGCAAAGCGGCGCTATGCCCCAATTGGTTAACGAGGCTGCTAACCATCAGGATCATGCAAAGGACCCAGGCTATGATCATGGCGTATTTCGGAGGGCCACAAAGCGACTGAACTCACGCTCTATCAGCGTGGTCTTCAGGATAATGTGCACTCCAGGTCGAGCGGGAGAAGGGGGTTCGCCTGAGCCGGTTTTCTGCCCGACCCACTTAAAGTGAAGTGTGTCGATGTGATTCATCAAACTGGTGTGTTGCAGGCGCCCTTGGCGATCGAGTGAGGCGCACATGAGCGAACCGCTGCGATCACCTCCTGCCTTTTGCACAAAAAATCCTTGGTATCGTAAGCCCTTTTTAGTTCTCGATTGCGATTTGCCATGGCTGACTTGCTCTACCCGATTACCTAGGCAGTCTCCCTCCGAACCATCGGCAGGCTCGTGCTTTACCCACAGTAAATCCGAATGGTTCCAGCCAGTACGATGCTCAAGGCCAATGTAATCGACTTTAGCCATACGCAGACTTTGGCGGCGCGCTCCCAAGGAGTCAATCTTGCGGTAACCTGCCATGCGAATGGCGCGTGCCATGAGCTCAAGCACCCGAATTGCGTCTTGCTCAACTAACCAAGCCTTTTCGACGTGAGTTTGTTTACGCACAAGCGCCGAGCTGGACTGCAGTACTGGCGCAATCACTGCAATACCCAGACTCATACTCACCAAACATCCTAAGAGACTCAAGGCGATCCCCGCTCGTGCGCATCCTGAGCTCGATTCAGTTCGGTGCGCTTCACCTCAATTTGCCCGTAGCGCAACAGCACCCGCTGATAGGCCTCCACGACACCGATGTATGTGCCGGCGATCAAGACCATCGCCACGACCACCTCAATCAGCCCAAACCCCCTGTCACCGGCAAGGCCGGCCATATGGGGCTTTAGTATTGATCGGTGCAATTGACTTGGGTATGGTTTTTGCATGCGCCCATATTGCGGGGATGGAGGGCTAATTTCTATCAGGCAATACGGCTTTTCTAAGGCAAAAGTACCGTAGACGGACCGCTTTTGCCCCCTGCGCTTAAAATAAGGGCTTATGCCTACAACCTCATCCGCCATTTCTTCTGTCCCGCAAGGCAGCCTCTCCTCAACCCAGGAGATCATTGCTGAAATGCAAGCGGGTCGCATGATCATTTTGGTAGACGAAGAGGATCGCGAAAACGAAGGCGATTTGGTTTTAGCAGCAGATCACGTCACACCAGAAGCCATTAATTTTATGGCCAAGCATGGTCGAGGTTTAATCTGCCTAACCCTGACACGCGAACGCTGCCAACAATTGAACTTGCCTTTGATGGTGCGGGATAACGGCACATCCATGGGCACCAACTTTACGGTCTCGATTGAAGCGGCTAGCGGCGTTACGACTGGCATCTCGGCAGCGGACCGCGCACATACAATTCAGATGGCGGTAGCTGCCCACGCAAAACCAAATGACCTAGTGCAACCGGGCCATGTGTTTCCGCTCATGGCACAACCGGGCGGTGTACTCATTCGCTCCGGTCACACCGAAGCAGGTTGTGATCTGGCTGCACTGGCGCACTGCTCCCCAACTGCCGTCATTTGCGAAATCATGAAAGACGATGGCAGTATGGCAAGGCTGCCCGATCTGCTGGAGTTTGCCAAAGAACATCAACTGAAGATTGGCAGCATTGCCGATCTGATTCAGTACCGCAGTCAAAACGAAAGCATCGTTGTCCGTGAAGGTGAACGCACCTTCTCCACCCCTTGGGGCGACTTTCAGGGGATTGTGTACCGCGATACCCCCAGTTCCTGCGTCCACCTGGCCCTCGTCAAGGGTAAGCCAATGGAAAACATTGAAACCTTAGTGCGTGTTCACGAGCCCGCCACTGTTCTCGATTTTTTAGAAAGCAATGAAAGTACCCACTCATGGCCCTTAGCCCATGCTTTGCAGAAGATTGCAGCAGCTCCAGTTGGCGTTGCAGTGCTGCTCAACATCGCAGGTATTGCAGCACCGTCCGAGGCAAGTTGGCTATCGCAGTTCCATAGGCTCAATAAGAGTGTTTCGCCCAGCGAGAATAAAACGGTTGGCCACAAAACCGATTTTCGAAGCTACGGTATTGGAGCGCAAATTCTGAAGGACTTGCATGTGGGCAAGATGCGTTTGCTAGCGAAGCCTACTCCCGTACCCAGCCTCTCCGGTTATAAACTCGAAATCACGGGGCATATCCCGTTTGAGTCGGCCTAAATCCGCCTGAGTTGAGATAAACCGCACATCACTTTTCTATATCCAACCATTTTCATCCAAGTAATTACACTTAACCGATCGGAACCATTATGACTAGCCAGACTTCCAATCCTGCCATGGGTGACGAAACCGAAGGCCGCGGTGTTGGCATCTTAGAAGCCGATCTGAATGGGCAAGATATGCGCATTGGCATTGTGCAAGCGCGCTTTAATGAAGACCATTGCAATGCCTTAAGTGAAGCCTGCATTGCTGAGTTAATTCATCTGGGTGTGGCGCAAGACGACATTCGGCTAGTGACAGTTCCTGGCGCGCTGGAAATCCCGTTTGCACTCCAAAAGCTAGCGGAGACAGGTGAGTTTGACGGCCTCATTGCTTTGGGCGCTGTGATTCGCGGGGAGACCTATCATTTTGAGCTGGTCTCCAATGAGTCTGCTGCTGGTATCTCTCGAGTCTGTTTGGAATCCGGCCTACCGATCGCCAACGGCGTATTGACCTGCGATACCGATGAACAGGCCGATGAGCGTGTTCACATTAAGGGGGCTGACTGCGCACGTGCAGTGGTGGAGATGGCTAACCTCGCTCTAGCCCTCACACCCGACCTTGATATTGAAATCAATAATGCCGAATAAGTCCCCAAAGTCACCTGAAGAAGGTGTTTCTAAAGCAGCAGCGCCCAAGCGCTCCCTGACGCCACGCCGCCGCGCCCGTGAATACGCACTGCAGGGAGTCTATCAATGGCTAGTAATGCGCCGCGCTGGCAGCCTGGGCAATGCCGCCGCCATTAGCAAGCAGTTGGCGGAAGATCCCGCTTTTGCCCGCTGCAAACTGGATTTATTCGAAGGTTTATTTCAGGGTGTACTCGATAACGCAGATCAACTCGATAGTGTGATTGCACCCGCGCTCGATCGCCCTGCCAATGAACTGTCACCCGTTGAGCATGCTGCTTTGCTGATTGGCGCGTATGAACTGGCAATGGATCTTGCTGTGCCGTATAAGGTAGCCATCAATGAAGCGGTCGAGCTAGCTAAAACCTTTGGTGGTACGGATGGCCATAAATACGTCAATGGAGTACTTGATTTGTTGGCACAGTCCCTTAGAACTGCCGAGACCCAAGCAGGCTAGGTTCAAGGCCTATAGCCCCACCAGCCCTTGCAATTACGCGTTGGAATTACCCGTAGTCCTTGGGGAGCGATTGCGCGCAACACCATTGAGCTCTTCACGCTCCGCAATCACTTTGGAGGTATAGCTGTTCGGGCCACTGCTAGCGTTGGGAGCACCAAGGTAACTCCGCAAACCCGCCTCGAGTGATCCGGCCTTGGCTATACATGCTTTCAGTATTAAGGCGCCCACCCGAATGTTTGCTTCCGGCATAAATGCGGCCACAGCGCCGCCGTAGGGCTCAAATTTTTCAGTATGAACGCGAGTGAGTACTTGCATTAGGCCCTGCGCCCCTGCATGACTTTGCGCATTGGGGTTAAAGCTGGACTCCGTAGCCATAATCGCCAGTAGTAACACGGGGTCTAAATTAACCTCGTTGGCCACTTCGATGGCATGACTTACGTAACGCAGGCTCTCAGCCATGCTAATCCGGTACTTTGCTGCTAAGTGGTTCGCTACCGCGTGGCGCTCTTTATCGCCCTTTAAAAACTGGGCATCGAGTGCGGCATGGTCAATCTTGCTGGTTGGGATTGCTGCTGCTGCATTCGCAATCGACGGGACTGCCGGAGTGGATTCGGTATTGGCAAATTCGAATTGCGTATAGGCTAAGAGTAGTTGCCGGGCTTCGCTCGGAACCAAAATGCGGGCAAACTCAAAAGCGCCGGCGTTGGTGCGCGGGCCCGCCAACCAAAGGGCAATCGCTAGGAATACGATGGCTAGCCAGGCATTTTTGCTTAGGGCCTTCAGAAACGGAACGACGTTCTGCGCAAGAAGGGCAAGCTGTACGGTATTGAACTGCGGTGTTGCGTTGTCTACTGGTTTTCTCATTTATTGGAGTCACACTGCAATCTGCTAATTCAAGCACCTGCATATTGCATTGCAACATTTAATATAGATGATGCATAGTAGGTAAGCCTATATATCATGTCAAGTATATAAAAGTAGTTTTCTATAACTTTTTAGACCTATAGATTGATATCGGCCTCGCCCTAGGGCCAATACGATTCTAAAATAGTATATAAATCAGTAACTTATGAATGTTAGTCGGCACTAATTTTGTTATATGAAAATCTACCCTTCCTCGCTCTTTTTTTCATTTTTAGCACCATAAAAATACTAGATCTAGTGATCGATATCGATCTTGCCGCCTAGGGGTAGTGTCTCTTAAATGCATTCCATCATGAGTATGGTCTTAATTTTGCTTGGTATTGAACAGAGTAGTTTGGCCCTTGCTACACTTCATCATTCCGATTAAACGCTATTTCTGCCACCACCAACTGAGCTTAGCCATGTCCAATTCCACTATCCAATCTACTTTGCAAAACCCCGCCTTATTTCAAGCCGACGCCTGGATCAATGGCAAGTGGATTGGGGGCAGCGCGCGCTTTGCAGTAGATAACCCAGCAAACGGCGAAGTGATTGCGCAGGTCAGTAATTTGGGCGCTACTGAGGCTGAAGCAGCCATTGCGGCGGCCGAGGCAGCCCTGCCGGCATGGCGAGCCAAAACGGCTAAAGAGCGCTCTGCTATTTTGCGCCGCTGGTTTGATTTGATTGTTGCCAATAGCGATGATTTAGCCCGGATCCTGACCTTGGAGCAAGGCAAGCCCTTGGCCGAGGCTAAAGGCGAAGTCGCCTATGGCGCCAGCTTTTTGGAGTGGTTTGCCGAAGAAGCGAAGCGGGTAGCCGGCAGTATTCCGGCCAGTACCTGGAGCGATAAACGCATGATGGTGCTCAAGCAGCCGATTGGTGTGTGCGCCGCCATTACCCCATGGAACTTTCCGATTGCGATGATTACCCGCAAGATTGCCCCTGCTTTAGCGGCAGGCTGCACGATTGTGATTAAGCCCGCCGAGCAAACGCCCTTATCTGCCTTGGCTTTGGCCGAACTCAGTCGCCAGGCCGGTATACCCCCCGGCGTGGTTAATGTGGTGACGGGGGATGCAGACCATTCCGTCCTGATTGGCAAGGCTCTGTGCAGCTCGCCGATTGTGCGCCACCTCTCCTTTACTGGCTCGACTGAAGTCGGCCGCATTTTGATGGCACAGTGCGCCCCAACGATTAAAAAGTTAGGTCTTGAGCTAGGTGGTCATGCCCCCTTCATTGTGTTTGAAGATGCCGATATTGATGCCGCGGTTGCTGGGGCCATGGCCTCTAAATACCGCAATGCCGGGCAGACCTGCGTCTGCGCCAACCGCTTTTATGTTCACAGCAAAGTCATCGATGCCTTTACCGAACGCTTTGCTAAAGCAGTACAGACCTTAACAGTTGGTAATGGTTTGGATGCCGGCGTGATGCAAGGCCCCTTGATTGATAAAGCAGCACTCACCAAAGTCGAGGAGCACGTGGCCGATGCGCTTGCTAAGGGCGCTAAGCTCGTGACCGGTGGCAAGCTAGCCGCTATCGGCGGGCACTTTTACGAGCCCACGATTTTGTCGCACGTCACCACAGCGATGCGTATTAATAGCGAAGAAACCTTTGGGCCAGTAGCGCCCATCATGGCCTTTGATGACGATGCTGAGGTTGTGCGCCTAGCAAACCAATCACCCTTTGGCCTGGCCTCTTATTTCTATAGTCGTGATATTGGCCGAATCTGGAATGTGGCTGAAGCACTCGAGTACGGCATCGTCGGCGTCAACAGCGGCGCAGTCTCCAATGAAGTAGGTCCCTTTGGAGGTGTTAAGCAATCTGGTCTTGGACGCGAAGGCAGCGTCTGGGGGATGGATGAGTACCTGGAGATGAAATACGTTTGCGTAGGGCTGTAGGGAGACAGTAAAGCAAACAGGCTCCTGCAGGCCTTTTAGCTTTTTTAAATATTACCGTTCGGTACTATTTTATCTTTTCTGTGCCTTAATCTGCTACTATATTACCTATCGGTAATTTTTAGGAGGCATTATGGGCGGCCATCCAATCAGCACCCCCTCGACCCCTGTTCATAGCACCCTTGACCTGGGTTTACTGTTGAAACACTTCAGAGGCACTCTGGATTTAACCCAAGCAGATATTTCTGGTCTTGCAAATACCGGCAATCGCTTTGTCATTGAGCTTGAACGGGGCAAGGAGACTGTCCAGCTCAATAAGGTATTTGATGTGCTCGAGGTATTGGGACTCGAAATGGTGATTCAACCCAAGCGCAGTTTTTAATGCCCATCAATAAAAGGTTGGCGGTCTACCGAGGAAAGTCGCTGGTTGGATATCTTGCCGACGATGATCCCTTGTCCTTTACCTATGCAGATGCTTGGTTACAAATTCAAGGTCGATCAATCACGCCAACACTCGATGTGTCACAACAAAAACACAGTGGGGAATCGGTTGAATCCTATTTTGAAAACCTTCTACCAGAAGCAGGCATTCGGGATCTACTTAAACTCAAACACCAATGCACCAGTACCTTCGGGCTACTGAACGCGATTGGCGGGGACACTGCTGGTGACCTGAGTATTTTGCCGGAGGGGGCTGAGCCTACGCGTGATGAATACCTTCTGATTGACTGGAAAGACGTGGCAAATCACATCTACCAAGGCAAGGGTCTCATGCACGAAGCGTATCAAGAGCATGGCATCCGCATTTCCCTTGCAGGGGCTCAGAAAAAAAATGGGGTTGTGATAAATCACGCAGGCGTTTTATTGCTCCCCCTAAAAAATACACCATCGACTCACATTGTGAAGCCAGATATCCAA
Source organism: Burkholderiaceae bacterium (assembly GCA_027486025.1). Taxonomy (GTDB): domain Bacteria; phylum Pseudomonadota; class Gammaproteobacteria; order Burkholderiales; family Burkholderiaceae; genus Polynucleobacter. The sequence continues at coordinate 16,333 of JAIXPY010000017.1, forward strand.
GGCATCGACGGGGTGTGGTCATCTGCGATTAACGAAACCTTTGTCATGCGCCTAGCGCAGAAAATAAATTTAGGTGTTGCGGCAGTGCGCTTTGAGCCCGTTGCTAAAGCCTGTGTGATTGAACGTTACGATCGATGGCTGGATGGCGACCGACAAATTCATAAAGTTCATCAACTCGATCTGTGCCAATTGGCCGGTAAGCCATCGACCATTAAGTATGAGGCGGATGGCGGGCCGAACTTAAAGCAGTGCCACCAACTATTAAAGCATCATGGCATATCAGGCAATGACATGAAACGGTTTTTACAGTGGATCTTTTTTAACTTATTCGTTGGTAATAATGATAGCCATGCAAAAAACATTTCGGTCTACTTTCCACCGGATCAGCATATTAGCTTAACGCCTTTTTACGATCTACTGTGTACCACCATTTACCCAGGCTTATCTAAGCGCTTTGCGTTTTCTATCGGAGGGGAATCTAGGCCATCGCATCTCAATAGAAATAATCTGACGCAAATGGCAATTGAACTGGGTTACAAGCCGGCCTTTGTAATGCAAATAGCCAAGACCACTGCCGATGCCATCCTGAAGAATAGTAGCCTCGTTGCGAGCGAATGCCAAATCCTTGCCTCTGTGGGCAGTGAAAACACGATGTTAGAGAGACTACAAAGCCACGTTTGCAGTAATACCCAAAAACTACAAAAGCGATTATTACTCTAATCGGCGCCCGGCTTGAGGAATGCCCAAGCTGTATTGCAGCAAACTAAAAAAGTGTTTTAGCGCTTGCGGTAAACCAAATCCCAAACGCCATGCCCCAAGCGAATCCCGCGGTTCTCAAACTTAGTTATGGGCCTGCAAACGGGTCTTGGACGCGAAGATAGCCTCTGGGGAACGAATGAGTATCGGGAGATGAAATACCTGTGCGTGGGCTTGTAGTAGCCGGTTTGTGCATGATTGCTTCAGGACTACCCAATAAAGCAGACTATTAAACGCTTGACATAATCAGATTGTCTTGAAATCTTAAAGATATATATTTTTTAGGATTACATGATGCCTGCTGCCATTCCACAAATTGCATTTCGGTACCGCCTGAAAGACAGTGCAACAGGAGTCACCCGCTCAACAGCAAAACGTCTTGCTGATGTACTGGGAGTGGATGAGACTCAAGTCATTCACCTTGCGCTTCATGAGATGGCCAGCAAATTACTCCCTCAATATGAGGCGGATGATGGGGCGCTTAGCAAATCGCAGTTAAAACAAATAAAAAAATCTGCCCCCAAAGCAAAAAATGGGGTGATTCGCAGCAGCCTCTTTAATACAGAGACGGCTTGATCCGCTTTTGGCCAGAGCCATTGGCAGGCGATATTGTTTGGTGCCACTTCCCCAATTCAACCCAACCCAAACTAAAGCCACGGCCTGCGCTCGCTCTCTCAACCATTGAGGATGAAGATGGTCAACTTTTTGTCTGCGTTGCATACGGCACCAGCCAAAAAACCAATCGACTTTTTCGAGGGGAATTTCTGATTGCGAATAGCCAAAATCCCATTTCATACCGAAGTGCTGGACTGAGTTATGAGACTAAATTTGACCTGAATAATCATATTGAACTGCCATACAACAAGGACTATTTTTCAATACCCCCAATGGCTCCTTTTGGTCAAAATCCAAAGCTTGGCATTCTGCATCCCAGCATGGTCAAGGTTGCTGCAGCAGCATTTCAATCAATCCAAGGTAAATAAGCTCGCGGCGCTCTAGGGTAAAACTGACTCAGCCTACTTGAGGTCATGCATAAAGAATGCCGCAACGGTGTAAGCAGGATTTAAATAGATCGATTACTAATTAGGCCTATCCGTATTCAACTCATTTACTTTTTCATGTACCAGCTCACACGCGCTAATTAAATCCAGTACCAATCGCTCATCGATACTGAGATGACCCTCGTACTCCGCAAGATTACGGACCTCGTGGCACTTAGCTAACACACGCCAAATCGACGGCCCTAAATTTAATGTATCTGGTAGTACCTGAAAAACAATGTATCGATTTGATGCGCGATAACCGCACCACCGTAAACCCGCCAAACTGAAAGCATGGGCGGCGTTATAAGCAAGGTCGAAACGACTTTCTAAAGACAGTGTGGTGTTTTGCGCGTCGCGAAGTCGTGCTTGGCCGGACCGCTTAAGCCCCTCGAACTCTTGGCCGTCAAATGCTTCGTGTTTTAATGGTTTATTGGGCCCACATAAATTAGTTAGGGACAAGTTGCTCTTTCGTGCCAATGATCCAGAGGAGTGGCTGCTCCAGTATTCGAGTTATAAATGCATTCCCGCTGTTCTTGCGTTGCATAAAATCCAGTCTTGTGTAGATAGTTGGGTTTATCGGGCGACCTAGAGGAATAGGAATATGCTCTAGCGCCTCAAAAATCTCCTCGTATTTTACGTCCTCACTAATAACCATTAAATCAATGTCACTACTTGCACTATCGCTGGCTTTTGCTATCGAGCCATAAATAAAAGCAACAGAAATGCGATCGCTCAATGGCATCAATGCATTTTTAATGATCGATGAGAGCCCAACGGTTTTTTGAATAATCTGACACAACTCTGCAAATAATGGTGTTTCTGTATTTGCTTGATAATGCGTTTGATTACCCATTCGGGTCTTGATGACTAAACCACTTTCGGTCATGCGCTTTAACTCTCGCTGCACTGCTCCTGATCCACTTTGCGCCAATGCAATCAGTTCATTCAGAAAATAGACGCGCTCCGGAAAGCCAAACAATAGAAAAAGCACTCGCTGCTGTGTCTTCGTAAATAAAGCATCCGCCATAGCGGAATTCGCCATGACTGCATTTTGAGCAATTGAAGCTGCTGGAGGTGTCTTATTTATACCCATATTGGGCATTATAATACCTAATATGGGTATAAATAGCAATCGGATTGCATTGACATTGAATTTTGGAATTACATCGTTACTGGAGAAGTAAAAACCTGGCTCGGCCTATTTGAGGTCATGCATAAGGGATGCGCCGCAAGGGTTTAAGCGGGGTTTACTATCAGTGCTTTATTGATTAAATACCTCTGAATGCATTCCAATTCGGGCTAGGTACAGGCTGTAACAAATTCAACGCAATAAATCCTTGTGCAGTGCATCTGCTGTTTTGTACTTCTTTAACTTAGTCTTTGCTTTAGGCGACTCTAACTCCTGAATCGCTAGTAGGGTTTTCTTGTTCGGCGTACGTAAGTCAAATGGAATTGCC
>JAIXPY010000151.1 GCA_027486025.1 Burkholderiaceae bacterium
GTGCTTGCTGGGGCCGATTTTGCGCTCATAGCCGTAAGGATAAAGCAGGCGAGCGCTTAGTTCGGATCTTTTGCCATCCAGTTTTTGCACAGACTAAAGTCAAAATGGGACAGAACGCGTCCAAGATGCCTGACTTCAACCCGCTCCAAGGCTTGGCATTGGGCAAAAGCCGCTTGCAAATGGGCTTGAGTGCCTTTTACTGGCAGGGGGTACGGCATTGCAGACCAGTTGACTGTAATGGCGTCGGAGCCGGGTTTTAGACTGCCGAACCACAAGTCAAACTGGTCTTGGCGTTGATCCAAGATAAAGACAGGGGATGGTCTTGCATACCAGGCGATGCGGCTACCCAGGGTCCAGTTTTGAACGGCAATGCCAGTAACCGAGTGAGTTTTGCTTAGAGCTAGTGCGGTTTTGCCTGCCTGATCCCAGCCGTATAAATCGGCAATGGGATTGTTTCTTGGGTTGCTACCGACAATGCCGCCGGATAAAACAAACCCGAAGCCAATCAAGCACAGCGCGATTTGAAGGACAAAAATAAATCGAATGAGTCGGCGCTGCTGGTTGGCCCATGCGCTGGCAATACCGATCCCCGCAAATGGTGCCAAGCAAAACCAGGCTGGTGTAGTCCAGTGCGGCAAGCTACCACCGCCTGAGAGCAATGCAAAGATTCCAAACGGGATCCAAAAAAAACCGAGTAGACAAACTAGGGCTGCTGGCGATTTAGCCCAGTAGCGCTTCAAAAAGAAAATCATGCCCACAGCAAAGAGGAATCCAAACGCCAATAATTGCAAGCCAATAAAGCCTGCAAAGCGACGAAACAACCATTCACCTCCGCTGCCATGAGCTAGCTGGTACTTAAATGAAATCCAATCGTTTGCCCAGTTCCAGTAGAGCACGGGCGAGATCATTAGCAGTGCTAGCAATACGGCAAGGTAAAAACCAGCCTGATTGATCCAATGCTTGCGTGGCGGACAGGGCAGAACGAGGAGCAAAGCAAACGCAGTGAAGGCGGCGGTGTACTTGCTCAGACCTGCAAGGCCCAGCAATGCTCCGGTGATCAGCCAGTCGCGCAAGGTAAAGTTGCGGCCTATCTGCATCCAGCGTAAAGCCATCCATAAGAGCCCCAGACTGAGTGGCGTCAAAATCGAATCAGGCAATAGGCCTACTGATAAGACATGCGGTAGTGGCGCTGCAATCACCAGTAGTACAGCAGCAAAGCTAGACGAGCCGATGGGAGGCAATGTTGGAGTGGCGATCGATGCCTTAGCTTGCAAGAAACGCTGCAATTCAGAGGTGACCATATAAACCAAGGCACACGAGATCAGCCAAAGCAGCTCTGGAACGAGTCTTAGGACGCCGGTGCTGGCATCAAGGGATACCAATGGCCACTGAATCCAACCCACTAGAGGTGGATGATCAAAGTAACTCCAGGCCATATGCTTGGCATAGAGCAGGTAATGGGCCTCATCCACCGAGAGTTCAAATGAAAAGCCCAATGCCAAATGAACTAGCGCAGCGATTGCGAGGCAAATACCAGCCTTACCTGTATACGAACAGGACTTCCAGTAGGAGCTCACTGCAGAAGACAAATTACGGCACTTCTTTGCGCAAATAAAGTTCAAACAGCGCGTGATAGCCAGTACGACCATGCCCCTGTTGCATTAGGATGTCATAGAGTTTCTTGGCTTGGGTTAGTCCGGGTAGCACGAGGCCCATGCGATCTGCCTCAGCAATAGCTAAGCCAATGTCTTTGACGAAATGCTCCAACATAAAGCCAGGCGCAAAATCTCCTTTGATCATGCGAGGTCCTTGCACATTGAGCTGGACGCCACCGGCAGCGCCGCCACCAATCACCTCTAATACGGCAAGGGGATCCAGACCCGCAGTTTTGGCGTACATCAAACCTTCGCATACACCCATGATGCTTGAGGCAATCACAATTTGATTGCATAACTTCGCGTGTTGACCTGCGCCAGCTGGCCCCAAGAGCGCAATATTTTTACCCATCAACTGCAAGAGGGGGAGAACCGCATCAAACGCTTTTTGATCGCCGCCTACCATGATGGATAGCTTGGCATCACGGGCGCCGATGTCGCCGCCCGATACGGGCGCATCGAGGCAAGCAATGCCGCGCTCTGATCCTATATTCGCAATCTGTTTCGCTAGTTCTGGGCTCGACGTGGTCATGTCAATCGTGATGCATCCTTTGGGCGCGTGCTGCAAAATGCCTGACTCACCTAAGTACATCGCTTCAACGTCCTTAGGGTAGCCGATGATCGTAATGATGACTTCCGATGCTTTCGCAAGCGCAGCAGGACTATCAAACCAGTGCGCCCCGCGAGCCAGCAAGTCTTCTGCTTTGCTACGGGTGCGGTTGTAAATGGATAAGGTATGCCCAGCAGCCATTAAATGGCCTGCCATACTTTTACCCATAATGCCGGTGCCAATAAAGCCAATCTTCATCGTAAGGGTGCCTAATTAAGTTGCTGAAATGAATCAGCTAATTTTAGACTGCTTATGGAGGCCAACATTGCCTTTTGCGCCAAGCCAAATCAAGGCCAATATGATGCAGGCCAAGGGGGCAATGGAGCCCCAATTCAGCAACGCCCATCCCTGGGTTGTGATCAAAATACCGGAGCTGAGGGCCGAAAGGGCGGTAGTCAAAAAGACAAAGAAATTAATCGCGCCTTGGGCTTTATCCCGCTCTTCTGGTCGGTAGGCTTCTAGGGCTAAGGTAGTGCTGCTGGTGAATAAGAAATTCCAACCCACACCCAGTAAAAAGAGTGCGATTAAAAAATGGGTAAAGGTGACCCCGGACAAAGCAATAGCGATGCAAGCGATATACAGCAGAACGCCAATGCGCATGACCCACAACACACCCCAGCGACGAATCAAGTTCCCGGTAAAAAAGCCGGGCGCAAACATACCTATCACGTGCCACTCGAGCACTAATACCGTTTTATCAAACGGCAGCTTGCACATTTCCATCGCTAAAGGGGTTGCTGCCATGAGGAGGTTCATGACGCCATAGGAGAGGGATGCAGAGATAGCGCACACAATAAACAGGGGTTGACGCATGATCTCGGAGAGGGGCCTGCCAGTTTCTTTGGTTTCGCTAGCGGCTCGTTCCTGAAATCGAATCAGGCTGATGGCAACAAAGGCAAAGACGGCAACAGCAACTAAGGCAATGTAAGCGCCTGCAAAGGGCACGCTTAGCCAGTCACGGGTTTGGTTCGCTAAATTGGGGCCGAGAACAGCGCCAATCACGCCGCCAGCCAAAACCCATGAGACTGCCTTTTCTTTTGATGTCGGTCCGGCAATCTCGGCAGCGGTAAAGCGATACAAGAGGGCGTTGGCATTGTAAAAACCCGCAATCACAGTAGCAGCATTTAGTAACCAGAAATTACGTTCAAGCACGGCGAAGGCGCAAAGAAGTGCTGAGAAGCCGGCAACCGCCAATCCAATTTGGAAGGAGCGCTTGCGCCCCCATTGTTTTTGGGTTCGGGCCACTAGGGTGGTTGACAGTGCGCTACCGATTACATAACCCATGACTGGAAGGGTTGCTAACCACGGCAGCGGAGCAAGCATAAAACCCACTAAGCCATTGATTGCAATAAAGGTGACGTTGTTCGTCAAATACATGCCTTGCGCAAACGTCAGCAACCAGAGATTTTTATTCATGAAATACGCCCGTGAAAGCATTACGATAAAGCATCTGTATTTATCGTGACCCATTTCATACACTAAATGATCCATCCAATCGACCAATTGAAGCTGTATGGGTTTCGCCGCGTTGGCATTTCGGTCTGCCTAACACTCGTTTTATCAGCATGCGCTGGTTTATCGGATGAGGCGGGGGAGGCCAGCTCCCCACCGACTGCAGAAATACCGGCGCAGGAGATGCTGCCTAAATTTTCCGAGCAGCCGGCCATGTCAGCCTTACCCAGCGGTTGGAGTTTTTATCGTCTAGCGCCTTACAAAAAGAATACGGCCTATCGCCTTGAAAACTACCAAGGTAAAACCGTGCTTAGCGCGAATTCCAAAAGATCAGCATCCGGCTTGGCAGTGAAGTTACGCCCACAACCCGCCACCGATTTATGGTTAGAGTGGGAGTGGAAAGCGGTTGGCAAAATCCCAAATGCAGACAATGCCATTCGTTATACCGACGATGCTCCCCTGCGCATACTGGTTGCATTTGATGGCAATAAATCCAAGCTACCTTTAAAAGAGCAGCTCACATTTGAGGTAGCTGGAATGCTGAGCGGTCGTGAGATGCCATATGCCACTCTCATGTATATCTGGGCTGGCAACAGTCCGCTGGATAGCGTGGTAGAAAACACCTTCACTAGCCGCGTCAAAATGATTGCAGTGGACTCGGGCTGGCAACATACCGGCCAGTGGCGTAAGCATGCTCGCGACTTAAGTGCAGACTACCGCACAGCCTTTGGTGAAGAGCCGGGGGATGTGATTGGTGTCGCGCTCCTCACCGACACCGACAATACGAAGTCGCAGGTGAAAGCGCTGTATGGTGATATTGAGTTAGTGCGCAAGGCACTCAAACAAAAGTAGTATAAAAATAGTGCAAAAGAAATGCGTTACTTCGGCTTCCAGAGCCCCAATAGCAGGGCATTGCTCAGCACAAATAGACTCGATAAAGCCATTGCACTTCCAGCAATCGCGGGCGTCAAGTAACCCAGTGCCGCTAAGGGAATGCCAATCACATTAAAGGCAAACGCCCAAAATAAGTTTTGACGAATCTTGTTCCAAGTGCGCTTCGATACATCAATTGCGCCAGCCACCAAGGTAGGATTGCCGTGCATTAATGTGATACCAGCGGCTTGCATGGCCACATCGGTTCCAGTGGCCATGGCCATACCGACATCCGCCATCGCAAGTGCGGGCGCGTCATTAATGCCATCGCCCACCATGGCAACCCATTGCCGCTCGCCCGCCGCATTACGCTTTAAGCGTTCGATCCAATCCGCCTTGTCTGCGGGAATGACTTGCGCATACACCGCACCAATGCCAATGCGCTGACCGACGTGATCCGCGGCGGCACGATTGTCGCCGGATAGCATCACCGTCTGTACCCCCATAGCGTGCAACTGCCGCACTGCTGCAGCTGCATTGTCTTTCAGTGCATCACCAAAGGCGAAGATGGCCAGCGGTATTGGTGACTGAGTGTCTGGTGGAGTTGCGGTTAAAGCCGAAACGGTCTGCCCCGCTAAAAATAGGGGAGTTGCTTTGAGGATTAGGTCACTGTACTGCGGATGGGCTTCGAGTGAGGCAAGACTTTGCAGTCGTAGTAATTGGCCTTGCCATTCGCCAGCCAGGGCCCTGCCTTCAATCCCCACCCCAGGAATGGCCTGCATTTGGGCGCAGGTGACCGGAGTTACGCCGCGCCGCTTCGCATCTTCGAGGACTGCTTTTGCGAGCGGATGTTCGCTACCCATTTGCAGTCCCGCCGCCAAAGCAAGCACCGCCTCCTGCGTCAAACCGAGGCTTGGGTCGATTGAGAGTAGGGTAGGTTTGCCTTCAGTGAGGGTGCCGGTTTTATCAAATGCGACGAGTTGAATGCGATGGGCCAACTCCAATACCTGCGGATCTTTAATCAAGATGCCAGCGCGTGCAGCAACCCCGGTACCGGCCATGATGGCTGCCGGAGTAGCCAAGCCCAATGCACATGGACACGCAATCACCATTACCGATACAGCCCTTAAGATGGCCTCGCTGATGTCGCCGAACAAAAGTCCGGTAACAAGGCCGGTAGCGATTGCGATGCCAATCACTGCGGGTACAAAGATCGCGCTGACCTGATCTACTAAGCGCTGAATTGGCGCCTTCTGCGTTTGTGCCGTCTCAACTAAATCGATGATGTTTGCCAGCATGCTGTCGGTGGTGGTAGCGCCAACTCGAAATACCAACTGACCATCGCCATTGAGTGAGCCGCCAATGACTGGATCACCAACTCCCCGTTTTACAGATTGACTCTCTCCTGTGAGCAGCGATTCATCTAAATGGCTGTTGCCAAGCACAATGAGGCCATCGGCTGGCACGCGCTCACCGGGCAAAACCATTACCAGATCATTTACTAATACGTGTTCGAGTGGTACTTCAGCATGCCGATTGATGAGGGCTTGATTGCCGCTGATCAGGCTGAGATCATTTGTTTTGAGTACCCTTGCTTGTTGTGGCCATAAGGCGTGCAGTGCACGAATAGCCTCACCGGTTTTCTGTTTGGCCCGCGCCTCGAGCCATTTACCCAAGAGCACCATGCTGATAATGACTGCCGCCCCCTCAAAATAAAGAGCATGGGGGTCGCCCCATACCAGCTGATAGACGCTGAGTCCATAAGCTGCACTTGTCCCCAGTGCGACTAGTAAATCCATATTGCCAGCGCCGGACATCAGCGCCTTGAATCCAGACTTATAAAAGCGCCAACCGAATACAAACTGCACTGGACTGGCAAGCAACAGCTGCCATAGGCCATTTGGCATCCAGTGAATTTCAAAAGGCATGAATACCATGGGAAGCACGAGGGGGGCGGATAAAGCAAAGCTGAGCAGTACGGGCCCCAAACCATCAGCCGACCAAAATGCCGATTGCTTTGCTTGCTTGAGTTGCCCCGGGGCTGCGCTTGGTTTAGCGCCATAACCCGCTTTGTGAATGACCTCGATGATCTGCTCTACCAATCCAGGGCTTGTTTCCTTGAGGCGAATGCGCGCCTGTTCGGTGGCTAAATTGACCGTAGCCGCCTCTATGCCTGGCATATTGCCCAGAGCCTTTTCAACGCGGCTGACGCAGGAGGCGCAGGTCATGCCCTCAATATCAATCGAGACAAAGCGCGTGGCGTCTTTTGAACTTAAGTTCATACTAGGGATAATCTACTGCAAGTTTCACTCTAGCGGAGGAAAATAAAATGCAAACTCTATTGGTTACAGGCATGACCTGCGGCGGCTGCACGAGAGCAGTCACTAGGGCAATTCAAATGCAGGATGCTACAGCGACGGTTCAAGTAGACCTGGACTCCCAGAAAGTGGAAATTGACTCCAAGCTGAGCCGGGAAGCCCTGATTACCATTGTCACGGATGCAGGCTTTCCAGTGGTGAATTAGCCCCTTATTGGCCAACCATGGCGTAATCAGGGTGCATTTCAGCAAAAAATCCCTCCTAGGATTAATCTAGGCTCTGTTTGGGGCGAGTTACCTTGTATTCTCAGGGCTCAATACAATACTAAAAGTAGCGTAAATTAGAAAAGTAAGGGAGATGACATTGGCAGTCAGTATTGAGTCTGTACAGCAGACCTTAAAAACCGTTTTAGACCCAAATACCCAAATTGACCTCATGACTGCAAAAGTAGTCAAAAACCTCAAGGTTGATGATGGCGCAGTTTCATTGGATGTGGTCCTGGGATATCCTGCAAAAAGCCAAATCGATTTAATCCGAACCTTGGTTGTCAATGCCGTTCGGAAACTGCCGGACGTAAAAAACGTCAGCGTGAATGTCACCAGTAGCATCGTCGCGCATGCGGTTCAGCGTGGTGTTAAGCTGATGCCGAATGTAAAAAATATTATTGCAGTAGCAAGCGGTAAGGGCGGCGTTGGTAAATCTACTACCGCAGTGAACCTCGCCCTCGCACTTGCTGCAGAAGGTGCCGAGGTTGGCATTTTGGATGCGGACATTTATGGCCCTAGTCAGCCCATGATGCTCGGCATTACAGGCAGGCCCGAATCATTACAAGAAAACACTATCGAACCGATGGAAGGCCATGGCTTACAAGCCAGTTCGATTGGGTTTTTAATTGATGCCGATAATCCGATGGTATGGCGTGGCCCGATGGTGACGTCGGCCTTGGAGCAATTGCTCAAGCAAACGCGCTGGCGCGATTTGGATTACCTGATTGTCGATATGCCACCGGGTACTGGCGATATTCAGTTGACCTTGTCTCAAAAAGTGCCTGTTACTGGCGCGGTGATTGTGACAACACCGCAAGACATCGCTTTGCTGGATGCGCGCAAAGGTTTAAAGATGTTTGAAAAAGTCGGCGTGCCGATCATTGGCATCATCGAGAACATGTCAACCTACATCTGCCCCAGCTGTGGCCATGAAGAGCATGTCTTTGGTCAGGGCGGCGGTCAAAAAATGTGCAACGATTATGGTGTGGATTTCTTAGGATCCTTGCCGCTGAATTTATCGATTCGTGAGCAGGCTGACTCTGGCAGACCCACTGTGATTGCTGACCCGGACGGTGCTATTAGTGCAGTGTATAAAAACATTGCCCGTCAAGTGGCGATTCGGGTTGCCAATCTCAGCAAAGACATGAGCAGTAAGTTTCCAAATATCGTGGTTCAAAATACGTAAACCTCGATCGCTAAATGCAGGCCCATTTCAACCCCTCTTGATAAAGGCTAAGCCAAGACCATGCGCTTTGCTGTAGTGATGCGAAAGCAGGCCATCGATAACCCATGGGTCTCCCATCGGTGGCTGCCGGTCGAAGTATTTGCTGACTCTGGGCAGTTTGAGGAGAGTGGCATAGTAATTACAACCAGCAATCCACTGGGTCGTTTTATTGAGCGGGACGCAGAAGGGGAGACCTGGCTGTTTCGTGGCTTTTCTTTGGACCTTTTTCCAGATGAGGCTGAGGGATACTTTTTAAATGCCACCGCAGCCGAACCTTGCTGGTTTGTCATGTGGCGACTGGAAGAAGACTATCAGCGCTTTTTGGAGCCCGATAGTCTGTCCCATTGTGAGGCAGAATCTACTCTAGCTATTCCGCACCGCATTTGCTTGAGTTACAACGAAGCTGCGCGATTAATAGATGGTGGTGAATCGGTAGCCACGGTTGTGCTCGACAAAGCCCACTGGCAGTGGTTGCACGATTTTGTGGACGCGCATTACCGGCCTGAGCCAAAAAAACGGCAACGACCTGAATCCTTTAAGGGCGCTCAGCGCTCAGCAGAAGATTAATGGCTGACGGATTCCTTGGCCGCTGGTCGCGCCGCAAAGCAGGTCTAGAGCCCGAAGGGCTTGATGCCTCTGCGCCGGAGTTAAAGCCCAAGACAACACCAAGTTCTGTCCCGCAAGATAAAAAGACCATCGAGAGTGCATCGACTCCAGCAGAGGTAGAGCCTTTGCCGCCAACCCTCGAAGATGCTGAATCAATCGATCGTTTCGCGCCAGACTTTTCCGCCTTCATGAAGCCCAATGTCGATCCAGCAGTGCAACAAGCAGCGATGAAAAAATTGTTTTCAGATCCCCATTTCAACATCATGGATCGGCTGGACATTTACATTGACGATTACTCCATTCCAGACCCGATTCCCATGGAGATGCTCAAACGCATGGTGCAGTCCGAATCCCTCGGTTTGTTTAGAAAGTTTGAGGAAGGGCCAGGCGCTAAGGTTCTCGCGGAATCGGAAGAGGAAAAAGTCGATGAGCCAGAGGCAACGGCAGCGGCGGAACCCGATCCCACTGAAATCGCCGAGGCTTCTGCAGGAGATGTCACAATGCCGCAAGACGGGGACGAAGTTGGTGTTCCCAATCAAGACCCTGATCAAACGGTAGCATCCCTAAAAATTGTGCCTGAACAGAAAATAAAATAATGACCCAAAAGCTCATTTGCGATTGCAATCGCACCATGCCACTGGATGCAAAAGCCCTGGGTCTACCGATGCATACGGCTTTGTGTCGCCAAGAGGTCGGTTCATTTTTAAAGGCGCTGGATGGGTCGGAGCCAATTCTGGTTGCATGCACTCAAGAGCGTGGCTTGTTTTCAGAACTGGCGACGCAATCCGAAAAGCCTCTGGTCGCACCATTGCGCTTTGTCAACATTCGAGAGCTTGCCGGCTGGACTCAAGAGGCGGAAAAATCAACTCCTAAGATTGCCGCATTATTGGCATTGGCTGATGTGCCAGAGGCTGATCCGGTTCCAGTAGTCGATTACGAAAGCCAAGGTCGTTTGATCATTATTGGGCCCGGTGCCGAGGCCCTACTTTGGGCTGAAAAACTACACACCCAATTAAATGTATCGGTACTGTGTACCGAATCGGGCGCACTGCCCAGTACGCGCGAGTATCCGATCTACAGCGGCCAGGTTAGCAAGGTGGAGGGCTACCTCGGTAACTTTACCGTCGATTGGGAATTAAAAAACCCGATTGATCCTGAGATGTGTACCCGTTGCGGTGCTTGCGTTACGGCCTGCCCAGAAAATGCCATTGACGATTCTTTCCAGATTGATATGGATCGATGCAAATCACATCGCGCTTGCATCACTGCGTGTGCGGGCATCGGCGCGATTAACTTTGATCGGAGCGAGGTCAATCGCAGCGCGGAGTGCGACTTGGTGTTGGATTTGCGCCCCGATGCGCAGATGCGCATGAGCCAAACTCCGCAAGGTTACTTTGCTCCCGGCGCAGATCCCTTTGCACAATCCTTGGTTGCCAGTCAGTTGATCACGATGGTTGGTGAGTTTGAAAAGCCCAAGTATTTTGCATACAACGAAAAGATATGTGCGCATGGTCGCAATGGCAAAGTGGGATGCAGTGCCTGCATTGATGTTTGCTCTACCGGCGCGATTGAATCCCTATTTAAAAATGGCCAAGGTCAGGTTCAAGTTAATCCCAACTTATGCATGGGCTGCGGCGCCTGTGCCACGGTTTGCCCATCGGGCGCAATGCGCTACAACTACCCCAGCGTATCGCATCAAGGAAAGCAATTAAAAGCCCTGATCACGGCTTACAGTGATGCAAACAGTAAATCAAAATCACCCCAGCTGGCACCAACACTCTTATTGCATAGCCTAGAGGCTGGTGCCGAGGTTTTGGATCGACTTGGTAGGGCGGCTCACTTAAATCCAAAACGGGTAGAGGGACTCCCTGCTTTCGTTGTACCCATGGGCATTGAGCACATTGCATCGACGGGGCTTGATCTTTGGCTCGGCTCCTTGGCATACGGATTTGGCGAGGTGGTGTTATTACTTAGCGGTGATGAGGATCCTTCTTATCGCGCTGCTTTAGAAGAGCAGGTCAACTTAGCGAATGCGATGGTGGCGGCGTATCAGTTTGCGGGTGCGCGAGTGCAGTTGATTGCGATGGCGAATAAAGATGATTTACCCGGCGTATCGAGTGCCATGGGACGCTTGCGTCAGCGCGGCGCTCTACAGTCCCTTGGTAAGCCAGCCGTGTTTGCGTTTTCCAATCAAAAACGCGAAACTGTAGAGGCAAGCTTAGAGCACTTTCAAAAGCTAGCCCCAGTACCGTTGCCGGTAGTAGGTAAGCCTCTACCTAGCTCATCGCTACTCGGCGCGATTCAAATCGATACAACGGCCTGTACCTTGTGCATATCCTGCGTTGGCGCCTGCCCAGAAGGCGCTATTTTGGATAATCCGGATGCACCACAACTCTCCTTTATCGAAAAGCAGTGTGTGCAGTGTGGTTTATGCGTACAAACGTGCCCAGAGTCGGCCATTACCTTGCAGCCCCGGATTGCAACCGTAGAGCAGCGTAAAGAAAAAGTATTGCTCAATGAAACCAAGCCCTTCCATTGCATTAGCTGTGGCAAAGCCTTTGGTACCCTCAAGTTAGTTGAGCTAATGCTGGGTAAGTTAGCTTTGCACGATGCCTTTTCTGGTGAGGCCTTAGATCGCCTCAAAATGTGCAGCGATTGCCGGGTAGTCGATATGATGAAGAAAGAACTATGAGCGATTCAATCAAGCCAAGTGCAACGGAGCAGGGGCCGACCGAGGTTGGCAATATCGGTATAGCTGAGGATTTAGCCAGAGCTGACTTGTATGGCCTCTTGGCTGCGTTTTATTTAAAACCTCCTGAGCAAGAATTTTTAGATTTAATTACCGCATCAGCCCCCCAAGAGCAGTCCCTCAATGAAGTCTCGCCGTTATTGGGTGTTTGGCTCAATTTAATTTCAGCAGTAAGGGATAGCACTGCGAGCGATTGGAATGCTGAATATGCATCCGAGTTTATGGGCGTGGGTAGACCCAATCTTTTTTTAAATAGCTCGTTTTATTTGGCAGGCCATCTAAACGAAAAACCGTTAGTCGAAGTAAGGCGAGCCTTGGCTGAATTTGGCCTAGAGTCTTCTGAAGACGTAACCGAAACTGAAGATCACGTATCGGCCTTGTTCGAAGTGATGCGCTACCTGATTGCAGGCGATGACGTCGAAATTTCCAATCTGACCAACCAGCGGGTGTTCTTTAATGACCACATTCGGCCCTGGTATGACGATTTTTGCGATGCAATAGAGGTCAATCCGGAGACACATTTGTATCGCCCGGTTGCCGCATTGACCCGTGAATTTCTGGCGGTTGAGGGCCAGGCGTTTGACATGATGTGAATTCCGTCCAGGCAGTAAGGGTATGTACTGAGCCTAAATACCATAGGCAGACTTCACAAAAGCTTTAAAAGTACTACACTCATTATTAGAAAAAAGTTGCATATATACGTCTACCCATTGGAGTTCACATGAGCACAAAATCAAAGCCACTTGCAAATCCAGTCACCACTGCTTCACGCAGAAAATTTTTCATTAGTGCTGGCGCTACAGTCGGTGCGGTTGCGGTTGTTTCGCAAACGCCCATGGGTAAAGCCATTATTCAAGAGGTGGGCAGTACGGTAGAAGGCAAGAAAGACGGCTACCAACTAACAGCCCACGTCCGCAAGTATTACGAAACAACCTTAATTTAGTTTTAACCGACCCTCACTCTAAAAATATAAAACCCCTCAGGAGCATCAGATGAGTCTGATTCGTAAAAATCCAGTAAATACAACGTCCCGCTCGGTACCGGTATCGAACTTAATTGGGAGTTTGTCGCGAGGTCTCAAGGCAGCCGTTCCCACTATGGATCGACGGACATTCCTGAAGCGCTCCGGAATTGGGGTTGGCGCAGGAATTGCAGTAAGCCAGTTAAATCTAGTGCAAAAGGCAACTGCAGCCGACCAAAGCAAAGCCATGCTGGATGGCAAGGGCAAGATTGAAGTAAAACGAACTGTTTGTACCCATTGTTCCGTTGGCTGTGCCAGTGATGCAACGGTTGAGAATGGTGTTTGGGTCCGTCAAGACCCCGTGTTTGATTCCCCCATCAATATGGGCGGGCAGTGCGCCAAGGGCGCTGCATTGCGTGAGCATGGCCATGGCGACTACCGTTTGCGTTACCCCATGAAATTGGTCGATGGCAAATATCAGCGAATCTCATGGGATCAGGCCCTCGATGAAATTACCGCCAAGATGAAAGATCTTCGCGCCAAGTACACCCCTGACTCTTTGTATTTTATTGGCTCCTCTAAGTTTAATAACGAGCAAGCGTATTTGCTGCGTAAGTGGGTGTCGTTCTTTGGCACCAACAATACCGATCACCAGGCGCGTATTTGCCACTCCACCACGGTTGCTGGCGTTGCCAATACCTGGGGCTATGGTGCGATGACCAATAGCTACAACGACATGATGAACTCCAAGGCTGCGCTGTACATCGGCTCGAATGCCGCTGAAGCGCACCCAGTCTCCATGGTTCACATGTTGCATGCCAAAGAAAATGGCTGTAAGTTGATCGTGGTTGATCCACGCTATACCCGTACTGCAGCGAAGTCAGATCAGTATGTGCGCATTCGTTCGGGCTCTGATATTCCATTCCTGTTTGGTGTGCTGTATCACGTATTTGCGAATGGCTGGGAAGATAAGAAGTACATCAATGACCGCGTATTCGGTATGGATGATATTCGTAAAGAGGTGATGGAAAAGTGGACCCCCGCTGCGGTTGAAGAGGCATGCGGCGTTCCAGAGGCACAAGTATTCAAGGTGGCACAAACCATGGCCATGAATCGCCCCAGCACCATTGTTTGGTGTATGGGTCAAACCCAGCACACCATTGGTAACGCCATGGTTCGTGCATCCTGCATCTTGCAATTGGCTTTAGGCAACATCGGCAAGTCCGGTGGTGGCGCAAACATTTTCCGCGGCCACGATAACGTACAAGGTGCGACGGACGTTGGTCCTAACCCGGATTCATTGCCTGGCTACTATGGTCTCGCTGCTGGATCGTGGAAGCATTACGCTACCGTCTGGGGCGTGGATTACGAGTGGATTAAAGGCCGTTACGCTCCAAATATGATGGAGAAATCCGGCACGACCGTTTCGCGCTGGATTGATGCGGTGCTTGAAAATCCGGACATGATTGACCAAGAAACTGCTGTTAAAGGCCTGTTTATCTGGGGTCATGCACCGAATTCACAGACGCGCGGTTTGGACATGAAGCGCGCTATGAATCAATTGGATTTATTGGTCGTTGTTGACCCTTACCCAAGCGCGACAGCTGCGATGGCTGCAATGCCAGCTGCCAAAGGCGATCAGGTTAATAAAAACCGCGCTGTGTATTTGCTACCAGCATGTACGCAGTTTGAAACCACCGGATCGGTTACGGCGTCCAATCGCTCGATTCAGTGGCGTGAGAAAGTCATCGACCCCTTGTTTGAGTCGGTTCCAGACCACGTCATCATGCAGGAGTTTGCAAACCGCCTTGGCTTCGGCAAAGAGCTGTCAGTTAACTTTAAGGTGAGCGAAGCAAAATACGCTGGCAAGAATTGGCAAGAGCCCGAGATTGAATCCATCTTGCGTGAAATCAATCGCGCTGTTTGGACCATCGGTTACACAGGACAAACACCTGAGCGCCTCAAAGCGCACATGCGGATGATGAGCGTATTCGATCCGAAGACCCTGAAGTCACGTGGCGGTAAAGATCCTGTTACGGGTTACGACACCACTGGCGATTATTTTGGATTGCCATGGCCATGCTTTGGTAACGCCGCTCTGAAGCATCCTGGTTCACCTAATCTGTACGACACCAGTAAGCACGTTATGGATGGCGGCGGTAACTTCCGCGCCAACTTTGGTGTGGAAAAAGACGGCAAGAGCCTGCTGGCAGCAGACGGTTCTTTCTCGAAGGGCGCTGACATTAAGACGGGCTACCCTGAGTTTGACCACGTACTCATGAAAAAATTAGGCTGGTGGAGCGAGCTCACCGAAGCAGAGCAAAAAGCAGCTGAAGGTAAAAACTGGAAGACCGATTTGTCGGGCGGCATTATTCGTGTTGCCATGAAAAACCACGGCTGCCATCCCTTCGGTAATGCGAAGGCAAGGGCAGTGGTGTGGAACTTCCCAGATCCAGTACCGCAGCACCGTGAAGCGCTCTACAGTACTCGCCCTGATTTAGTGGCGAAGTACCCAGCATCGGCTGACCGTAAAAACTTCTGGCGCTTGCCAACTCTTTACAAGACACTTCAAGACAAGAACGTTGAAGATAAATTGGCGGATAAGTTCCCAATCATCCTCACTTCAGGTCGTTTAGTGGAGTACGAGGGTGGCGGTGAAGAAACCCGTTCGAACCCATGGTTGGCTGAGTTACAACAAGAGAACTTTGTTGAGATTAATCCAGTAGCAGCAGCCAAACGTGGCATCAAGAACTGGGACTATGTATGGGTGAAGTCACCTACTGGCGCCAAGATCAAGGTGCGTGCAATGGTCACTGAGCGCGTTGGGCCAGATACCGCCTTTGTGCCATTCCATTTCTCTGGATGGTGGGAAGGTAAGGACTTATTGGAGTATTACCCTAAGGGCGCACATCCAATTGTTCGTGGTGAGGCTGTTAATACGGCAACAACTTACGGTTATGACAACGTAACGATGATGCAAGAAACCAAAACAACGATCTGTCAGATCGAAAAAGTGGCATAAGCCCAACCGCTAAAGTCAGGAGATCACAATGGCACGAATGAAATTTA
>JAIXPY010000022.1 GCA_027486025.1 Burkholderiaceae bacterium
AAGCTCATCGATTCCCTGTTGCGAACTGCAAACGGCGAATTAACTGCAGCTGAAATCTTGGGCCACCGCGAGTTTGTGATGACCCGTCTGTATGAGTCTGCATAAGTCTTACTAGTATGAAGTCCCTGACCGCCTATCAAGAGGTGAAACTAAAAATCACCGAAGATCTGGTCAGGGGCCGTTTTCCGATGGGGCAGGCTCTGCCTGCTGAAAAAGATTTTGCAAAAGAATTAGATGTATCGATTGGTACGCTGCGCAAAGCAGTAGATGAGCTGGTAGCAGATGGCATTGTTACTCGGCGCCAAGGAAAAGGTACTTATGTAGTTGAGCACGACTTAAAGCGGCTCCTCTATTATTTTTTTCATGTTGTACGTCATGATGTTGATAAAAAAGTCTATCCCAAAGTGGAGCTGGCCAGTTTTTTATCTGCATCTGCCAATAAGGAAGAGTCTCTCAAGCTTGCAATCAAAGAGGGATCGCCCATATGGCGCATTACGAATCGACTCTACCTCGACGGCCAATGCGTCATGATTGATCAAATTACTCTGGATAAAAAGCGTTTTAAAAAGTTAACGCGTGAGGATTTTGTCGCAAGGGAAGGTAGTATTTACCAGTTGTATCAAATGCATTACGGACAAACGGTAGTGCGGACCAATGAGCGTTTACGCGCAGCGCTTCCAAGCAAGCAGTACGCCGAATGGTTAAATCTCAGTCCAGCATCCCCAGTTCTTGTGATACGACGCGTTGCACTCGGTATACAAGATGAGCCACTGGAATGGCGAATATCAACTTTGAATACCACTAGCCATGAGTATTTCAGTGAGTTAGTGGCTTAAGCAGCGGAGCAGTCAAAAAGCTTAGCGTTGCCTTTTGAATTCATCTGCCCATGCAAGGATGGATTTAACAATCGAATCATCCTTATTCCAACTTAACTTTCGTCTAAAAAAGCCCTGCATCTCTTGCCCTACACCGCACCCCCAAATGCTGGTGTGCGCTTGGTGCTCGCTCCACTTCAGGACCAGTTTTAGGTGGTCAATCAGATAGTTTTCGTCATTTGCTTGTTGGGTAGCACGATCCATTGGGCAGCCATCGGAGAGTAAAACAATGTTTTGCTCGATGGGTTCTAATGCAGTCGCCATGCGTTTGGAAGACTCATGATTGGACCGATTGATGGCCCATTGGAGGGCTTCACCATCTAGGCTTTCTCGATAGATATCGGGTTTAAGCATGGCGGCTAGTCCTAGCCGTGCTTGTCTCCAGCTAGTATTGAAGTCCTTAAATACCCAGTGGGCACGTTCATTTAATCGACCTGGGTTATCAGGTTTGCCTGTCAATTGCCACTGCTTAAAGCATCTACCGCCTTGCCAGCTCATCGTGCTGTATCCCAGAACCTCGGTTGGAACCCCAATTTTATCGAGTATTTTGACCATGACATCAATCCAAGACGCCATGATTACTCGATGCTCTTTCATGGATCCAGAGCAATCAATCAAAAAGGTGACGCTGGCTGTTGGTTTCGGCTTTAAATAAGGCGTTTGATAAACCGACGATGGATTGATTGAGGTGACAATTCGGCTTAATAATTTTCGATTCAGAACCCCTTCTTCTGCCGACTCTACACCGCTTGTATTGGGAGTGCAGAAAAGTGGGGTGTAAACCTTAATTAGCCTAGACCAAGGTATGGCCCAACTTTGAATTTGCTGATCCATTTCTTCGCGAAATGAAATTAGCTGAGCGAGCCTAATGGTATCGATCGGCTTAATTTCTTGATCATAGGAGCTATCAAATACGCGATAGCGCCTTAATGCATCTTGGTATTTGAGTTCTTCGCTAGTATGCGAATTTGAAAATAGGCTATTGGCTGCAATGGGATGCCTTTGTTTATCGGAGAACTCCCAAACAATAGGAAGTCGAGTTTGATTTAAGTTTTTACGCTTAATACGAATGCTGGGTATATTTTCATACTCTTTTTGTACCAAATTGGAAACAAAGTTAGCTAGTTCCAGGGCCACTTCAGAAAAGTGTTCTTGATCGAATCGAAGGCGTTTTAGCTTTTCAAGCAGTGTTCCAGTAGTGACATACAGTTCTGCGCGTGGTATCTCGATCGTATCTTGCATTAATTGGGGAAGTGGGGCGTTGTTCATCCTCGACCACGTTCCGCCAAATATGGCCAAAAGGAGCAGGCCAATACTTCCTTCGGTATTTCCAGAAGCCATGAATTGATTTAACCAGGCAATAAAGTGCAATCGAAGATTTTCTTTGGCTCCAACCATGCTTGCTGGGCAAATGCTTTCTACTCGTATTTGTTCAAGAACTTCGAAGACCAGTGAGCCGATTAGGTCATGCGGCTGTTTGGCTTGATGCAATGCTCGATTGGAGAGCGCAAGGCGAAGGCCAAGCCCGTCAAGCATCCCGCGGTGATTTGCCCATGATTCGGCGAAATGGACTGGATTTAGATGCGGCGCAAGTTGACTAATAATTTCATCGTCGCGGTAAAAAAGCCAATCGCGCAAATTGACTTGCGTGTCGCCCGATATCGAACGAACAATTGCGCCATAGCGCTCTTGAGTGAGCAGTTCTTGCGAGGATTGAGTTTGCAAGGAAATCTTCTATTGACCCAAGTCGCTCTTCGGCAAAACCAATTCTGTATTGAAGCAGCGTTGATAGTATTCGGCGATTAATTTTTTTTCTTCGGACTCGCACTTATTTAAAAAAGCTAAGCGAAATGCCAATCCGAGATCTCCAAAAATCGCCCAATTTTCTGCCCAGGTGATTACTGTTCTAGTCGACATTAGGGTCGATAAGTCACCCGCAGCGAAACCATTGCGCGTTAAATTAGCCAAGGCAATCATTTGCCCAACCACAAGGCTATTCTCGGAATTATTTAAGCTTGGAACTTTAGCCTTAATAATTTGCTCTTCGGCCTTAGGCTCTAAGTAATTAAGTGCGGCAACCACATCCCATCGATCCATTTGGCCATGATTGAGGAGTTGGGTGCCATGGTAAATGCTATTCCAATTACCTAAGCCTACTGTGTTACTGGTTGCGAATATTCGAAATGCGGAATGCGGCTCAATGACCCGATTCTGATCTAATAGAGTGAGCTTGCCTTCGCGTTCAAGCATCCGCTGAATCACAAACATGACATCTGGACGGCCAGCATCATACTCATCTAGTACCAAAGCAATTGGTCTTTGCATCGCCCACGGTATAAGGCCCAATTGAAATTCGGTTACTTGCTTGCCATCCTTAATGGTAATAACGTCTTTGCCCAGCAGATCCATGCGCGTAATCTGGCCATCTAAATTGATGCGAAGGCAGGGCCAATTGAGTCTGGCCGCAACCTGTTCAATGTGAGTTGATTTCCCGGTGCCGTGCATGCCTTGCAAAAGTACCCTTCGATTAAATCGAAACCCGGATAGGAGGGCGATGGTCGTATCGCTATCGAGGCGGTAATTTGGGTCGATTTCTGGAACTAAATTATGCCTAGATGAAAAACGCGGAACCTCAAAGTCGCACGCAAACTGGCACTCAGGAAAGGCGCTTTTGACGGAAACAAGGGCGTCGGGTTTGGCCTCTCCGAGGTTTGTTAATTCAGGGCTTTTTTGCATGTTGGTTCCAGGTGGTGTTATTTCATTTTAGTCAGGGATTGTTCGAATATATAAGCGATATCATTCCACTTATTAGATTAAACATCGGGATTTCCCTTATTTTTTGCCTATTTTTAATTATTATAGAACAAATTGTTCAGTTAATTTGAAACAATGCTAGAATTGAACCAACGAAAACCTCATTCATTGAGTGCGTAATTTTTAACCCATTAACGGAGACTCCATATGTCCAAAGCGGATCATGCAGTAACAACAGGCCCACAAAAAATGACACCTTCAGAGGCCTTTGTGGAAACAATGGCTGCCAATGGAGTAACTGACATCTTCGGAATTATGGGTTCTGCTTTTATGGACGCAATGGATATTTTTGCTCCAGCAGGCATTCGTTTGATTCCCGTAGTTCATGAGCAAGGGGCCGCGCACATGGCTGACGGTTACGCTCGCGTAAGCGGTAGGCATGGAGTGGTAATTGCCCAAAATGGACCTGGAATCAGCAACTGCGTGACTGCTATTGCCGCCGCATATTGGGCGCATACCCCAGTGGTGATGATTACTCCCGAAACAGGCACGATGGGAATGGGCCTTGGTGGTTTCCAAGAGGCAAATCAGCTCCCAATGTTTGAGGAGTTCACTAAGTACCAAGGTCATGTCAATAATCCAAAACGCATGGCTGAATACACGGGTCGTTGTTTTGATCGCGCCATGTCGGAGATGGGTCCAACCCAACTGAATATTCCAAGAGATTATTTTTATGGCGAAATCGAAGTTGAGATTCCTCAACCAAATCGTCTGGATCGTGGTCCCGGCGGTGAGCATAGCCTAAACGAAGCTGCTGAACTCTTGGCCAAAGCGAAGTTTCCAGTAATCATTTCTGGCGGCGGCGTTGTCATGGGTGATGCGGTTGAGGAATGCAAAGCACTGGCAGAGCGTTTAGGCGCCCCAGTTGTTAATAGCTATTTGCACAACGACTCCTTCCCAGCAAGCCATCCATTATGGTGTGGCCCACTCGGATACCAGGGCTCTAAGGCGGCGATGAAGTTGATATCACAGGCAGACGTCGTAGTTGCTTTGGGATCGCGATTGGGACCCTTTGGTACCTTGCCGCAGCATGGTATGGATTACTGGCCAAAGAATGCCAAGATTATTCAAATTGATGCTGATAACAAAATGCTGGGTTTGGTTAAGAAGATCTCTGTTGGCATTTGTGGAGACGCGAAGGCTGCAGCCATTGCGCTGACACAGCGCCTAGCAAGTAAAACCTTAGTATGCGATGCAAGCAAAGCTGATCGGGCCAAAACCATTGCTGCTGAAAAGGCAGCCTGGGAAAAAGAACTGGATGAGTGGACTCATGAGCGAGATGCATTTAGCCTTGACATGATTGAGGAGCAAAAAAAGGAAAAAACCCCAACCGGCGGCAATTACCTTAGCCCAAGACAAGTGTTGCGCGAGCTTGAAAAAGCAATGCCAGCCGATGTGATGGTTTCCACTGACATTGGAAACATCAATTCAGTAGCAAACAGTTATTTGCGTTTTGAAAAGCCACGGAGCTTTTTTGCCCCAATGAGTTTTGGTAATTGCGGTTATGCACTGCCAACCATGATTGGTGCAAAAGCGGCCGCACCCGAAAGGCCAGCGATTGCTTATGCCGGTGATGGTGCTTGGGCAATGAGCATGGTGGAAATTATGACTGCAGTGCGCCACGATATCCCAGTGACCGCCATTGTTTTCCATAATCGCCAATGGGGTGCTGAGAAGAAAAACCAAGTTGATTTCTACAATCGCCGTTTTGTAGCCGGTGAATTAGAAAGTCCAAGCTTTGCTGGAATGGCAATAGCAATGGGCGCAGAAGGTATCGTAGTTGATCAGCTTGACCAAGTTGGCCCAGCCCTAAAGAAGGCAGTGGAGATGCAAATGAAGGAGGGCAAGACCTGCGTTATTGAAATTATGTGCACACGTGAATTAGGTGACCCATTCCGTCGCGATGCCTTATCTAAGCCAGTGCGTTTCTTAGAAAAGTATAAAGATTACGTTTAAGTCTGGATTGATTGGGGCAAGCGATTGCCCCAATCATTAAACAATAGAGTGGTAAACAGTTAGGTCCGGCCGCAGTGCGTTGCCAGACTTATTTTTTGATACTGTACCAATCGTAATAAAGCAAATAGCTATCGTATTTGTGGATAGTTTGAAGAACTGCCTAAGACGCTCACTCTGAATTGCTTTGCCACTCGATAATCCAGCGCCGAAACCGAGAGCGTGCGCCATAAGTAAAACATTTTGAATTGCACACCCGAGCGATATCATTTTTTCATGCGGCGTAATGCCATCCTTGGTATCGTTTAAATTGGCTGCGGCTAATAATAGAAGGGGTCCTCGAAAGGCTTTGTCTCGCGCCTCATCAAGTTGAATGGGGGTTGCTAGTGGGTCTCGGTCTAGTAGACAATCTCTAAATACATCCCCTAGCGATGTTCGGCTTGATTCGCTCACCTCATAAAAGTGCCATGGTGTATGTCTGCCATGGTCTGGCGCTGCTTTAGCTGCATTCAATATCTGGTGTTTCTGCTCAATTGAAGGGCCTGGCTGAATTAAGCGTTTGGGCGATACATGAACTCTTCCGTGAATGAGTTGATTTATGTAGTCATCCATTACGCTTAACCAAATGCAAGATCAAGAAACCCGTTGGTAATATAAATTCTGAGGGTGATTTGCTTCCGCAAAAAACATCCAACGCTCGGCAAGTAGGCCAATAAAGTGAATGATTAGGGCCAGAATAAAAATGACGTTTGATGGGGAGGAAATGGAATAGGCCACCAATATCATTGGCAAGATATAGGCGCATAGGAGCACTATCTTTCGGATATTGCTAATGGCAAGGTCAGTTTGGTGATGAAAAAACTCCCGCGTGTTGAAGCTGCCGCCCATCAGACCCATTGAGGTCTGGCGAATGTTTGTACCTTTAATCCCGGTTGCGGATGCAAGATTTGATTTTGGACGTAAGCTGCGGTTACGGCGCCAAATCCAGATCTTTAAATTAAAGGCTACAAATAGCAGAATAAAAGAGATGCCTGACATCACGCTATTGAGCGGGAATTCTTTAGTGCCATCGGAAAGCCCGACAAGTACTCCCAATAGCATCCAGCCAGATGTTATTCCTAGTAGGGTGAAGTTCATCAGGGTTGAAGGATGCGACCATTCCTGAATAAATCGGATGCATTGATAGATCTTTGCAGTACAGATCCAAAGTAATATGGTGGCAATAACAATTGCAATCCATAGCCAGGATGGAATTTTATTTGTTAGTGAGTACAGCAAGCCCAGAACCGTTACTGCAATCAGCATAGGAAGCACAATGACTTCGCGTGAAAGCCAGGAGGTGCGCCACATCATCGCTGCACGCCATGCCCGTTCAGGTCTACCAAGATGGAAGAACGATGCAACTAGTCCCAGTCCAAGTAATACGAGTGCGGCTGGAAAAGCGAAGGTAGATAAAAAGGATTGCGTAAAGATTTGCACTGGGAAATCAAGGATTGCCAAGGAAAGCAGCAAACCCTGCGCCATGCCAGCTAAGGTTGTAAAAAAGATGATTGAAAATTGTGGGCGCATTAACTGTCTTTCCTTGCGGCTTCAATTGTTTCCATAATGGAGCGCGGTAAATAATGGTTTGCAGGCTGAGTTTCCCATTCGGGCATCAGTGCATAGCCAGAACGTTCTTGAATTGCTATGCTGGCATCGGACTTTGGATCATGCACATCACCAAAAATTCGTGCGCTCGTTGGGCATGCTAATACGCAAGCAGGCTTTCGCTCTGATTCCGGTAACGTTTCGCTATAGATTCGGTCTACGCAAAGGGTGCATTTAGTCATTACTTGGCGTTCTTGATCCAGCTCCCTGGCGCCGTAAGGGCAAGCCCATGAGCAGTAACTGCAACCGATGCATTTGTCGTAATCCACCAAAACAATGCCATCTTCTTCGCGTTTATAGCTTGCCCCGGTTGGGCAGACTGGAACACAAGGAGGCTCTTCGCAGTGGAGGCATGATTTTGGAAAATGAACGGTTTGCGTGTTTGGAAAAACTCCGGCCTCGTAGGTTTGTACCCGATTAAAAAAGGCGCCGCTGGGATTTGCTGCATACGCATTAAGGTCGGTTAATGGCCCAGCGGATCCTGAGGTATTCCATTCTTTGCAAGAGGTGACGCAAGCATGGCAACCAACACAGACATTAAGATCGATGACAAGCGCCAATTGCTTCTTGTGATCTGCGGTTTCATTTTTGGGATTCATGGTTTGATTCATAGTGAATAAATGGGTTGATTACGATTTATTTTTAATCATGCCGGGGACTCGATGTGCCTTAACTTGTGGCCATGTTTCCTCGGGCTCATTTTCTCCAGCTGCAGCGAGTTTGACGCGTACGTCATACCAGCCAGCTTGGCCTGTAATCGGATCAGAGTTGCTTACTGAGAATCCGCCGAGGGATAGCTCCTCTGTAATCAGGTGATTGAGTAAAAACCCTTTTTTGGACTCATCTGATGCCGGATCAAGACTCCATGCCGATTCTGCCTTGCCGATTGCATTCCAGGTCCAGACTGTACCGGGATCAACCGCCTCAGAGTGACGCGCCATGCATTTTACTTTGCCCCATTGGGACTCAATCCACATCCAAGCACCATCATTAATGCCATGCTCTAAAGCAGTTTTGGTATTGACGTAAAGGTAGTTGTGGCTGTGAATCTGTCTTAGCCAAGCGTTTTGGGAGTCCCATGAATGGTACATAGCCATCGGTCTTTGGGTAATCGCATTTAGACTGAATTCATTTAAGTCGGTCACTTCGTCTTCGAGTGGTGGATACCAAAATGGCAGCGGATCAAAGTATTTCAGAATCCGTGACTTTAAATGCTCAGGTGGTGTTGCCCCTTTGCGCTGGCCTTTTGCAGATAGCCTGAATTTTTGCAAAATATCAGAGTAGATTGCAATCATGATGGGATCGTTTTTCTGGCGCAGCGCGTTTGCTTTGCTGAAGTCTAGGTAACCCCGGTTCCAATTACGCATGTATTGATGCTCAACTGGCATATGGTGTTGAAATACGCAATTGTTTTCAGCATAACGCTGCCACTGGTCTTTATTTGGTTCTCCACGGAGGCTTTTTTCGCCGTCTTTTCCGCGCCAACCCGCTAAAAAGCCAATACCGGAGTTGGGCGCTGTCTCAAATCGCGTAATGAAGTCTGGGTAGTCTACAAATTTCCTGCTGCCGTCTTCGCCTGTGAAGGCGGGGAATTTTAGGCGCGATGCGAGTTCGATTAACACCTCTTGGAAGGGCTTGCATTCACCGGTTGGTGGAAGCACTGGAATGCGTACTGAATCGACTGGGCCATCGTATTCGGAGATGGGTCGATCAAGCATGCTCATCACGTCATGGCGCTCTAAATACGTTGTATCCGGTAAGACGAGATCAGCAAAGTCAACCATCTCCGACTGAAAGGCATCGCAAACCACCAAGAACGGAATCTTAAACTCCCCATCGGGGTTTTTGCTATTGAGTAATTCACGTACTTCCATGGTGTTCATCGTGGAGTTCCATGACATATTGGCCATGAAGATCATCAATGTATCAATCGAGTAGGGATCCCCTTTTACGGCATTGGTAATGACGTTATGCATCAATCCATGGGCTGCCAGTGGGTGCTCCCAGGTATAGGCTTTATCAATGCGCAGTGCGTTCCCATTTTTATCTAAAGCAAGGTCTTCGGGTTGCGTTGGCCATCCCAAAGGCGCTTTACCTAGGGGGGTATTGGGTTTAATGTCGTCTTCTGATGAAGGGGGCTTCACATTGGGCGGAGTTTGACGTGGATAAGGCGCCTTATGTCTAAAGCCACCTGGTCTATCAATGGTGCCGATTAAGGACATCAGCACCGCCAACCCGCGCGTGGTTTGAAAGCCATTCGAGTGGGCGGCTAATCCGCGCATGGCATGAAATGCAACCGGCCGAGCAGTTACTGATTGATGCTCTTCACCCCATGCATCGGTCCATGCAACCGGGAGCTCAAACGCTTGTTTGAATGCACTATGGGCAATTTCTTCTGCCAGTTTTTCAATGCGTGCAGTTGGAATGCCGGTAATTGAAGATGCCCATTCGGGGGTGGTTTTTTCAACCTGCCGACGTAACAATTCAAAGGCAGGGGCCACTTTTTTACCTTGGTGCGGACCTGGACCCATGATGAACTCACCGCATAAAGTTGGCGAAACACCCTTTTCAAAACACGGCTTAGCGCTTTGGGTATTGGCATCCCAAACGTATTTGTTATGCGGCAAGTCTGCGTTAATTGGATCTGAGTCTGGATCGAATAAGAAGAGACCTTCTTCGGGGCCTACATCAAGGCAAACCAGCTGACCAGAATTGCTGTAGCGCTTGAGGAAATCAGCGTCATACTGTTCTTTGCGAATGAGTTCATGCATCAGCGCCATAAATAGAGCGCCATCAGTGCCGGGCTTAATCGGAATCCACTCATCTGCAATAGCGGAATAACCAGTACGAACAGGATTGATCGAAATAAATCGACCGCCAGAGCGCTTGAATTTGGAAAGCGCTATTTTCATTGGATTACTGTGGTGATCTTCTGCTGTGCCGATCATGACGAATAATTTTGCATGCTCAAGATCAGGCCCACCAAACTCCCAAAAACTCCCGCCAATGGTGTAGATCATGCCAGCAGCCATATTGACGGAACAAAATCCACCGTGCGCTGCATAATTTGGTGTACCAAATTGACGGGCAAAAAGACCCGTTAATGCTTGCATCTGATCGCGGCCTGTAAATAGAGCGAATTTCTTTGGATCGGTCTCCCGAATTTTTTGCAGGCGCTTGGTGAGCATTTCAAATGCCTGATCCCAGCTAATTTCATCAAATTCACCAGCGCCACGATCACTCCCTTTTCGGCGCAGCAATGGCTTAGTAATGCGGGCAGGTGATTTCTGCTTCATGATGCCCGCAGATCCTTTTGCACAGATAACGCCTTGGTTCAGGGGGTGATCTGGGTTGCCATCAATATAGACAAGTTCGCCATCCCGCAGGTGAGCGCGGATGCCGCATCGACAGGCGCACATATAGCAGGTTGTTGTCTTTATCTCTGTCGCTGGCGCTTGAGAATGAATTGGATCGTGGAGGGGATCTTTTGAAAAAATCTTAAACATGTTCTCTTGTCTTTGAAAGTAAATGTAGTTTTAAGCTAGGCGCATTGCCAATGCGGTGGAGGCAACTCGAGAAAAAACAGAGTCTGACCTGGATGTCAAAATAATGGGTACTGCGGTGCCGAGGATGACCCCAGCACACTCTGCTCCTGCCATATAAATAAGCGATTTATACAGAATATTTCCGGCTCCTAAATCAGGCACCAGAAGTAGATCGGGATCGCCTGAAACCGCAGACTGAATTCCTTTGGTTGCCGCAGAACTCGCTGAGATCGCGTTATCAAAGCCAAAGGGGCCTTCGATGAGAGCGCCTGGAAAAAATACATTGTCCTGCTGTAGATCAACTAATGCTTTTGCATCCAGCGTTGCCTGCATGGCTGGATTAATGACTTCGGTTGCGGCAACGATGGCCACTTTTGGTTTCGTTACCCCGAGTTTGAAAAGTGCCTCAAGGCTATTAAGCAAAATATCTTTTTTATGCTCAATAGACGGAGCGATATTGACAACGCAATCGCTGATGCCCAGGAGTTTGTGGTAGCTGGGCAGTTCGAATAAAAAAATATGGCTGGTTCTACGTTTTGTTCTCAAGCCATCCTTGCCAACAACAGGCCCCATTAAATCCTCTGTATGGAGAGAGCCCTTCATCAGTGCAGACACGTTGCCTGACTTGGCGAGAGTAACGGCTGTTTTCGCTGCTGTTATTGGGTCATTGGGAGTATCAACAATCTCGATACTATCAAGATTGAGGTACATACGCTCTGCAAGCGCCACAATTTCGAGTTTTGGCCCAATTAAGACTGGGGTACATAGCGCATATTTTTGCAGTTGCGCCACCGTTTCGAGTGACGGCTCATTCAATGGAAAAACCACACCCAGCCTTTTTTGGCCCTGTGATTCCTTAATCAGCAAGTTGAGTTGTGGGTATTTTTCGAGCATCACTGGAATCCGCTCATCCACCAAGCGTATTGGAAATGCGGGTAGCCGCTTCACGCAGTTGTGGAATATATTCCATTGCTTGGTTTAGAGGGAGGCGCGCGGTAGCAGCATGAATGGCTATGGCTGCCACGGCATCCCCATGTTTATCCTTAACTGGCACTGCTACACAAGAAACACCCAAGACATACTCTTCATTATCGACCGCATATTCTGTACTAAGAATACGATCCAATTCAGACTCCAGAAGATCGCGATCCGTAATAGTGCGGTGGGTAAATTGCTCAAGCGGAAGGTTGTCTAATAAACGCGTTCTCTCTTCCATTGGCTTATAGGCAAGCAATAGCTTTCCACTCGCACTGCAATGGGGCGGCAACACCGTGCCGGGCGGCAGATGCAGTCGAAGGGCCCAGTTTGCTTCAACTCGGTCGAGGTAAAAGAGTTCTCCTTGGCGAAGCACTGCTAGATTGCAGGTTTCTTTTAGATCGGCAACTAATTTACGCAATATCGAATGACGGACACTAGAGACGCTATCGTGACACAAGGTCTCCAGCGCCAACTTCGAGAGGCGCTCGCCAGGGGCATATGCTTTTCCACCTGGTTCGCGTACAACTAGGCCAGCTTCTTCGAAAATAGCCAGCGTGCGATGCAATGAGGCTTTTGGCATACCCGTGATTTGCATCAATTGCGCCAAGGTAGCGGGTTGCCTGAGCGCTGCAAGTGCCTCGAGAATGACAACCCCTTTGAGCATGGATGAGTTTTCGCTAGAAACATCCTTTTTGGGCAAATTCAGTATTTCGGCGATTTCCTGGTCAAACATGGGATTAATCTCACAAAACAATATAATTTGTTCATTTTAATGGAACAAATTGATTTTATAGTAAAAAATGATTAGTGTTTTTACTTATACGAAACAACTTGTTCAGGATAGCTG
>JAIXPY010000111.1 GCA_027486025.1 Burkholderiaceae bacterium
GATCCTAAGAAATCCACGCCATAATCGGTGCACATTTTTTGACCGCCACCCTGACCAAAGACATGCTCTTCATGGCCACAGCTCGGACAGATGTAGGTTGACATGTTTTCAATGATGCCAATAATCGGCACGCCGACTTTTTCAAACATCTTTAAGCCCTTGCGCGCATCCAGCAAAGCAATGTCTTGGGGCGTTGTCACAATCACCGCGCCAGTAACGGGCACTTTTTGAGACAAGGTCAACTGAATATCGCCAGTGCCTGGTGGCATATCGACAATCAGGTAATCCAAATCGCGCCAGCGTGTCTGCTTGAGCAATTGTTCCAAGGCCGATGTCACCATCGGGCCGCGCCATACCATCGGATTATCGGCATCAATTAAAAACCCGATCGAGCTAGCTTGTAAGCCATGGCCTTCCATGGGCTCAATGGTGTTTTCTTGCAATGATTCAGGCCTGCCGGTAATACCGAGCATCATCGGTTGGCTGGGACCATAAATGTCCGCATCCAAAATACCAACCTCAGCACCTTCTGCAGCGAGTGCAAGGGCGAGGTTCACTGCGGTAGTGGATTTACCAACACCGCCCTTACCGCTTGCTACTGCAATAATATTTTTTACATTCGGCATCAGCTTAACGCCACGCTGAACCGCGTGCGCCACGATGCTGCTCGTCACATTCACGCTGACGTTTTTTACATCAGGCAATTTCCGAATGGCGTTCACAACCAAAGTTCGGATTAAATCGATTTGGCTTTTTGCAGGGTAGCCCAAGACCACATCCAATGAAACTGCACCATCATCAACCTTGATGTTCTTAGCTGCTTTTGCAGTCATGAGGTCAATTTGGGTGTTTGGGTCTAAAACGGTTTTTAAGGTCTGCTGTACAGACTCAATACTGACTGCCAATGTCATCTCCCTTACTTTTCTAATTTACGTAACTTTTAGTATTGTATTGAGCCCTGAGAATACAAGGTAACGCGCCTCAAACAGAGCTTAGGTTAATCCCAAGAGGGATTTTTTGCTGAAATGCGCCCTGATTACGCCATGGTTAGGCAATAAGGAGCTAATTAACGACCGGAAAGCCTGCATCCGTGACAATGGCCATCAGGGCTTCCCGGCTCAGCTTGGAGTCAATTTCCACTTTCTGGGAATCCAAGTCCACCTGAACCGTCGCACTAGCATCCTGCATTTGAATTGCCCTGGTAACGGCTTTCGTGCAGCCGCCGCAGGTCATGCCCGTAACAAATAGGGTTTGCATTTTATTTCCCTCCACTAAATTCAATCTTGCAGTAGATTATCCCTAGTATGAACTTAAGTTCGAAAGACGCCACGCGCTTTATCTCGATTGATATTGAGGGCATGACCTGTGCCTCCTGCGTCAGCCGCGTTGAAAAGGCCCTGGCCAATGCGCCAGGCATAGAGGCAGCCACCGTCAATTTAGCGACCGAACAGGCGCGCATTCGCCTCAAGGAAGCAGTTCCTGGAGTGGTGGAGCAGATCATCGAGATCATTCACAAGGCGGGTTATGGCGCCAAACAAAGTGCGGCGCCTGGGCAACTGAAGCAAACAAAGCAATCGGCATTTTGGTCGGCCGATGGCTTGGGCCCTGTGATACTCAGCTTTGCTTTATCCGCCCCCCTTGTTCTCCCCATGGTACTCATGCCATTTGGGGTCCACTGGATGCCAAGTAGCCTATGGCAGCTTTTGCTCGCCAGCCCGGTGCAGTTTGTATTCGGTTGGCGCTTTTATAGATCTGGATTCAAGGCACTGAAATCCGGCGCTGGCAACATGGATTTACTGGTCGCATTGGGAACAAGTGCAGCTTACGGACTCAGCGTCTATCAGTTGGTATGGGGTGACCCCCATGCTCTTTATTTTGAAGGGGCAGCAGTCATTATCAGCATGGTGCTCTTGGGTAAGTGGCTTGAGGCGCGAGCCAAGCAAAAAACCGGTGAGGCTATTCGTGCACTGCACGCCTTATGGCCACAACATGCAAGGGTATTGAAGACAAGTGACCTTAGCCTGATCAGCGGCAATCCAGCCCTCATCAACCGGCACGCTGAAGTACCACTCGAACACGTATTAGTAAATGATCTGGTCATGGTTTTGCCCGGTGAACGCGTACCTGCCGATGGCTTCATCGTGATTGGCAACAGCCATCTGGATGAATCGCTACTCACAGGAGAGAGTCAATCTGTAAAACGGGGGCTTGGCGATGCCGTCATTGGCGGCTCACTCAATGGTGATGGTCAGCTGGTCTTTCGAGTGAGTGCGACTAGTACCGATAGCATGCTGGCAAACATCATTGATTTAGTTGAGACTGCACAAACGCAAAAGGCGCCAATTCAGCGCTTAGTAGATCAGGTCAGCGGAATCTTTGTGCCCGCAGTGATTGGTATCGCAATCGCTACCGGCCTGATTACTGGGCTCCTGATCGGCGACATCAGCGAAGCCATCTTAAGGGCGGTATCGGTCATGGTGATTGCGTGTCCATGTGCATTGGGCTTGGCTACTCCGGCAGCTATCATGGCCGGCACCGGGGTTGCTGCACGCGCTGGCATCTTGATTAAAGATCCGCAGGTATTGGAGTTGGCCCATCGCATTCAACTCGTCGCATTTGATAAAACCGGCACCCTCACCGAAGGCAAACCTACCCTACTCTCAATCGACCCAAGCCTCGGTTTGACGCAGGAGGCGGTACTTGCTTTGGCGGCGGGACTGCAAATGGGCAGCGAACATCCGCTCGCAAAAGCAGTTCTCGAAAACGCGAAGCTACGCGGCGTCACTCCTGTTATCTGCGCCCAAATGCAGGCCATTCCTGGGGTGGGGATAGAAGGCAGGCCGCTAAATGGTGAATGGCAAGGCCAATTACTGCGACTGCAAAGTCTTGCCTCACTCGAAGACCATCCGCAATACAGTGACCTAATCCTCAAAGCAACTCCCCTATTTTTAGCCGGGCAGACTGTCTCGGCTTTAACCGCAACTCCCACAGACACTCAGTCACCAACACCGCTGGCCATCTTCGCCTTTGGTGATGCGCTGAAAGACAATGCAGCTGCAGCAGTGCAGCAGTTACACAATATGGGGATACAGACGGTGATGCTATCCGGCGACAATCATGCTGCCGCGGACCACGTCGGTCAGCGCATTGGTATTGGTGCGGTGTATGCTCAAATCATTCCCGCAGACAAGGCGGATTGGATTGAACGCTTAAAGCGTAATGCGGCGGGTGAGCGGCAATGGGTTGCCATGGTGGGCGATGGCATTAATGACGCGCCCGCACTTGCGATGGCGGATGTCGGTATGGCCATGGCCACTGGAACCGATGTGGCCATGCAAGCCGCTGGCATCACATTAATGCAAGGGAACCCTACCTTGGTGGCTGCTGCAATTGATGTATCGAAGCGCACTTGGAACAAGATTCGTCAAAACTTGTTTTGGGCCTTTGCCTTTAATGTGGTTGGCATTCCTTTAGCGGCACTGGGTTACTTAACGCCCGCGGTTGCTGGAAGCGCGATGGCTTTATCGAGTCTGTTTGTGCTGAGCAATGCGCTGCTACTGGGACTGTGGAAGCCTAAATAACGTATTTCTTTTGCGCTATTTTTGTATTACTTTTATTTGAGCGCTTTGCGTACCAACTCAATATCACCATACAGCGCCCTCACCTGCGACTTCGTATTGTCGGTGTCAGTGAGAAGCGCCACCCCAATCACATCCCCCGGCTCCTCACCAAAGGCGGTGCGGTAGTCTGCACTTAAGTCGCGCGCGTGCTTACGCCACTGCCCGGTATGTTGCCAGCCCGAGTCCACTGCAATCATTTTGACGCGGCTAGTGAAGGTGTTCTCCACCACACTATCCAGCGGACTGTTGCCGGCCCAGATGTACATGAGGGTGGCGTATGGCATCTCCCGACCGCTCAGCATTCCAGCCACCTCAAAGGTGAGCTGCTCTTTTAAAGGTAGCTTGGATTTATTGCCATCAAATGCAACCAGTATGCGAAGAGGAGCATCATCGGTATAACGAATAGCATTGTCTGCATTCGGAATTTTGCCAACCGCTTTCCACTCCCACTCTAACCATAAATCAGTAGCGGGTTGTGGGCGCAACTTCACTGCCAAACCGGATGCCGATCTTTTGGAATTCGCACTCAGCACCGTTTTACCTTGGTAGTTTTCAAGGCGATAGGCCGTATTCTTTTTGTAAGGTGCTAGGCGATAAAAACTCCAACCGCTGGGTAAGGCTGACTGGGCTGGCTGCTCAGAAAATTTAGGCAGCATCTCCTGCGCCGGTATTTCTGCAGTCGGCGGCGAGCTGACCTCGCTAGCCTCATCAGACAAACCAGCGCATGCTGATAAAGCGAGTGCCAAACTCAGCGTAATACCAACGCGGCGAAGCGCATGCAGCTTAAATTGGTCGACTGGATGGATCATTTAGCGTAGGAAATGGGTCAGGATAAATACAGATGCTTTATCGTAATGCTTTCACAGGCATATTTCATGAATAAAAATCTCTGGTTGCTGACGTTTGCACAAGGCATGTATTTGACGAACAACGTCACGTTTATTGCAATCAATGGCTTAGTGGGCTTTATGCTTGCTCCGCTGCCATGGTTAGCAACCCTTCCCGTAATGGGTTATGTAATCGGTAGCGCACTTTCGACCACCCTGGTGGCCCGAACCCAAAAACAATGGGGGCGCAAGCGCTCCTTCCAAATTGGATTGGTGGTTGCCGGCTTTTCAGCACTTCTTTGCGCCTTCGCCGTGCTTGAACGTAATTTCTGGTTACTCAATGTCGCTACTGTGATTGCGGGTTTTTACAATGCCAACGCCCTCTTGTATCGATTTACCGCTGCCGAGATTGCCGGACCGACATCAAAAGAAAAGGCAGTCTCATGGGTTTTGGCTGGCGGCGTGATTGGTGCTGTTCTTGGGCCTAATTTAGCCAACCAAACCCGTGACTGGCTGAGCGTACCCTTCGCAGGCGCATACATTGCCTTAGCCTTTGTTGCTGTCCTCGCCTTTGTAGCTATTAGCCTGATTCGCTTTCAGGAGCGTTCAGCTGGCGAAACCAAAGAAACCGGCAGACCCCTCTCCGAGATCATGCGTCAACCCCTGTTTATTGTGTGCGCTATCTCTGCATCCCTCTCGTATGGCGTCATGAACCTCCTCATGGCAGCAACCCCTTTAGCAATGGAAATGTGCAAGCTGCCATTTGATAAAACCGTATTAGTACTCGAGTGGCACGTGATTGGTATGTTTGCGCCCGGCTTTTTTACCGGTAATTTAATTCGCCGCTGGGGTGTGT
Source organism: Burkholderiaceae bacterium (assembly GCA_027486025.1). Classification (GTDB taxonomy): domain Bacteria; phylum Pseudomonadota; class Gammaproteobacteria; order Burkholderiales; family Burkholderiaceae; genus Polynucleobacter. The sequence goes on from JAIXPY010000111.1 coordinate 5,304, forward strand.
TGTGGGTCATGCGCATTGGGGTGTTGCTTTATATTGCGTGCATTGCCATCGCCTTATCCGGAGTCACATTTACCCATTTTTTAATCGCACTCTTTTTGCTGGGTGTGGGTTGGAATTTCTTATTCACCAGCAGCACCACCTTAGCCCTAGAAGCCTACCGACCAGAAGAGCGGGATAAAGCCCAAGGCGCAATTAATTTCTTTGTATTTTTGACAACTGCACTTTCTGCGCTCAGCTCCGGCATTCTGATTACAACCCAGGGATGGGCGCTGCTGAATTGGGGATCCATTGCCCCCTTGGCGTGCATCATATTAGCCTTGATTTGGCTTGGCGCAAAAGGGAATGTTGGGCTCCACAAGCAGTCTAAAATTAGTTGATTCCTTTCAGCAACTCAATTAGGCACACTTACGATGAAGATTGGCTTTATTGGCACCGGCATTATGGGCAGCAGCATGGCAGGTCATTTGATGACTGCAGGCCATACCTTGCATGTATACAACCGCACCCGTAGCAAAGCTGAAGACTTGCTGGCGCGCGGGGCACACTGGTTTGACAGCCCGATCGCGCTTGCTAAAGCATCGGAAGTCATCATTACGATCATCGGCTACCCCAAGGATGTCGAAGCGATGTACTTAGGGGAGTCGGGCATTTTGCAGCATGCGCCCAAAGGATGTATCACGATTGACATGACTACTTCGAGCCCAGAACTAGCGAAACAGATTGCACGCTACGGCCTCGAGCGCGGTATCGCTTGTTTGGACGCGCCTGTATCAGGGGGTGACATCGGCGCCCGTGATGCCAAGCTATCCATCATGGTGGGCGGAGATCAAAAGGCGTTTGATGCGGTGCTCCCCCTCTTTCAGTTGATGGGCAAAAATATTGCGCTCTTGGGGCCGGCTGGCGCAGGTCAACACGCGAAGTTATGTAATCAAATTGTGATTGCCTCGAGCATCATGGGCGTATGCGAAGGCCTGATGTACGCCAAAACTGCGGGCCTTGATCCTCTCGCCGTATTAGAGGTGATTGGTGGTGGTGCTGCCGGTGGCGTACAGCTCAATGTGCAAGGCCCTCGCATGATCAAAGGGGATTTTGCGCCTGGCTTTATGTTGGAGCATTTTGTCAAAGACATAGGCTTAGCTATTGCTGAGGCAGATCGCATGGGCTTGGTACTACCCGGACTAACCCAAGCCAAGAAACTCTATGACATTCTGATGCAACAGGGGCATGGCCGCACCGGGTATCACGCGCTTTTTGAACTTTACTTGCGCAAAGAAGTGCCGTAATTTGGCTTCTGGAGTAGCCTCCTACTGGAAGTCCTGTTCGTATACAGGCAAGGCTGGTATTTGCCTCGCAGTCGCTGCACTAGTTCATTTGGCATTGGGCTTTTCATTTGAACTCTCGGTGGATGAAGCCCATTACCTACTCTATGCCAAGCATATGGCCTGGAGTTACTTTGATCACCCACCTCTGGTGGGTTGGATTCAGTGGCCATTGGCATCCCTTGATGCCAGCACCGGCGTTTTAAGGCTGATTCCGGAACTGCTTTGGCTGATCTCGTGTGCTTTGGTTTATATCGTTACCTCTGAATTGCAGCGTTTCTTGCAAGCTAAGGCATCGATCGCCACTGCAGCATTGCCTCCCATCGGCTTGTCTAGCTTTGCTGCTGTACTGCTGGTGATTGCGGCACCGCTACCGCATGTCTTATCGGTAGGTCTATTGCCCGATTCCATCTTGACGCCACTCAGCCTAGGGCTCTTCTGGATGGCCTTGCGCTGGATGCAGGCAGGTCGCAACTTTGCCTTGCGTGATTGGCTGATTACTGGCGCTTTGCTGGGCCTCGCAGGCCTCAGCAAATACACCGCTGCCTTCACTGCGTTTGCTTTGCTCCTAGTTGTGCTCTGTCCGCCTCGCAAGTCTTGGATCAATCAGGCTGGTTTTTACCTCGCCGTGTTGCTGGCACTGCTACTCATCTCGCCAGTGCTCTACTGGAACTGGGTAAACGATTGGATTTCATTTAAGTATCAACTGGCTCATGGCAGCGGAGGTGAATGGTTGTTTCGACGCTTTGCAGGTTTCATTGGCTTGCAATTAGTGGCGTTTGGATTCCTCTTTGCTGTGGGCATGATTTTCTTTTTGAAGCGCTACTGGGCTAAATCGCCAGCAGCTCTAGTTTGTCTACTCGGTTTTTTTTGGATCCCGTTTGGAATTTTTGCTTGGCTCTCAGGTGGCGGTAGCTTGCCTCACTGGACTACACCAGCCTGGTTTTGCTTGGCACCATTTGCGGGGATCGGCATTGCCAGCGCATGGGCAAGGGGGCAGCGGCGGCTCATCCGATTTTTTTTCATTCTTCAAATTGCGCTGTGCTTGATTGGCTTCGGGTTTGTTTTATCCGGCGGCATTGTCGGTAGCAACCCAAGAAACAATCCCATTGCAGATTTATATGGCTGGGATCAGGCGGGCAAAACCGCATTGGCTCTGAGCAAAACATACTCGGTTGCTGGTATTGCCGTTCAAAACTGGACCCTGGGTAGCCGCATCGCTTGGTACGCACGACCATCCCCCGTCTTTATCTTGGATAAACGCCAAGACCAGTTTGATTTGTGGTTTGGCAACCTCAAGCCCGGCTCCGATGCAATTACAGTCAACTGGTCTGCAATGCCTTACCCCCTTCCAGTAAAAGGCACTCAAGCCCATTTGCAAGCCGCTTTTGCTGAATGCCAAGCCTTGGAGCGGGTTGAAGTGAGGCATCTTGGCCGCGTTCTGTCCCATTTTGACTTTAGTCTGTGCAAAAACTGGATGGCAAAAGATCCGAACTAAGCGCTCGCCTGCTTTATCCTTACGGCTATGAGCGCAAAATCGGCCCCAGCAAGCAC
>JAIXPY010000055.1 GCA_027486025.1 Burkholderiaceae bacterium
CCCCCTGCCCCCACATGGTCTTGAGCATTTCCATGCTTTGATTGAATTCAGGAATGGTTCCAAACATACGGCCTCCAAGTCGGCTTGATGCCGATAAAGTCATTAGAATAGTGGGTTACTAAGATTAACCCCTCTATTTAAACAATGCAATCAAACGGTTCCAATTTGGTATTTACCCGTGGCAGCGAATTACCAGCGCTGCTAAACGACCGCATCCTGATCTTGGACGGCGCCATGGGAACCATGATTCAGCAATACAAGTTGAGCGAAGCGGATTACCGTGGCTTGCCAGGGAATACCCGTTTCGCAGATCATCCGGGCGATCTGAAGGGGAACAATGAGCTCTTAGTCTTAACGCAGCCCCACATTATCCAAAAAATCCATGAAGACTATTTGGAGGCGGGCGCGGACATCATTGAAACCAATACCTTTGGTGCGACTTCGGTGGCGCAAGAGGACTACAAAATGCCGGGCTTGGCTCGCGAGATGAATGAAGCGGCCGCACGCTTAGCGCATGATGCCTGTGCCAAGTTCAGTACGCCGGAAAAACCGCGTTTTGTGGCCGGCGCCATTGGGCCTACGCCAAAGACCGCCAGTATCTCGCCAGACGTCAATGATCCGGGCGCGCGCAATATTAGTTTTGATGCCTTGCGCGATACCTACCGCGAGCAAATTGAAGGTTTGTACGCCGGTGGGGTTGACCTTTTCTTAGTTGAAACCATTTTTGATACGTTAAATGCCAAAGCAGCAATGTTTGCCCTCGATGAATTTTTTGAGGACACCGGTGTGAGGTTGCCGGTCATGGTTTCTGGAACAGTGACCGATGCGTCAGGACGAATTTTGTCCGGGCAAACGGTCGAGGCATTTTGGAATAGCTTACGCCACATCAAGCCACTCACATTTGGTTTAAATTGCGCGCTCGGAGCAGCCTTGATGCGTCCTTACATTGCTGAGCTGGCCCGCATCTGCAATACCGCGGTCTCGTGTTATCCCAATGCAGGTCTGCCAAACCCCATGAGTGATACCGGCTTTGATGAGACCCCCGAAATTACTTCTGCGCTGGTGGATGGTTTTGCTAAAGATGGATTAGTCAATCTAGTGGGTGGCTGCTGCGGAACCACTCCGGATCACATTCGTGCGATTGCCAATGCAGTTGCGAAGCGAAAGCCCAGGGTCTTTTACCGTGAGCCCCAAGCGGAGGCAACAGAATGAGCAAACGCGTGATTGCCCCTATGCGTTTGTCTGGCCTCGAGTCGTATAACGTCAGTCCAGTAGTTGGCTTCGTCAATATTGGTGAGCGCACCAATGTGACTGGATCCAAAGCCTTCTCGCGCATGATTTTGAATAATCAATTTGATGAAGCCTTGGCCGTAGCACGGCAGCAAGTTGAAAGCGGCGCGCAGATTATTGACATCAATATGGATGAGGCCATGCTCGATTCAGAGGCGGCCATGGTACGCTTCTTGAATCTAATTGCATCCGAGCCAGATATTGCCCGCGTGCCTATCATGATCGACTCATCGAAGTGGACCATCATCGAGGCCGGCTTAAAGTGTGTCCAAGGTAAGCCCATCGTCAATTCGATTTCGTTAAAAGAAGGTGAAGATGCATTTCGGCATCAAGGCAAGTTGATTCGTCGCTATGGAGCTGCTACGGTGGTGATGGCTTTTGACGAAAAAGGGCAGGCCGATACCTACCAACGTAAAACAGAAATTTGCCAACGCTCGTATCAAATCTTGGTGGAGGAAATCGGATTTCCTCCAGAAGACATTATTTTTGATCCCAATATTTTTGCGATTGCCACTGGGATTGAAGAGCACGACAATTATGCGGTTGATTTTATCAATGCAACGCGCTGGATTAAAGAAAATCTGCCGGGCGCGAAAGTCAGCGGCGGCGTTTCCAATGTGAGCTTTTCATTCCGTGGCAACGATCGCGTACGCGAGGCCATTCATACGGTCTTTTTGTACCATGCGATTCAGGCAGGTATGGACATGGGTATTGTCAACGCTGGCCAGCTTGGGGTCTATGCGGATTTAGACCCAGAGTTGCGTGAGCGGGTCGAAGACATTGTGCTCAACCGCTTTAAAGAAAAAGATGGCCAAACCCCTACCGAGCGTTTGTTGGCAATCGCAGATCAATTTAAAGGCGATGGCACGAAGCAAGTCGAGAATCTCGTGTGGCGTGAAGCGCCGGTACGGGATCGCTTAACCCACGCTCTGGTGCACGGTATTACTAACTTTATTCTGGACGACACCGAAGAGTTGCGTGCGGACATTATGGGTTCCGGCGGCCGTCCGATTGAAGTAATTGAAGGCCCCCTCATGGATGGCATGAATGTGGTCGGCGATTTGTTTGGTGAAGGCAAAATGTTTTTGCCGCAGGTCGTAAAAAGTGCGCGCGTAATGAAGCAGGCCGTAGCGCACCTCATTCCTTACATTGAAGAAGAAAAACGCTTACACGTTGCTGCAGGCGGCGAAGCCAAAGCCAAGGGTAAGATTGTGATGGCAACCGTTAAGGGTGATGTCCATGACATTGGCAAAAACATTGTGACCGTTGTTCTTCAATGCAATAACTTTGAAGTAGTCAATATGGGTGTGATGGTGCCTTGCGC
>JAIXPY010000138.1 GCA_027486025.1 Burkholderiaceae bacterium
CAATTGAGCTGAATAACGGTCATGTACTAGCAAACGCTGCTCAGCTCGTGGCTGGCAAGCTAGGGCAGATTGTGATCAGCATCTCGGCCCTATTGGCCTGTGCAGCTGCCGTCAATGCAACCATCTTTGCAGCCTCGAATATTGCGGCCGATGTCGCCAAAAAAAGAATGGTTTCAAGTGCATTAGGCAATAGCGTTTTAAAAACGCAAGTGCGTGCACTCAGCGTTTCTTCGATCGGGGTAATTGTGTTTGCCCTTCTCTTTCCATTGGCCGAGGTAGGTCAAATGGCCAGCTTGGCTTTTTTGCTGGTGTATGCAGTTATTACGTTCGGACACCTTCGTGTGCACCAGCAAACGGGGGCTGATCCGCGTATTTTATGGTGTGCGATTGCAATTAATGCTGCCTTATTCATAGCCCTCTTTATCAACACTGTGAAAACGGCACCAGCCAGTGCGATTGCTTTGGTAGTGGTCCTGATTAGCTCGATTGCAATTGAGGCGATTAGCCGATATTGGCATCCACGCCAACCGTAAATTAGCCCTCAGATCGGCTTAGTAACAATTCCCAGCGCTGAAGCATGGCATCGACCTGACTGGTCACTTCTGTTAAGCGGGCTTGCATACTCGCAGCCAGTTCAGGTTCATTTTTGTATAAATCGGGATTACTCATCGCTAGGCCAATCTCAGCCTGCTCTGCCTCCAGCACTTCAATCTGCAAGGGCAATGCCTCTAACTCTTGGCGCTCTTTGCCGTTGAGTTTTTGAATGCCGCTTTTTGCGGCAACTGGCTTGACTTCCTTGTTGCCTTTTTCAGCGGGCTTTACTGCTGCCTTTGGGCTCAGCTCTATTTTTAGGCTGCCGTTTTCGGAGCGAATTTGATCAGAGCGCGCCTTCTGAATTTTCCAATCCTCGTAGCCACCCTCGTACTCGCGCCAAAATCCATCGCCTTCATTGGCAATAATGCTGGTCACCACATTGTCCAAAAAGTAACGGTCGTGACTGACTAAAAAGACCGTACCCTTGTAGTCCTGAAGCAATTGCTCCAAGAGATCCAGTGTATCGATATCTAAGTCATTGGTAGGCTCATCGAGCACCAAGACATTCGCTGGTCTTGCAAATAGGCGCGCAAGCAGTAATCGATTGCGCTCGCCACCCGATAAGGTACTGACCGGTGAATTGGTACGCTCCGGTGCGAATAAGAAATCGCTTAAGTAACTCTTGACGTGCTTGCGATTACCATTGATTTCAATCCATTCGCTTCCAGGACTGATGTAATCTTCCAGTGAGGCATTGAGGTCAAGGCCCTCGCGCATTTGATCAAAGTAAGCAACCTCGATCCGCGTGCCCATCACGGCAGTTCCTGAGTCTGGAGTAATCGTCCCGAGAATGAGTTTAAGCAAGGTTGTCTTACCTGCGCCATTGGGGCCAAGGAGGCCGACCTTGTCGCCACGTAAAATGGTGGCGGTAAAGTCCTGAACGATCGGACGATCATATGATTTGGACACGTTCTGCAAGTCCGCGACGATCTTGCCGCTACGATCCCCTGCGGACACGGCCAACTTCACCTGACCCATTTCATCGCGGCGCTGTGCACGGCTAACGCGTAATTTTTCTAAGCGGGCGATGCGGCCAACACTACGCGTACGCCTTGCCTCAACCCCCTTGCGAATCCAAACCTCTTCTTGGGCCAGCAGTTTGTCTGCCCTGGCATTGGCTAAGGATTCGGCATTGAGCTCTTGGTCTTTCAAGACTTCATAGGCAGAAAAATTACCGGGGTAACTGCGCAGAATGCCGCGATCCAGCTCGACGATTTGGGTGCAAACCGCATCCAAAAAAGCACGGTCGTGGGTAATCAAGACTACCGAGCCTTGATACTCGCGCAGCAACTCTTCTAACCAGGTAATGGAGTCGAGGTCTAAGTGGTTGGTTGGCTCATCGAGCAGTAGCACATCTGGAACGGCGACCAAGGCTTGCGCCAAAGCGACTCGCTTTTTCGTGCCGCCCGATAGTGCTGTGATTTTCATCTCAGCTTGCAAATGCAATCGATCTAGGGTTTCGTGTACGCGCTGCTCCCAATTCCAGCCGCTGACTGCCTCTAAGGCTGACTGCAGTTCATCGAGGCGTTGATGGGATGCATCATCCCACTCCCCTACGCTGAGAGCCTCGTATTCTTCCCTTAAGGACTTTGCCTGGGATACGCCTTTAGCGACTGCATCAAATACAGTCTCCGTCGCCTCAAAGATCGGCTCTTGGGGTACATAAGCAATACGCAAACCTTGTTGGTATTGCAATAGACCATCGTCTAGCTTTTCAAGGCCAGCGAGAATTTTAAGTAGGGATGATTTACCGGTGCCATTACGGCCAATTAAGCCGATGCGCTCTCCTGATTCAAGGGAAAAAGCGGTGTTCGCCAGTAAGTCAACGTGGCCAAAAGCCAGTTTTGCATCTGTAAGTACGATTAAAGCCATGCCGCATTATCGTCTGTTCTGAAAACCCAGGCTGATAAACGCCCTGTTTCAAGCGCCGCTTATTGCGGGTATTGAGCCAAATACTCCAATGCCAGCGCCTCAGCGACTTTGATGCCATCAATTCCGGCAGACATAATGCCACCAGCATAGCCAGCACCCTCTCCTGCGGGATACAGACCTTTGATATTCAGACTTTGGTAATTGGCGCCGCGCGTGATCCGTAATGGCGATGAAGTGCGCGTCTCAACCCCAGTCAATACGGCATCGTTCATGGAAAAGCCGGGTATCTGTTTTTCAAATGCAGGAATGGCCTCGCGAATCGCCTCAATCGCATAGTCGGGCAAGCTGCTGGCGAGATCCGTTAAGTGGACGCCGGGTTTGTACGATGGCAATACAGCACCAAAATCGGTGGAAGGTCTTTGCGCTAAAAAATCCCCAACCAATTGACCGGGTGCTTCGTAATTCTTACCGCCAAGCTCAAATGCCTTGGATTCAATGGCGCGCTGAAACTCAATTCCAGCCATCGGGCCGCCCGGATAATCTTCCGGAGTAATGCCGACCACAATGCCGGCATTCGCATTGCGCTCATTACGTGAGTATTGGCTCATGCCATTAGTAACCACGCGATTTGGCTCCGACGTGGCAGCCACTACCGTGCCGCCCGGGCACATACAAAAGCTATAGACCGAGCGCCCATTTTTGGCATGGTGTACTAATTTGTAATCGGCCGCCCCAATCAAGGGATTGCCTGCATGCGGCCCTAGGCGCGCCCGATCGATCATTGACTGTGGATGCTCAATCCGAAATCCAATTGAAAATGGCTTTGCCTCAAGATACACGCCAGCATCATGTAGCGCCTGAAAGGTATCGCGCGCACTGTGCCCCAACGCCAAAATCACCTGACTGGCAGCAAGGCGCTCACCATCTTCCATTACAAGGCCGCGTATCGCTTGATTCTCGATCTCAAAACCAGTCACCTTTTGGGAGAAGCGAATTTCACCGCCTAGCGCAATAATCTCTTGGCGCATTTTTTCAACCACGCCTACTAAGCGAAAGGTGCCGATGTGCGGCTTGGCAACATAGAGGATCTCTTCAGGGGCGCCGGCTTTGACAAACTCATGCAGCACTTTGCGGCCATAAAACTTCGGGTCCTTCACCTGGCTCCACAATTTGCCATCGGAAAAAGTACCAGCACCGCCTTCGCCAAATTGCACATTGGACTCTGGATTGAGGGTGCTCTTGCGCCACAAGCCCCAGGTATCTTGAGTACGCTCCCGCACCGCTTTTCCACGCTCCAACACAATCGGCTTAAAGCCCATTTGCGCAAGCAGTAGCGCTGCAAAAATACCGCAGGGGCCAAAACCAATGATGACTGGCCGCTGCTCCATTTTTTGAGGTGCTTTTGCTATGAAGTGATAATGCGTATCCGGCGATGGTCGCACATGAACGCTACCAGCAAAGCGAGTTAACACCTGGGCTTCGTCTTTGACTGAAACATCGACGGTATAAATAAAAGCAAGGGCTACATTTTTGCGTGCGTCATAGCTGCGCTTAAACACCTCAAAAGAAATCACGTCTTTTGGGGCAATTTTAAGAAAGCGCACAATGGCTGCCTCCAGCGCTTCTGGGGCATGGTCAATCGCAAGGCGCAGCTCGGTAATTCGGATCATAGGGCTATACGATACACAGTCTTGGGCAATCAGTGATCATCTGCTGCTACTGCTCATTTTTGGTTATATTAGACACCATGCAATCCCCTTCCCTGTTTCAGTCTCGCATTGGCCTAGGCACATGGCAAATGGGCGAAGACCCCAGTCAAGCCAAGGCCGAATGCGCCGCCATTGCGCATGCCCTTGAGGTCGGATATCGCCTGATCGATACCGCAGAAATGTATGCCGACGGAGTGGCTGAATCGCTCGTCAGCAAGGCACTTGGCTCCTTTGCCTCTAATCGCCGCGAGGAAGTTACCTTAGTCTCCAAAGTACTGCCACACCATGCCAATAAAGGGGGCACGATTAAAGCCTGCGAAGCCAGTTTACGGCGCATGCAATGCGACTACCTGGATCACTATCTACTGCACTGGCAAGGCAGCCATTCCTTTGAGAGCACCATTGAGGGATTTTTAACGCTTCACGAGCGTGGGCTGATCCGCCATTTTGGTGTGAGTAATTTTGATCCAAAGGCGCTGGATTCCTGGCGTAAAGCAGAAGCGAATGTCGGAGCTCCCTCCCACTGCCAAAGTAATCAGGTGTATTACGCCCTCAATGAGCGTGGCATTGAGTTTGATTTACTGCCTGCCATGAATACCCTAAATATCGCACTCATGGCGTACTCGCCACTCGGCACCGGCAATCTGACACAGCACCCTGGTCTATTACTGTTGGCCGCTGAACAGGGTCTGACTGCTGCCCAGTTAGCACTGGCGTGGATTTTGCGCCATCCCCATGCAGTCGCCATCCCCAAATCAACTCACTTCGCTCGTATTGAAGAAAACTGGCAGGCAAATCAAGTCCAATTGAGTGCTCCTGTGTTGAGTCAATTGGACGCCCTCTTTCCAGCGCCGACGCGCGCTAGCCCATTGGCCATCATTTAATTTGGTAAAGCATGATTACGATTGGAACTCAGACATGGTTAGAGGCACGCGATACCGCATATGCGATTCGCTACGCCGTTTTTGTGAAAGAGCAAGGCATTCCTGCCGAATTGGAAATCGATGACTCCGACCCCATTGCCGAGCATGCGCTAGCCTTCGTCGATGGTCTGTGTGTTGCTACCGCACGAATCTATCTGGATGAGCAGAATCCCAGCAAAGCCATGATCGGACGCATGGCGGTGCTCAAGAACTTTCGCGGTCAAGGCATTGGAACGGCTCTACTGGGTGAAGCGATTCGTGCCGGCATGATGCAAGGTGCAAGTGTATTTGAGCTCCACGCACAGCAAAGCGCAGCTCCCTTTTATGCCAAACTGCAATTTAAGCCGGATGGCGCCATCTTTGACGAAGTGGGCATTCCTCATCAGCGTATGCGGCTGGTTCTGGGCACTCCAGCGCCTTAATACCCCAAGGGGATTATGATGGTCTGTTTTCTGCGGCCAATCAGGGCACACAGCGGATCAATTAAGGGATTTATTCATGGCATTGCGCGCAACCATTCATAAAGCAGAGCTCCACATCTCCGATGGCGATCGCTACTACTATGCCAGCCATCCCTTAACGATCGCAAAGCATCCCTCTGAGACCGATGAGCGCATGATGATTCGCATCATTGCCTTTGCCCTCAATGCACAAGAGCAGTTAGTTTTTACCAAAGGATTAAGCGATACCGATGAGCCTGATATTTGGGTAAAAGATCTCACCGGCGCCATCAATCTGTGGATTGATATCGGGCAGCCTGATGAGCGGCGTATTCTGAAAGCCTGCGGCCGCTCCGATCAAGTAGCCGTCTATTGCTATGCCGGTAATACGAGTAAATTGTGGTGGGATGGCATCAAAAATAAGCTAGAGCGCGCGCGTAACTTGACCATTGTCGCTATTCCCGAGGAGCAGTCCAAAGCCTTAATTGCGCTGGTGGAGCGCAGCATGATTATTCACATCAATATTCAAGATGGTGAGATGCTTGTCTCTGCGGACCAAGGTCAAGTTACCGTAGTTCCGGAGATCTGGAAAGCGCCTGCGAATTAAGGCACTTACCCTCACAAGCGAATACTGTCTTGACTGATCTAAAACCGCGTTTGGTGCTGGACACCAATGTCATTTTGGATTTGCTGGTATTTAAAGATCCGACTGTGGAACCCATTCGGCATCTGCTTGATGCCAAGCTCGTGGATGCAGTGCGAAGCGAAGCATCCATGCTAGAGCTCATCGATGTGATTCAGCGCCCGATGTTTAAGCTAAGCCGAGAAGAGCAAGCCATCATTCTGCAGGCATGGGAAAGCGTTACTCGACTGCTGGAGAATGAGGCAATCGAGCCAGCCCCCTTTACTTGCCGTGATGTAGATGATCAAGTCTTTATCAATATGGCCTACAGCATCCGACCGGCCTTGCTGCTGAGCAAAGATCTGTTGGTATTAGAGTTACGTACCAGCGCCAAACCTCACGGCGTTGAAATTACTAATCAGTACGATCACCTTCAGACCTTGCTCGGCTAGCCATCACATAGAGCGCTAGGCGCCAGGCTCTAGGCTACGAATGACTTCCCCTGCAATCTGAAACGAACGCAGGCGCGCTGCATGGTCGTAAATTTGACCGGCAACTAAAACCTCATCGGCCCCACTGATTTCGAGTAAGCGCTGCAATCCATCGCGTATGGTTTTCGGGGAACCAACCACCGAGCAGGCTAAGGAGCGCATTACGCCAGCCTTTTCATGGGGCTCCCAAAATGAATCCATGTCCGCAATGGGTGGTGGCAATTGCCCACGGGTATTGCGCCGAGCCCGCGTGTAATGCTGCTGTAAGGTGGTAAATAAGTATTGCGCGTCCTCATCGGTATCGGCCGCAATCACATTTACCCCAAATACAGCGTAGGGCTTATTCAGTTGCGCCGAGGGACGGAAGTGCGTGCGGTAGGTCTGGATAGCTTCTTGCAAATAATCTGGGGCAAAGTGCGATGCAAAGGCATAGGGTAAGCCGTAATTTGCTGCCAATTGGGCGCCATACAAACTGGAACCCAATATCCAGATAGGTAGCCCTAAGCCCACTCCTGGAATGGCGCGTACGCGCTGACCTTCTTGATCCGGTGCAAAGTATTGCTGCAGCTCGCGCACGTCTTGTGCAAACTGGTGGTCACTGCCTTGCAAATCACGGCGCAGCGCTTGGGCCGTCATCTGATCGGTACCCGGCGCTCTACCAAGCCCGAGTTCAATCCGGCCCGGATACAGGGAAGCTAAGGTGCCGAATTGTTCTGCAATCACGAGCGGGGCATGATTAGGCAGCATGATGCCGCCCGAGCCAATTCGAATAGTCTTCGTGCCCTCGGCAATATATCCAATCAATACTGCCGTAGCCGAGCTCGCATTGCCTGTCATATTGTGGTGCTCAGCTACCCAGTAGCGTGAATACCCCCACTCCTCCGCATGCTGCGCTAAATCACGCGAGTTGCGCAGCGCAATAGCAGCAGTCCCGCCTTCGGGAATGGGTGATAAATCAAGAATCGAGTAAGGAAAGGGCATGGCTGGTTTTATAAGGAAGCGGTATTCTGTAGATCAATGCATGCTGTAATGTCACTTGATCATAAAAGAAAGTATGCGATGACACAAAAACCCCGTATGGCGCAAGCATCCGATGGACGCTTTGCACCCAATACCCAACTGAGGCATGTGAAGACTGGCGGTCTGTATCGGGTGGTTTGTTTGGCCAATATCGAAGCTGACTTAGCGCCCGCCTATGTGTATGAATCCCTGCAAACCCATGATTTTTGGATTCGGCCCCAGGCCGAAATGGAAGATGGCCGCTTTGTAGTAATGCCATCGGAAACCAATTAGGAGGCGCTACCATGTCCAGCGAAGAACGCATTACCAATTTAGAAGTGAAGCTCAGTTTTGCCGAGGACTTGATTGAGAACCTCAATCAAACGATCTACAAACAACAGCAGCAAATTGAATTTTTATACCGAGAAATGAAATCACTCAAGGAGCAGATGAGTGCGAGCGGCTCTGAAGGACTGGGTGGCGGCAACGACGCAAGAGACTTACGCGACGAAATACCGCCCCACTACTAAACTGCAATTAGGCTGCTACAGCGGCCACCGACTGAATCTGGTCCATGGCTTTTTCCAGATGAGCCACGGTACGATCCACGTGCGTCAACTTCTCTAAACCAAATAAACCGATACGGAAGGTTCTAAAGTCTGGGCGCTCATCACACTGCAATGGCACGCCTGCAGCGGTTTGTAAGCCCAAAGCGATGAATTTCTTACCCGTCTGAATATCCGGATCTTCGGTGTAGCTCACCACCACACCCGCTGCCTGGAATCCCGGGGCAGCAACTGATGGATAGCCACGCTCAACCAACATCGCACGTACTTTTTTACCCAGCTCGATTTGCTGATTACGTAAGTGATCAAAGCCCAAGGCTTGGGTTTCTTGCATCACGTTACGTAAAATTTTCAACGCATCGGTTGGCATTGTGGTGTGATACACATGACCGCCATTTTCATAAGTTTCCATAATCTGCAACCACTTTTTCAGATCCGTTGAAAAGCTGGTGCTCTGTGTGCTGTCGATCTTGGTACGGGCACGTGCGCTCAGACCAATTAAGGCGCAGCATGGTGAACTGCTCCAGCCCTTTTGTGGAGCGCTGATCACAACGTCTACCTTGCAGGCTTTCATATCGACCCACATCGCACCAGAGGCGATGCAATCGAGTACAAACAAACCGCCAACCGATTCCACTGCATCACCCACTGCACGCAGATAGTCCGCTGGCAAAATAATACCGGCTGAGGTTTCAACGTGGGGCGCAAAGACAACGGCGGGCTTCTCTTTTTTAATGTAGGCCACCACTTCTTCAATCGGGGCTGGCGCATACGGTGCCTGAGTCGCGTTTTCGACTTGCTTGCCCTTAATCACATGAATATCTTGAGTAATGTTGGCCATATCGAAAATTTGCGTCCAGCGGTAGCTAAACCAGCCGTTACGCAAAACCAAGATTTTTTCTTGGTTTGCAAATTGACGTGCCACTGCTTCCATACCAAACGTGCCGCTACCCGGAACAACAATTGCCGAGCTGGCCTGATAGGCATCCTTCAGTACGCTAGAGATGTCCACCATGACTTTTTTGAACTCTTCGGACATGTGGTTGAGCGAGCGGTCGGTATAGACCACTGAAAACTCCAACAACCCATCGGGATCAACGTTTGGAAGCAAGCCAGGCATGCTATC
>JAIXPY010000160.1 GCA_027486025.1 Burkholderiaceae bacterium
AATGGCCTTGGTTGAGCTGATGGATCGCCCAGAAGTCGAAGAGACTGCAGTCGAAGCTGACGCAGCCTAAGTCTTTGGGGTATAGTCAAAAGCCAGGCTTCGGTCTGGCTTTTTGCTTTTTTAATGACCCCACTGTATGAATCACACAGTGAACAATGGATTCTTGCAATGACTGAATTGCTCTTGGTGATGACAAGCCTTCCAGACCAGAATGCCGCCAAGGCATTGGCAAAGCGCTTAATTGATAGTCATTTGGCGGCCTGCGTGCAACTACAGCCCGGCGTGCAATCCATTTACCGCTGGGAAGGCCGCATCTGCGAGGAGCAAGAGGTAGTGCTGGTGGCAAAAACCACTGCTCAGCAGTGGCCTGCGATTTCGGCCTTTATCAAGCAAAATCACCCCTACGATGTTCCTGAAATTATTGCCCAGCCGATTACCCATAGCCATGCAGACTATGCTCGGTGGGTTATGGCAGAAACAGCGCCTGCGACCAATTAGATGATGCTATTTCAAAACTATTCCCGAATCAATGCATGGCTATTAGCTGCCATTGCGATCGCAGCTAGCTTTCTATTGATGCTGCCGGCCAGCGCTCAGAAAGCATTTCTGCATCCCGATAAAGCCTTTCCGGTAACCGTCAGCTGGCTTGAAAATAAGACGCAAGTCCAAGTCGATTTTTTAACTGCAAAGGGATACTACCTCTACCAAGAGGCTTTCCAGTTTCGGTTGATGCGGGGTGATGGCACTAGTCAGATATTGACTGCAGCATTGCCCAAAGCCGAAGTGAAGTTTGACGAGACCTTTCAGAAAAACATGCCGATTTATCGGTACCCCATCGACGTTGTGTTGACTCTGCCGGGCGGGGCTGCATTGGCAGAAAAAGGCCAGGGCATTCAGATTGAAGTCGATTTACAAGGCTGTGCCGATGGCGGAATTTGCTACCCACCCACCACCTTGAAATTCAATATCGCTGCGCCGGGCGTGCAGGTTATGCCCATGCCAGATGAAGCACTCCAGAGTGCTAGCAGCGCCACGAGCAATCAACAAGCAAGTGTTGCTGATCGTTTTATGGGTTTGTGGCAGCAGCGCGATGATGTGAATGCCATTAGTAGATTTTTAGAAGAAACGCCCACCACTTATTTATTCATTGCTTTCTTTGTGCTTGGCCTGGCATTAGCATTTACGCCCTGTGTATTGCCAATGCTACCTATTTTGTCGAGCATTGTTTTCGGTACGCAAGGCAGTAAACCCATAAAAAAGACCCGCGCAGCCGTGCTTGCGGCAGCATATATTTTGGGGATGGCCCTTATGTATGCGCTGGCTGGAGTATTGATGGCGGCATTGGGCAGCGGCGCACAACAAGCGCTGCAAAACCCCATCGTGTTAATTGCCTTTGCGATATTGCTTTTGGTGCTTGCTGGAAGTCTATTTGGTTTTTACGGGCTGAGCCTCCCCCAGTCTTGGCATGGTCACATTGATCGGATTGCCGGTAGACAAAAGGGCGGAAGTATCGCGGGTGCTTTTATTTTGGGCGGTATATCCACCTTGGTAGCTAGCCCATGTATCACCGCGCCGCTTGCTGGCGTGCTCGGATTTATTGCTCACACCGGATCCATGAGTTTAGGCGGCGGCCTCTTATTTGTAATGGCGCTTGGCATGGGGCTACCACTCTTTTTCATTGCTGTAGAAGCGCGCATGCTGATACCAACGACAGGCAAATGGATGATTGGTCTTCAGCGCGTATTGGGCATCATGCTGATCATGCTGGCCGCATGGATTGTGTCGCCGATTCTGCTTGGCAATACCAATTCATCAAGTGGTAATAGTGGTGGATTGGCACGCTCTGAAAAGCAGCTTGGTGAATTGAAGTTTAAGGTGATTGGATCGATCGAAGAATTGCAACCCTTCTTTGAAGAAGCCAAGCGTAC
Source organism: Burkholderiaceae bacterium (assembly GCA_027486025.1). Lineage (GTDB taxonomy): Bacteria > Pseudomonadota > Gammaproteobacteria > Burkholderiales > Burkholderiaceae > Polynucleobacter. The sequence goes on from JAIXPY010000160.1 coordinate 1,929, forward strand.
AGGTAAGCCCTTGTTGCTCGACTTTTATGCCGACTGGTGCATTAGCTGCAAAGAAATGGAAATCAAGACCTTTGCCAATCCAGCCGTTGCCAAAAAGATGCAGGAATTTATTTTGGTGCAGGCCGATGTCACTCGCAATACTGCCGAGCACCAAGCTTTATTAAAACAGTATGGTTTATTTGGCCCGCCCGGCATTCTGCTGTTTAATGCCGCGGGTGAGGAACAGAACAATCAGCGCGTAGTGGGATTTATGCCGCCAGATCGCTTCTTGTTGCGCCTGAACGCAGCAGCACCTTAAGCAAACAAGACGGGTTTACGACTTTGCTTTGAGCAGGCGCGCAGCCTCGAGTGCAAAGTAAGTCAATACGCCATCCGCACCAGCCCGTTTAAATGCCATCAGCGATTCCATCATGACCGCGTCGTGATCAAGCCAGCCATTTTGGGCTGCCGCTTTTAGCATCGCATATTCCCCGCTGACTTGATAGGCAAAGGTGGGGTATGCGAACGTATCTTTGGCTCTGCGCACAATATCCAGATAGGGCATGCCGGGTTTGACCATCACCATATCAGCCCCTTCGCTGATATCAAGTGCGAGTTCACGCAAGGCTTCATCGCTGTTCGCGACATCCATTTGATAGGTTTTCTTATCGGCTTTGCCAAGGTTTTGAGCTGAACCGACTGCATCCCGAAATGGACCATAGAACGCCGATGCATATTTAGCCGAGTAGGCCATGATGCGTGTGTGGATCAGCTGGTTTTTTTCAAGTGCAGCACGAATCGCGCCAATACGACCATCCATCATGTCCGACGGCGCCACTATATCTACGCCGGCGCTAGCATGCATCACAGCCTGCTTCACGAGGATGGCGGTAGTTTCATCATTGAGAATGCGGCCAGCATCATCCAAGACACCATCTTGACCATGGCTGGTATAGGGATCAAGTGCGACATCGGTCATGATGCCCAGAGTAGGGAAGTGTTTTTTTAGCTCGCGCACCGCCGTTGGAACGAGTCCATTGGGGTTAAACGCTTCTTGCCCATCTGGCGTTTTAAGGTGGCTGCTGATCACTGGAAACAGAGCAAGTACTGGGATACCCAAAGTGACGCATTCTTGTGCAACGGGTAACAGCAAATCGAGCGACACCCGATTAACGCCGGGCATGGACTTGACTGCTTCCACTTGATTTTTACCTTCCAGTAAAAATACCGGGTAGATCAAGTCACTGCACGATACGGTATTTTCTTGAATCAAGCGACGTGACCAATCATCACGACGCATCCGTCTGGGTCTATGGGCGGGAAACTGGAATGGTGAGCTCATGGGGTTTGTCGGTAATTAAAGATGCAGTAATGGATTCAGGTTCAGGAAATAGCCAACTTAGAATCAGTTTATCGGCTTCTTCCAGCCCAATTCGCTTTGTACTCGAAAATAGCTGCGCTGTTAATCGGGAAGATGCCTTAGCGCCGTCGCCCAAGTCCGGATCGTACTGCTGCAATTGCTTGGTCACTGCTTCGAGGGCATGCCGGCATTCACTTTTGTTCAATTTGTCGCACTTACTCAGCAAGATATGAATCGGCTTACCGGTCGGCACAAACCACTGGATCATTTGCTCATCCAGATCCGTAATCCCCCGCCTAGCGTCGACAATCTGGATCAGGCCAACCAGAGGGTTACGTTGCTGCAAATAGTCGCTTAGAAGGCCGTTCCAGTGGTATTTGGTTTCTCGGTTGACGGCAGCATAGCCATAACCCGGCAA
>JAIXPY010000118.1 GCA_027486025.1 Burkholderiaceae bacterium
GTGCTCAGTTCGCCGTGTTGTTGTTGGCGCTGTTCTTCGTCGCTGTCTCCTACCCACTTATACCCTTCATCTGGCATGTCCGATAACAACATTTCCAGTACTAATTTTTGACTCTTGAGAGCACGCTCGCTGTTGGCTTTAACGTCCATGCCGGGCGTTGCACTGCGGCAGCAGCTCGGCGCTAAGGTACGCTCGCCATTGATCTCGACCACGCATGCACGGCAATTGCCATCGGGGCGATAGCCGTCTTTAAAACACAAATGGGGAATATCTACCCCATGGCGTTTAGCCGCCTTGAGAATAGTCTCACCCTCATACGAAATAATCGTCTTGCCATCAAGCTTGAACTCCACCGTTTGCAATTGGAGTTCGTTTGGATTTACTGGGGCGTTCATTTAAGCGACCTCTTCTGGGAAGTACTTCGCAATACAGCGAATCGGATTGGGGGCTGCTTGACCAAGGCCGCAAATGGAGGCGTCAACCATCACCGTGGCTAAATCTTCTAGCGTGGCTTGATCCCACGACTTGGCTTGCATTAGCTCAGCTGCTTTGCTGGTGCCGACGCGGCATGGCGTGCACTGACCACAACTCTCGTGCTCAAAAAAGTGCATGACGTTCAGGGCGGCATCGCGCGCCTTATCTTTATCACTAAAGACCATCACCGCGGCAGAGCCGATGAAACAACCATACGGTTGTAAGGTATCAAAGTCCAGTGGAATGGTGTTCATGGTGGCAGGCAAAATACCGCCCGAGGCTCCGCCAGGCAAGTAGCCATAGAAGCGGTGACCGTCTTGCATGCCGCCGCAATACTCATCAATTAACTCTTGAATGGTGATGCCGGCTGGGGCTAATTTAACGCCAGGCAACTTCACACGGCCACTCACGCTAAAGCTACGCAGGCCTTTACGATCATGGCGGCCGTAGCTGCTAAACCACTGTGGGCCACGCTGCACAATGTCGCGCACCCAATACAGGGTCTCAAAGTTATGCTCGAGCGTTGGACGACCAAACAAACCCACTTGCGCAATGTACGGTGGGCGCATGCGGGGCTCGCCGCGCTTACCTTCAATACTCTCGATCATCGCCGACTCTTCGCCGCAAATGTACGCTCCCGCGCCGCGGCGCAGTTCAATCAAGGGCAACTTAAATGGGGGATTGGCTTGCAGCTTGGCAATCTCACGCTCAAGCAGCTCACGACAACCGTGGTACTCATCGCGCAAATAGATGTAGCAAGCATCAATACCAACCACGCTTGCAGCAATCAGCAAACCTTCTAAGAAGCGATGCGGATCGCGCTCTAAATACGTGCGGTCCTTAAATGTGCCAGGCTCACCTTCGTCGATGTTGACGGCCATGAGTTTGGGTGCGGGTTGATCTTTAACAATGCGCCACTTGCGCCCCGCCGGAAAGCCGGCGCCGCCTAAGCCACGCAGACCGGAGTCTTCCATGGCTTTAATAATCTGCTCGCCATCCCGCTTGCCGCTGGCAAGTTCTGCAGCCAAGGCGTAACCGCCTTTAGCGCGGTAGGTTTCATAGCCGACGTAATCAGGCGAAATCGCTTGATCATGGCCCTGTGGCGAAACACCTTTTTCTGCCAAATCAGCTGGCTCGAAATTACCGCTATCGCTAGCGAGGGGATGGGATAACTGCTTGTTGGCCACTGCTGCCGCAACTGTTTCAGCGGTAGCGAATAAAACGGGGTACTGATGCACTACCGCTACTGGCGCTTGCTCACAGCGACCGACGCACGGCGCTGCAATCACCTTGACTTTTGGATTGCCTAAGATCGTTGGCAGACGGCTTAAGAGTGTTTTTGCGCCAGCAAGTTCGCATGACAGACCATCACACACCCGTACCGTGATATCGGCAACCGGATCATCACCGCGAACCACTTCAAAGTGGTGATAGAAAGTGGCAACTTCATACACCTCGGCCATCGGCAAATTCATTTCTTTGGCAAGGGCCACTAAATGACGATCATGCAAGGCACGGTAAGCGTCATTCAATTTGTGTAAGTGTTCGATCAAGAGATCCCGGCGGTGTGGTGCCTCACCAATCAGCTGGCGCACTTCTGCAATTGATGCATCGTCGGCTTGCCGTCCTTTTAATTTACTTTTGCGCCGAATGGTTTCCCGTAAATCATTGACCGTCGCAAGTGCAACAGCTTCGACCGCTTCGGATGGCTTGGGGTGATTCATAGTCTATTGATCTCTAATCTCGGTTGGAAACAGCCCTGCAGATACAGGCGTAAGGCCATATCGTTTGCATGATTTTGGTTGATTTACAGGGGTAAGTCCTTGACGGCGCTCAAGAGCCTTTTGTAGGGGCAATACTACGGGTTTACCCTAAATTTAGGGAATACCGAAAACCGCCTAGATGAGACTGGGCTTTGGCGTCAAATCCGAAGGGCGGCTGTAGTCCATATTGCGCTCACGAACCCGTGCCCGAAAGCAGTCCTCATAGCCAGCACTTCCGATGCTCCAGCCGATCGACGTGCAATCGTCGCGAGCTGCAGACTCCACCGTACCGCAGCCGCTCAAACCAAGGGTGATTAAGGCAACAAGGGAGAGGCGCGAAAAAAAGGATAAATTCATGAGGGCAAGTCTATCACCCCTGGAGGTGCTTTAGCTTACTTTGCGCCCAAGGCAATCTCGAGAGGAATGCCCTCGCGATCGGCAGTAACCGCTTTGGGTGAACCCAATCGAATGCGCTCCCCTAGCGCCGGATTGGATTTGAGCATTGTCTCTTGCGCTACGCGCGCCCGCGCATCGCCTAAGGCCTGCAACTGCGCATCATTCACCGCAAAATGGGTGATCAATTCTTGGCGCAATTGCTGGTAACGCTCCACAGCATCTGGCAAGGTCACGATGCGCTGGGTTAGCTTAATACGACCGATCTCCGCAGCATAGGCTGATTTAATCCCAGCTTGGATGCGCTTATCAGAAAGACTCGGTACAGGAAGCGGTGCATTGGCTTCCAACTTAAAGCCGGATGCTGCCAGAATGGCTCGATCTGCTCTCGCCCGTGCTAGCTCTTGGCGATCCACCTCAGGGTCGTAAGTCCCAATCAGCTCAATTGTGGCATGGGGTCGCTTGATCAGTAGGTCGCCAAATTGCGTAAAGCGCTCTTGGTCCGCAGGCAAGAATGCAGCCTCACCGGGTATGGCATAAATCGCCGGATCACCCTGCATGCCAAGTAAGGATGCAAGCGCCCGAAATGGCGCCGTCACCACATTCGTTAACACCGTACGAACCGCTTGCCAAACCAGCCCAGCCGCACTGAACTCCGGTGAATTGACATTACCTGCAATGTCGATCTTCACATCAATCACGTCATCCGAATCTTCCAACAAAGCCACTGCGAGACCTAAAGGCAGGCGCTTACCAGTGAACTCGGGCACTTCCTCGCCGAGTTCAATCTTTTTAATCACAAAGCGATTCTGACCCTTGAGTTGCCCTTCAACTGATTTGTAATTGAGTGTGAGGTCCAGTCGGCCGCCCAAGATATGACGTCCAGCAAACGCCATGAAGTAGGGATTGGAATCGCTCAAAGGTAAGTTCCGAAATTGCAACTGAATATCGTGATTCAGGCGCGGATCATCAAAGGCCATTTGCCCAGTCGCACGCATACTGCCTGTGCCCGCTACGACCCCATCCAGGGCTACCGAGGCAAAGTGACCTGGCTCATTGCTGACGCCCAAGAGGGATCCCTTGAGCTTTCGAATCGCTACTTGTACTTTGGGTTTAATGGCGAGATCGGTGAATAAGAGATTGGCGTCGCGCAATTGCACCGAGCGCAGATCGAGCGTAAATAGGCCTGGCACTTTTGCCGCTGCACTGGGGCTTGGATTTTTTTCTTCGGGCGCCTTCGTTTCCTCTGCAGTTGGAGCCGGAGTTTCAGTTACAGGCACCTCGCTATCACCGCCCTTTATAAATAAGCGCCGAAAATTGGAGAAGCCTTTTTCATTAATTTCGTATTGAATTTCGGGCTGTAGCAATGCCAGCTCATGGACCGACAAATGACTACGCCCGTCATTGAATTTTTTAAACTGCAACCGCTCTACTTTGGCTTCTTTCCAGGCGAGCAGCGGTGTTGTCACGCTGGACTCGCGCACAAATACGTTTGGCAGTAGTAAATCGCCTTTTATGGACCACGCTGCAGGGTCCAAGGCAAATTGCAGCGTGCCGTTTAGCGTGCCGCTTTGCATCTCCAATGGCTTATTGCTGGGCAAAAAAGACATCAATGGCGTGAGTGGCAACTGCTCCAACTGAATATCGCCAGAAAGTGCGTTGCTTGCTGCACCAAAGAGCCACCGCGATGTGATTTTTCCGGCATCGAGTGTGGCAGCTAAATCAATTGCCAATAGATCCCCATCACCCGCACGAATGCCGCCCGCCAGTTGCGCGCGCCCCACCTGAATGCGCTGCATCGAATTAGGTAAACGGATGTCGAGCTTACCGAGATCAATTTGATAATCGCCCTCGAGGGTGCCCTGCTTGCCCTCCTTACTGAAGTTCGCCAGGTCACGCAATTCCAAGCTAATTGGGCCAAAATCATGGCGATAGCGATTGGGCTGATCGTCTAGCGATAAAGTTAATCCCGAGATACCGAAACGCTCTAGCTCGATTTGCTTAGGGGGCGCCGCCGGATCTTTTGGGGGCAACGATTTGCTGACCGCAGCTACAAAGGTTTGCCAATTCCAAAGACTGGGCTTGCCTGACTTCAGCTGGCGCTCCACATAAAACTGCGGATCGTTTAATTGAACTTCCCGAATGCCAATGCGTCCCGCAATAAGCGCGGGCAGATCCAATTGCAGTACGCCACGGCGTAGCGTAAACATAGGAATGGCGTTTGCTTGGCGGCTCGATAATTTGACCTCGTCCAATTCGAGTCGCAACTGCAATGGCGCAATGCGCAGATCGCGGTACTCAATGCGATAGCCGATCTTGGCACTGTAGTCCTCAATCGATTGCTTTACATAATGAATGCCCCAAGTGATGGCCAGCAGCCAAAAGGCGGCAATCAATCCAAACAGGCTGAGTATGGAATACCGCAACCACTTTGAACGACAGAGAGATTGAATTTGAGTTCCCATTGGATTCATTATCAAACAAATTGAAGTGACTAAACCTGCCCACTGATGCAGCTATCGCTTATCTCTCTAGGGCAAATAAAAAAGCCCTCGCAATGAGGGCTTAGTGATACTGGCGGAGAGGGCGGGATTCGAACCCGCGGTAGGTTTAACCCTACGCACGCTTTCCAGGCGTGTGACTTAAACCGCTCATCCACCTCTCCGGAAGCGACGATTATACGGTTCAATGTA
>JAIXPY010000068.1 GCA_027486025.1 Burkholderiaceae bacterium
AGCCAGCAACTCAAATAATCGTCATTTTTCTTTCCCGTCATTTTTACCAGAAGGGCACACCTCCATGGATCTGAGAAAACTAAAAACACTGATCGACTTGGTTTCTGAATCAGGCATTTCAGAGCTTGAAGTCAACGAAGGCGAAGACCGAGTTCGCATTGTGAATGCGAAGTTGGCACAAGGACAACCAAGCAATGCACCGATTACCTATGCAGCTGCCGCACCCGCCCCAGTTGCGGTGAGCGCACCTGCACCCGCAGCACCTACGGCAGCTGAACATGCTGCGGCAGAAGAAGCTGCTACTGCTGCGGGATTCGTTGCAAAGTCCCCCATGGTTGGAACCTTTTACCGTGCCCCCAATCCCGAATCGCCCAATTTTGTGAATGTGGGCGACATTGTTACAGTGGGTCAAACCCTTTGCATCATTGAAGCGATGAAACTCTTGAATGAAATCGAATCCGAGAAAGCGGGCATCGTTAAACAAATTTTGTGTGAGAACGGCCAGGGCGTTGAATACGATCAACCTTTGTTTGTGATTGCCTAATTTCTCCACATCCTTTGAAGCCAGGACACCATGTTCGATAAGATTCTGATTGCCAACCGCGGAGAAATTGCTCTTCGCATCCAGCGCGCGTGCCGCGAACTAGGTATTAAAACGGTGGTGGTGTATTCCGTTGCCGATAAAGAAGCGAAGTACGTCAAACTCGCTGATGAAGCAGTGTGCATTGGGCCTGCCCCTTCGCCGCTGAGCTACCTCAATATGCCAGCCATCATTTCTGCAGCGGAAGTCACGGACGCCGAAGCCATTCACCCAGGATATGGTTTTTTATCCGAGAATGCCGACTTTGCCGAGCGCGTTGAAAAATCGGGCTTTGCATTTATTGGCCCTCGTCCAGAAACCATTCGCCTGATGGGCGACAAAGTATCTGCGAAGCGTGCCATGATTAAAGCGGGTGTTCCCTGCGTTCCGGGTTCTGATGGCGCACTGCCAGATAATCCAAAAGATATTATTGCGATTGCCAAGAAAGTGGGTTATCCCGTCATCATCAAGGCAGCCGGTGGTGGTGGTGGTCGCGGTATGCGCGTAGTCCATACTGAAGCCGCCTTAGTAAATGCAGTCAATATGACACGGGAAGAGGCCGGTCGCGCTTTCGGCAATCCCGAGGTCTACATGGAGAAGTTTTTAGAAAAGCCCCGCCATGTGGAAATTCAGGTTTTGGCTGATACTCATGGCAATGCAGTGTGGCTAGGTGAACGTGATTGCTCGATGCAGCGCCGTCACCAAAAGATTATTGAAGAGGCACCAGCTCCGGGCATCGATCGTCGCGCGATTGCCAAAATTGGTGAGCGCTGCGCAGAAGCCTGCCGCAAAATGGGCTACCGCGGTGCAGGTACCTTTGAGTTTCTGTATGAGGACGGTGAGTTTTTCTTTATTGAGATGAACACCCGCGTTCAAGTCGAGCATCCCGTCACCGAAATGATCACGGGCGTCGATATTGTGCAAGAACAAATCCGAATTGCAGCCGGCCTCAAGCTCGGGTTTCGCCAAAAAGACATCGTGTTCCAAGGGCATGCCATTGAGTGCCGTATCAACGCCGAAGATCCCTTCAAATTTACCCCCAGCCCGGGCCGCATCTTGTCATGGCATATGCCCGGCGGTCCTGGTATCCGGGTTGACTCCCATGCTTATGGTGGCTACATGGTGCCGCCCAACTACGATTCCATGATTGGTAAATTGATTTCCTATGGCAAAACTCGGGAACAGGCAATCCGTCGCATGCGCATTGCCCTCTCCGAAATCGTTATCGATGGCATCACCACCAATATTCCCTTGCACCGCGAGCTCATGCTTGATCCCAACTTTGAGGAAGGCGGCACCAGCATTCATTACCTCGAACATCGACTGGAAGAACAAGCTGCCAGCCGAGTGAAGGGATAGTCTTTCTTGAAAGAGCAGGGCCATGCCGTACCGTGAACTGATTTTTACGGTTCATGCTGAAATAGCCGAACCCTTAGGTGATGCGCTAATGGAGCTCGGCGCCCTCTCGATTACGGTCGAAGATGCTGCTGCAGGGGGCTATGATGAAAACCCCCTGTATGGCGAGCCCGGACTTTCCCCCGAGGTTCAGGCATGGGATCGCTCGACCGTCACCGCCCTGTTTAATCCCGATGTAGATGATTCAGATGATGCGAGCTTCATTCCAGAGCTGCTTCAGTCCTTAAACGATGCCGGCTTTTTTTTAAGGCGTCCTGAAGAAAGAATCGTAGCTGAGCAAGACTGGGTCCGTTTAACGCAAAGCCAATTTGCGCCGATTCAGATTGGTGAGCGCATTTGGGTAGTGCCCTCTTGGCACGAAACCCCCACCGATCCAAATGCCATTTGTTTGGCAGTTGATCCCGGTCTCGCATTTGGAACCGGCAGTCACCCTACTACCCACCTCTGCCTCTTGTGGCTCGAGCAACAACGCCATTTGCAGAATAAAAGCCTGCTCGATTACGGCTGTGGCTCCGGCATTTTGGCGATTGCCGCCAAAAAATTAGGCTGTAATCCCGTTGTAGGAACAGATATTGATCCCCAAGCGATGGTGGCTGCACGCAGCAATGCCGAAATAAATGGGGTTGATATCACCTTTGCGTTGCCTGATGATGCAGTGCCGATGCTGGGCGCCGAGGCGCGCTATGACATCGTCATGGCCAATATCTTGGCAAATCCCTTGCAAGTCTTAGCACCAGCGTTGGTGCAGCGCATCCGCCCCGGCGGTCAGATCGTACTCTCTGGGGTACTCAGCCGTCAGGCCGATGAAGTCATCGCCACCTATAGCCAGTGGTTGACGCTCTCCGTCTGGAAAGAGAGCGATGGCTGGGTCTGTCTTTCTGGCACATTAGAGGATCCTTCCGGAGCCTCCCTACCGGGCGAAGCTGAAGTAAAAAAAAACAGCGCTGATTTAGCAGGCACGCTCAGTCCATCGACAAAGAAGCCGGGCGTAGTTTTTGCAAAGCTCTACAAATCGACGCTGATCATTACGCTACTCTGCGCCCTTGCTCTTGCTACCTTGCACTTCACTCGTGATCGCTTACTGCCGTTTGCTGCGCCACGGGCAGATGAGACGCCATCGGCATTCCATTTACAAACATTTACTGCATTACTGCGTATGGATCAACTGTTGTGCGAGTCATTTGGCTGCACAGAAGGGGCTATACGCGATTTTTCTGCATGGAAGATAACTTCGAGTGCGCTCGGCATGCAAACAGCGCAGCAAGGCTCTAAAACGCCTGCAAATCCATCCTTGCTCGAAGTTGAGATACAAAATCGATTGATGATGCCAATTGCACTACCGCATTTAGAACTCACCCTCACGGATACCGATGAATCTGCTGTGCAATTAGTTTCGTTCTCGCCAGAAGAGTGGTTGCCCGCATCGTGGCGTGACGCCCATACCCAGTTTGCGCGCAACGGCGCTCCCGGTGGAGAAGGTATTCGTGCCCTCATTCCTCTGCAGTTACCCAGCAATGCTGCTGGGTATCGTGTGCGGCTTTTTTATCCCTAACCCCCCTACTTATTACGAAAGCACTTTATGGCTAGCCTTATCTGCGGTTCCATCGCCTACGACACGATCATGAACTTTGAAGGTCGCTTTCAGGATCAAATCCTGCCAGACCAAATTCAT
>JAIXPY010000024.1 GCA_027486025.1 Burkholderiaceae bacterium
CTTCGGCAACCCACTCTATCAGTTTTTGGTTCTTCACATACTCTGGCGCTGCAACTGAAATGGCATCGTGCGTTAATGGTTGATTCATGTAAAGCCCTCGCATTTTTAATATTTTGGATGGATCGATTTTAGCATTTTCTTGCCAGCGTTTTTCATCGGCTGAATAAGCGCAAGCCTTTGTTTTTAAAGGGAGAAGAAGAGGTGCTCTGAACTAAAATGGTTAATGTCCGTGTTATTTTCCGATACAAAATTGGCTAAATATTTTTCCCAATAAATCGTCTGGCAATAGGCGGCCGGTGATTTGGCCCAGATGTTCTTGTGCCAACCGAAGCTCTTCTGCAAACAACTCCAATGCGCGATTTCCTTGAAGCGCATAGACGCCGGCCTTGCTCAGGGCGGCTTGTGCATGCAGCAAACAATCGATGTGGCGTTGCCGAGAAATAAGAACGTCTTCTTGGCCAGCTTGCCAGCCGACGCGGGTCAAGATGGCATTTTTTAAATCTGGAATCCCGGCACCTGTTTTGGCAGAGATAAAAAGTGTCTCCGGCTCTGTGGCGCTATTGGCAGCGCCAAGTAAATCCGCTTTATTGATCAATCGCAAAGACGTACAACCAGCAGGCAGTGCCGCCACCACTTCGGTATAAAGCGCCTCGTCGGCCATTTGCGCATCCGGGGCCTCTATGTATAAAAGCAAATCAGCTGTGCGTATCGACGCCCAGGTGCGCTCAATCCCAATTGCCTCGACCTCATCACTCGTCTGCCGCAGACCAGCCGTATCAATAATGTGTATTGGAACGCCGTCGAGTGTGATGCTTTGCTTTACCCTGTCTCTCGTTGTTCCGGCTACAGCAGTAACAATTGCAACCTCTTCACCGGCCAGGCAATTTAACAAAGAGCTTTTGCCCACATTGGGGGCGCCCACCAAGACTAGCTGTACACCATCACGCAATATCTGTCCCTGCTTGGCAGCGCCAAGTAAGCGCTGAAGCTGTTCCTGAATATCGGTTAGCTGTTGCCGTGCATGGGCGTTTTCTAAAAACTCGATTTCTTCTTCTGGGAAGTCGAGGGTCGATTCAACCAAAATGCGCAATTGCGTTAGAGCTTGAACCAAACAATGAATGTCATCTGAAAACGCGCCCTGCAGTGAGCGTGCGGCACCCATGACGGCGGCGTGCGATTGTGCATCAATTAAGTCGGCAATCGCTTCCGCCTGGGCTAGATCAATTTTTTCATTTAAAAAAGCACGTAGCGAGAATTCGCCCGGCTCGGCTATTGCTAGGCCGGCTTGATGACCTAATTGCAGACAGCGCTGCACGACTAAATCGAGAAGCTGTGGTCCGCCGTGGCACTGCAACTCTAAAACGTCTTCGCCTGTAAACGAGTGGGGTGATGAAAAGTAAATTGCAAGGCACGAATCAATAATCCGGCCATCGTGGTTACGCAAATCAACCAGTGTGGCTTTGCGGGGCTGCAGTCGTGTATTGGTAATAGCAAAGGCTAGCTCTTGCAAGCCTTCGCCACTGATGCGAATAATGCCAACCCCGGCTTTGCCGGGTGCGGTAGCAATAGCAACAATGGGGATTTTTCTAGATACGGGCCCCATTGCTGACATATGAATAGTGGTTGTAGTACTACATTGCTCGTTTGATAATCATCTTATTGATCTGCCACTGCTGCGCAATTGACAATATGTTGTTAACTACCCAGTACAAAACCAATCCGGCAGGGAAGAAAAAGAACATGATGGAAAAAATGATGGGCATATAGAGCATCACTTTTGCCTGAATTGGGTCTGGTGGCGTTGGATTCAGCTTAGTTTGGACATACATGGAAACCGCCATAATGACTGGCAAGATGTAATACGGATCCGGTACAGCCAAATCATGAATCCAAAGAATCCAAGGCGCATTGCGGATTTCAACCGACGACAGCAACACCCAATACAAAGAAATAAATACGGGTATCTGTATCAGCATGGGCAAACAACCACCAAGCGGATTGATCTTTTCCTTCTTATAAAGGGCCATCATTTCTTGGTTCATTTTTTGCGGGTTGCCTTTGTTGGCCTCGCGCATCGCCATTACTTTTGGCTGAACCTCTTTCATGCGCGCCATTGATTTATAACTCGCGGCAGATAGGGGGTAGAACAAGAGCTTAATTAAGAAGGTCAATATGACAATGGACCAGCCCCAATTGTGTACATACTCATAAATACGCTCTAGGGTCCAGAAGATGGGTTTAGCTAGGATCGTTAAATAGCCATAGTCCTTAAGCAGCTCGAGTCCTGGTGCAATTGCCTCCAGCGTGCTTTCTTGTTGTGGCCCTACAAATAAACGTGCTGTCTCCGTAGTTGTTTTGCCGGGACCAATATCTTCGAGCGGGGTTTGTATGCCAACGCGATAGACGTTGTTGTCAATTTTCCCTGCATAAATATCGCGGTTTAATTTATCGCTGGGTATCCATGCGCTGGCGTAATAGTGTTGTACCATCGCCACCCATGCAGGGTCACCGGCAGGAACTTGCTTCGGTATGGCAATTTTGTTTTTCTCAATGTCGGTAAATTCAAGCTTATTAAATTTCTCTTTGTTGGTATAGACCGCCGGTCCAGTAAATGTGCTGTAGAACTCACTCTCATCGAGCTTGCTGCCATCGCGCACTAATTCCGTATACAAAACGAGCGGGCCTATTGCCGCATTATTTTTGCTTACGCGGTGCATTACATCAATCACATAACTACTCGGATTTAGGATGAAGGTTTTTTCAAGGGTTACGCCACTACGCTCACTAGCCACAACTAAGAAAGGGCGGCCCGACCCATCTTTGCCGCTCGTTTGCAATTTAAATTCACTGGTGTGATTCGGTAAATCTGCGTTGCCTGCAGCAATCAATCCGGAGCGCGCAAAATATTGATGGCCTGGCGTTACCTGCATTAGTTTGATTGGTTTCTTATCGGCTTCTAGCTCTTTTAATAAGGTCGCGCTCACGACATTGGCGCCGTCTGCACTCACCTCAATTGCGAGGACATCGTTTTGCAAAGTGAAGCGCTCTTTGTTTGCCAGCTGCGCCATGCTTGCCGGAATCGCTTTAGGGGCTAGTGCAGGCGCTGTGTTGGTGGTAGCGGCAGTTGAAACCGGTACGTCACTTTTCTTTTCTTCCCCACTCGCTGGCGCAGATTCTTGCTTGCTCATGCTTTGTGGTCCGAACAGCGGAGTCTTGCCTTCATAAGCCAACCAGTTGTTATAAAGGAGCAGCCCCGCTATTGAAAAAACGGCCCAGAGGATGGTTCTTTTTGTGTCCATGTTGTATTTATTCTTTTATCTTACGTGGGTTAATTGCTGGGTCATAGCCGCCATGACTCCAAGGGTTGCAACGCAATAGCCTCCAGACAATGAGTCCGGTACTTTTAGCGCTGCCGTGGGCTTTAAAACAATCGCATGCGTATTGGGAACAGCTTGGCTCGAACTTGCATTGAGAGCCAAAAAATGGGCTCAGTGCAATTTGGTAAAGCCGTATTAGTGCAATTGCTGCGCGATTAATGATCTGCACTTAAATGAGCTCCGCCAGTTGCTGCTTTAATGCAGTAAATTCTGCGGAACGCAATCGACCTCGGGTTGTTTGCCCAATTTGTTTCTTAAGCCGAATGACGACATCGTGGCTTTCTAATATCGCACTGTGTGGCTGTCGTGTACTTTCTCGAATAAAACGTTTTAGTTTATTTCGATCAACCGCTCTCTTGGCTAATTTTTTAGCAACAGCAATTCCTAGGGCGCTATCCATGCCCTGACTGCGAGCCCCTAAATACAAACCCCAGTTCTTTGATGTTTTGGGATTTGATTTAAGTAATTCGGATATGCGTGCGCTATTCAAGCCAGCACACTTACACTGCCAGGCGTTTACGGCCCTTGGAGCGACGTGCGTTTAAAACGGTACGGCCGCCGCGTGTTTTCATGCGGACACGAAATCCATGGGTGCGTTTGCGACGGGTTACGGAAGGTTGATACGTTCTTTTCATGATTGACCTCGGGAAAGCCAAGTATTTTCCTTTGTGGCGCCCAAAAGGTCAACCTTAGTTCTGGTCTTATTGGGTTTTTCCCTTATTTTATTTTCTCCCATTTTCTTTAAACCTTGATTTATATGGTTTTTAATTATTTGGGCACAAGTTATCCACAGTTTTTCCACTTACTTATGGCTTGTGGATAACTTTAGAAAATCGCTACAATCAACCCTCCTAAAATGAGTAACCTAGAAAATAACGCCTCCCTCTCCTCCCTAAGCCCGCTAGGCTTTTGGGATCACGCTTCCGGCACCTTGCTCCGTGAGCTCTCTCCACAGCAATTTAAAACCTGGATACAACCCCTTAAATTAAAGGGTTTTGATGAGAGTGAGTGTTTGCTTACTATATCGGCCCCCAATCGCTTCAAGCTGGATTGGACGAAAAAGACGTTTTCTGATCGACTTCAAGAGCTGGCCCATACTTATTTTGGCAAGCCCTTTACCTTAGTATTTGTTTTGGATGATGGCGGCTCAGCCTCCTCTGGAAACACGGTAATCGCGCAGTCTCCTGGTGAAGTCCAAAGTGCCGACCTACCTCCATCGGACTATTTACAAACCACCCCTGAAGTCGACATGGGTGAGTCTTCCGCCTTTGAGTTAGAAGATCACTCCAAACTGAACCCCATGCTGACCTTTGAAACTTTTGTTACGGGTAAGGCAAATCAATTGGCGCGTGCCGCTTCTATACAGGTGGCACACAACCCAGGCACTTCGTATAACCCCATGTTTTTATATGGGGGGGTCGGCCTAGGTAAAACCCACCTGATTCACGCGATTGGCAATCACCTGTTAAAAGAAAAGCCCAACGCCCGCATTCGTTATATCCATGCGGAGCAATATGTCTCCGACGTTGTTAGAGCATACCAACAGAAGGCATTTGACCGCTTTAAACGCTATTACCACTCTTTAGACCTGCTATTGATTGATGATATTCAGTTTTTTAGCGGCAAATCGCGTACACAAGAAGAGTTTTTCTATGCTTTTGAGGCGCTTTTAGGCAATCGCGCTCAAGTCATCATCACCAGCGATACCTACCCCAAAGAAATGGCAGGAATCGATGACCGCCTTATCTCACGCTTCGATTCTGGACTCACTGTAGCAATTGAGCCGCCCGAACTTGAAATGCGCGTTGCCATTTTGATGAAAAAGGCAGCTGCGGAGGGTATACCAATGTCGGAAGATGTTGCATTTTTTGTGGCCAAACACCTGCGTTCGAATGTGCGCGAGCTTGAGGGTGCGCTGCGCAAGATTTTGGCTTTTGTGCGCTTTCATGGGCGTGACGTAACGATTGATGTTGCCCGTGCCGCCCTGAAAGACCTGCTGTCGATTCAAAATCGCCAAATTTCAGTTGAAAACATCCAAAAGTCTGTGGCGGATTTTTACAATATGAAGGTGGCGGACATGTACTCCAAACGCAGACCCGCGAACATTGCCAGACCACGCCAAATTGCCATGTTTATGGCAAAAGAGCTGACTCAAAAAAGCCTTCCAGAGATCGGTGAGCTTTTTGGCGGGCGGGATCACACCACCGTCCTCCATGCAGTCCGCAAAATCACGGAAGAGCGCGCGCACGACAGCCAACTAAACCACGAAATTCATGTGATCGAGCAGACCCTGAAGGCGTAAATGGGCTGTGGATAAACGTGTGGATGAGTCTGTGTATAACAGGATGAATTTCATGTGTATAAATTGGGGAAAACCGCGCTGATATGCAAAAATAGAGTTGGTTAAAAAAGTTATCCCAAATCTATCCTTCATTTATACCGAAGTTGTGCACAGGTTTTTTTAGTTACAAGTAGTTGTTGTATAAGTCTTTAATGAGTTATCCACTGTTTTCTTAAGGCTTATTACTATTACTAGTTAGATATATACAAGGATTTAAAAGCAATGCAACTTATAAATACATCGCGTGATAGTTTATTAAAACCACTTCAGATCGTAAGCGGCATTGTTGAACGTCGTCACACCCTTCCTATTTTGGCCAATCTACTGTTTAAGAAAACAGGTGAGCGTGTAACGTTTGTGTCCACTGACATCGAAATCCAGATAGCAACTAGTGCCACCTTTGGTGTGGGTGATGATGACATGACAACTACGGTTGCGGCGCGAAAGTTATTGGATATTTTGCGGGCACTGCCTGAGGGGCCGGTATCGTTGAATTTGAAAGATTCAAAACTGGTAGTGCAAAGTGGAAAAAGTCGTTTCACCCTTCAGACTTTATCTGCTACGGAGTTTCCAGTGATGCAATCGGTGGGTGAGGTTACCGCTAGTTGGAAGATGCCACAAAAGGCATTCAAGCAGCTCATTAGCCAAGTTCATTTCGCCATGGCGCAACAGGATATTCGCTACTACCTCAATGGTATGCTGCTCGTTATTGATGGCAAAGAGGTAGTTGCGGTTGCTACGGATGGCCACCGTTTGGCATACAGTCGCGTTGAATTAGCGCAGCCGGTGGTTGGTAGTGGCGGCCATCAAGAAATTATTATTCCTCGCAAAGCCATCTTAGAGTGTCAGCACTTATTGGACGATAGTGATGCTGAGTTGGAAGTTAGTTTGACCGCCAACCAAATTAAGTTTAACTTTGGTGATGTTGAGCTTATCTCTAAATTGGTTGAAGGTAAGTTCCCAGATTTTCAGCGTGTGATTCCGAAGGGTCACAAAAACACATTGGTTGTTGGGCGCGAAACCCTGCAAGCAGCCTTGCAGCGTGCTGCCATTTTAACGACCGATAAATTTAAGGGTGTGCGCTTCTCGCTTTCACCCAACCGCATTACGATTCAATCGACCAATGCTGAGCAGGAAGAGGCTCAGGAAGACATCGAAACAGAGTACGCCGGCGACTCAGTTGAGATCGGCTTTAACGTGAGTTATTTGCTCGACGTGCTCGCAAACGTCAAGGTGGAGCGCATCCAGATAAGCTTGGGTGATGCCAACAGCAGTGCTGTGATTACATTACCCGCTTCCGAGGACTTTAAGTACGTTGTAATGCCAATGCGCATTTAAATTAGAAAAATATGACTGAAGATATAAAGGCAGTAGAGCAGTACGGCGCATCATCCATTCAA
>JAIXPY010000076.1 GCA_027486025.1 Burkholderiaceae bacterium
ATTTTGGATGCGCCTTGGCCGATAGTCGATGAAGCCGCCTTAGTTAAAACGGAGATTGATTTGGTATTGCAGGTCAATGGCAAATTGCGCGGTTCAATTACGGTTGCAGCCGATGCAAGCAAAGAGGCAATTGAGGCTGCTGCACTGCAAAGCGAAATCGCACTAAAGGCCTTAAATGGGGGATCGCCCAAAAAAGTGATTGTGGTTCCAGGCCGCTTAGTTAATATTGTGGTTTAAGGAAATAGAGGCGCCATCATCAACCCTAAGCTAAACGATCCTGCAGTGAGCCTCAGCGCAAAGGGCAAGAGCACAATGCCCAGTTTAGGCCGCAGAACCTTGCTTGGGACATTGATCGCTTTGCCGGCCTTGTTTACCTCGGCCTGCGGTTTTAAGTTGCGCGGCTCGGTATCGATTCCGTATAAGGTGATTGCGATTACAGGTGTTCCATCACCATTACTCCGATCCGATTTAGAGATGATTATCTTGACGGGCAGTGACGCTAAGGTTGCTAATAACGCTAAAGATGCGGATCTGATTTTAGAGATCATCAGTGAAGTCAATAGCCGTGAGATTTTGGCTTACAACGCTGCGGGGCAGATTTCGGCATACCGCTTGAACTCGCGCGTGGCGTTTCAGGCGACTGATCAAAATGGCGTGGACGTCGTTCCTGAATCGGAAATTTACGTTACCCGGGATATGGACTTCTCGGTCTCAACCGTACTAGCAACCGATGTGCAACAGCAGCAGTTTACGAATGCCATGCGCATGGATTTATCCCTGCAGATTTTGCGCCGCATATCGGCTGCTGCCAAACCGAGAGCGCCTGCGCCCACCGGCGCTAAGCCTGTCATGGGCAAGCCCTAAGCATGGGTTTGCTGCTTAAATGATGACGAGCGATGCGCTGCAAGCGCACATCAATGGACTCAAATCCAGCTTAGCACTCTCTCCGGTGTATGTCTTTAGTGGGGATGAGCCCTTACTCATGATGGAAGCCATGGACCAATTGCGTTCTGTTGCTAGGCAGCTGGGGTATACCGAGCGCGAGGTATTGATGCATGAGCGCTATTTTGATTGGTCATCATTACTCTCTGCTGGGCAAACCATGTCCTTGTTTGGCGACAAGCGCTGGCTAGAGTTACGCATTCCGTCGGGTAAGCCGGGTCGTGATGGCGCAGAAGCACTCAAGCAATTTTCTGCACAAATGGAGTCTCAGTCACCTGGCCATGATGGCCCGGACACCATCGTCTGCATTGTGCTGCCCAGGTTAGATAGCAAAACCAAAACCTCGGCCTGGTTTAGTGCACTAGAAGATGTATCGATTGCGGTGCAGATTGATTCGATTGATCGCAGTCATTTGCCGATGTGGATAGCGCAGCGCCTAAAAAAACAGGGCCAGTCTGTAGAGTCTGGTTCGGCTGGTCAGGAAGCGCTGGAGTTTATT
This sequence comes from Burkholderiaceae bacterium, assembly GCA_027486025.1. Lineage (GTDB taxonomy): Bacteria > Pseudomonadota > Gammaproteobacteria > Burkholderiales > Burkholderiaceae > Polynucleobacter. The sequence continues at coordinate 1,442 of JAIXPY010000076.1, forward strand.
GCTAATCAAGTCGAAGGCAATCTGATTGCCGCTCATCAAGAAATCCAAAAACTGGGTTTGCTCTATCCACAGGGCGCTTTGACGGAAGCGCAAATCCGTGAATCCATTCTGAAGGTAGCGCGCTACGATGTATTTCAGTTAACCGAATCCATCTTGGCCGGCGATTTAGCCCGTTTAAACCGCATGCTCGATGGCCTTAAAGGGGAGGGTGAGCCTTTGCCCCTCATACTGTGGAGCGTGACCGAGGAGCTTCGGATACTATCGAAGTTGCAGGCCGCAAGTCAGCGTGGCGAGTCTGTGCAGCAGTTGATGCGCGCGAATCGCATCTGGGGAAATAAGGAAAAGCTATACCCTGGAGCCCTGCGCCGCGTGAATCCCATCAAACTGCGGCGCGCAATGCAGGTGGCAGCCGGTTTAGATCGGCAGGCTAAAGGCTTATCGGCGGCAGACTTACCTGCGGATCCGTGGGATGGCTTACGCTTAGTAGGCAGTTTGTTGCGATAAATAGACCAAATGAATACAGTGGCAGAGTAAATATGAGTACAGCGATTACCGAGATGATGCAGGCAGTAGGCAAGGAGGCGAGGCATGCTTCGCGGGCGATGGCGCGCGCTACTACCGAGCAAAAGAACCAGGCCCTCCTGCATATCGCCCGATTAGTGCGTGAGCAGTCGGCACAGATCTTAGAGACCAATGTGGTGGATGTAGAACGTGCCAAAAAGAGTGGGCATGATGCGGCATTCATTGATCGCCTCACTATGACTGCCAAAACGGTTGAGTCAATGGCACTGGGTTTAGAGCAAATTGTCAGCTTGGAAGATCCGATTGGCAAAATTAGTCCGCTCAAACGCCAAGCCTCTGGAATAGAACTCGGGCAAATGCGCGTGCCGCTGGGTGTGATTGGCATCATTTATGAATCCCGTCCGAACGTCACAATTGATGCAGCGGCCTTGTGCCTCAAGTCCGGCAACGCTGTGATCTTGCGTGGCGGCTCCGAGGCGATTGATTCTAATACGCTGTTGGCCGGTTTAATTCAGCAGGGTTTAGCAGCAGCGAACTTGCCCGCCAATGCAGTACAAGTGGTCAGTACGACAGACCGCGCCGCCGTGGGCGCAATGATCACCATGACCGAATACATCGATGTGATCGTGCCGCGCGGAGGTAAGAGCTTAATTGCGCGCTTGATGGCCGATGCTCGGGTGCCCATGATTAAGCACCTCGATGGCATTTGCCATACGTTTATCGACCGTGATGCCGATCTTGATTTGGCTGTTACTGTTTGCGATAACGCCAAAACGCAGCGCTATGCGCCTTGCAATGCGATGGAGACCTTGTTGGTGCATGAGGCGGTTGCTAGTGCGGTATTGCCGCGTTTGTGCAAAATCTATCAAGACAAGGGCGTTGAGCTACGGGTAGATAAAAAAACCCGTGCCACGCTTGAGCTAGCCGGCTTTCAGAAATTAGTAGATGCGACGGAAGAAGACTGGACCACCGAATACCTTGCACCGATTTTGTCGATTAAGACGGTTGCATCGCTGGATGAGGCGATGGATCACATTGAGCGCTATGGCAGCAAGCATACCGATGCCATTATCACGACCAATAAAGGGGCGGCAGACCGCTTCTTGCGTGAGGTCGATAGTGCCAGTGTGATGGTCAATACCAGCACCCGCTTTGCGGATGGTTTTGAGTATGGTCTGGGCGCAGAGATTGGCATCTCCAATGACAAACTGCATGCACGTGGCCCGGTTGGTCTCGATGGTTTGACCTCGCTGAAGTACATTGTGATGGGTCATGGGGAAATTAGAAGTTAATTAAATCGGTATAGTAGTTAGCATTGAACTAAGGCAATGCCGCTTTAGTAAACGAACAAAGGGGATAAAAATGGGTGACGCATATCTTTGGACGAAAACATTTCACATTGTTTTAGTCGCTTCCTGGTTTGCCGGCCTCTTTTACTTGCCGCGCATTTTTGTCAATATGGCGCAAGAGACCAATCCCGAAGTCAATGTCCGCGTATTAGGTATGGCAGATCGCCTGTTTCGGTTTATGACTATTTTGATGGTGCCCGCGGTAGTACTGGGTGG
>JAIXPY010000164.1 GCA_027486025.1 Burkholderiaceae bacterium
TCTCCGGGACGATTCAGAATGACATTCTGAAAGAGTTCATGGTTCGCAATACCTACATCTATCCGCCTGAGCCATCGATGCGCATCATTGGCGACATCATTGAGTACACCGCAAAGCACATGCCCAAGTTCAACTCGATTTCGATCTCGGGTTACCACATGCAAGAGGCTGGCGCCAATCAAGTATTGGAGCTTGCCTTCACCTTGGCTGATGGCAAGGAGTACGTTAAAACTGCATTAGCCAAAGGCTTGGATGTCGACGGCTTTGCTGGGCGTTTGTCCTTCTTTTTCGCGATCGGTATGAACTTCTACTTGGAGGTTGCAAAACTCCGCGCCGCCCGTTTGCTCTGGTGGCGCATCATGAAAGAGTTCAATCCGCAAAATCCAAAATCACTAATGCTGCGAACCCATTGCCAGACCTCGGGCTGGTCCTTGACCGAACAAGATCCCTATAACAATGTGGTGCGCACGACAGTGGAGGCCATGGCAGCCGTGTTTGGTGGCACCCAGTCCTTGCATACCAATTCGTTTGACGAGGCGATTGCCTTGCCATCCGAAACCTCTAGCCGCATTGCGCGCAACACCCAGCTCATTCTTCAAGAAGAAACCCACATCACCAGCGTGATCGATCCTTGGGCTGGCTCCTACATGATGGAAAATCTAACGCAAGAGATGGCCGATAAAGCTTGGGAGATTGTGCTCGAAGTCGATGCCATGGGCGGCATGACCAAAGCTGTTGAAAGTGGTTGGGCCAAGCTCAAAATTGAAGCCGCTGCCGCTGAAAAGCAAGCCAAGATTGATTCAGGTGCCGATGTCATCGTGGGCGTGAATAAATACAAACTGGATAAAGAGGAATTAGTTGATGTCTTGGTGATTGATAACGACAAAGTGCGTGTCAATCAAATCGAGCGCTTGAATTCGATTAAGGCATCACGCGATAGTAAAAAGGTAGCGGCTGCACTCGCGGCGCTGACCAAGGCGGCGGAAGACCAAACCGGCAATTTATTAGAGTTAGCGGTAGCGGCAATGCGCTTACGCGCTACCGTCGGTGAAGTGTCTGACGCTTTAGAGCAAGTCTACGGGCGCCATCGCGCCGATACGCAAAAGGTGACCGGTGTGTATGCAGCTGCTTATGACTCAGCCGAGGGCTGGGAAAAACTCAAAGGGGAGCTCGCTCAATTCGCGAGTGATTTTGGACGCAGACCGCGCGTGATGATTGCCAAGCTTGGCCAAGATGGCCATGACCGCGGCGCAAAAGTCGTCGCAACGGCATTTGCGGATCTGGGTTTTGATGTGGACATTGGGCCACTCTTCCAGACTCCAGAAGAATGTGCGCGCCAGGCAATTGAGAATGACGTTCATGCACTGGGCGTCTCTACTTTGGCAGCTGGCCATAAAACCTTGGTACCGGCGATCATCGCTGAACTTCGTAAGCAGGGCGCCGATGACATCATTGTGTTCGTTGGCGGCGTTATACCAAGGCAGGATTATGAATTCTTGTATGAGGCGGGCGTAAAAGGTATCTATGGTCCTGGCACTCCGATTCCAGCATCTGCCAAAGACGTGCTCGAGCAAATTCGCAAACAGGTAAAGCCGCTTTAATTCACCATGCTGCCTGCCGCTGATCAAGCTTTGTTTGATGCGATTACGGGTCCATCCGGGCCGGTGCAGCGCCGCGCCTTAGCCAAGGCGATTACTCTGCTCGAGTCCACTCGCCTCGACCATCGCAAGCGCGCAGATGAGTTGCTCAATGCCTTGCTACCTAAGACAGGAAAGTCTTTTCGTTTGGGCATCTCCGGAGTTCCGGGAGTAGGGAAGTCAACTCTGATTGAAACCCTAGGACTCTATTTAATTGATCGTGGTCACCGCGTGGCTGTTCTGGCAATCGACCCATCGTCCAGCATTTCGGGTGGATCGATTTTGGGTGACAAGACCCGGATGGAGCGGCTATCGGTGCATGAAAGTGCATTTATCAGGCCGAGTCCGTCCTCTGGAACGCTGGGCGGCGTAGCTGAAAAAACCCGTGAAGCACTTTTAGTGGCCGAAGCGGCTGGGCATGACGTCGTGATTGTGGAAACTGTGGGCGTTGGTCAGAGCGAAACCGCTGTAGCCGGCATGACAGACTTATTTTTACTATTGCAATTACCCAATGCGGGCGATGATTTGCAGGCGATTAAAAAAGGGGTCATGGAGTTGGCTGACTTTATTGTCATCAATAAAGCCGACATTGATCCAAATGCCGCCATGCGCGCACAAGCATTTATTACCAGCTCACTGCGATTATTAGGCTTTCAAGGAAATCCAGATCACGCCACGCACGATGCGGAGTATTGGCATCCCATGGTCATGTCCTTGTCTGCACTGCAAGGGACTGGCATCCCCGATTTATGGGATCACATTCTGCGCTTCCAGAAGCTGCAAACGGCCAATGGTCGATTGGCTGCCCGGCGTCAACTGCAGGCCGGCTCTTGGATGTGGGAGCGAATCGATGCCGGCCTCAAAAGTGCGTTTAAAAATAATCCTGCGGTTCAGGCCTTGCTCCCCGAATTGAGCAATGCCGTCAATCTCGGAACCATCGCCCCCTCAGTTGCTGCAAGGCGCTTACTTGAGGCAATGGGCCACACCTCTTTCTAAGGAGTCAGTATGCAAGACATCATCCATCAGCTAGAAGCCAAACGCGAGCTAGCGCGCCTTGGCGGCGGACAAAAACGGATTCAGGCACAGCATGCCAAAGGCAAGTTAACCGCCCGTGAGCGCATTGAATTGCTCCTGGACGCTGGCAGCTTTGAAGAATGGGATATGTTTGTCGAGCACCGCTGCACCGATTTTGGGATGGCTGATCAAACTGTACCTGGCGATGGCGTTGTCACGGGTTACGGCATGATCAATGGACGACTGGTGTTTGTCTTCTCTCAAGACTTTACGGTTCTGGGTGGTTCTTTATCCGAAGCCCATGCCGAGAAGATTTGCAAGATCATGGACCAGGCCATGAAAGTCGGTGCTCCCGTCATTGGCTTAAATGATTCGGGCGGCGCTCGCATTCAGGAAGGAGTTGCTTCCTTGGGCGGCTATGCCGATATTTTTCAGCGCAATGTGACCGCCTCCGGCGTGATTCCACAAATCTCCTTAATCATGGGCCCGTCTGCTGGCGGCGCGGTGTACTCGCCAGCGTTGACCGACTTTATTTTTATGGTGAAAGACAGTTCCTATATGTTTGTAACAGGTCCTGAGGTTGTTAAGACCGTGACCCACGAAGATGTAACCGCAGAAGAGCTGGGCGGAGCAGTAACCCACTCAACCGTATCCGGGGTGTGTGATCTAGCCTTTGAGAATGACGTTGAGGCGATCATGATGCTGCGCCGCTTCTTCAACTACTTGCCCTTATCGAATAAAGAAAAACCACCGATTTTGCGCTCAGCTCGGCGCGATGAGGCGCCGGATTATTCACTGGATACCCTGGTACCTTCCAATCCCAATCAACCCTATGACATGCATGAGTTGATTCGCAAGATTGCAGACGACGGGGAGTTCTTTGAATTGCAACCCGATTACGCCAAAAATATTTTGATTGGTTTTGGTCGGATCGAAGGGCAAACGATTGGCATCGTCGCCAATCAACCTCTGGTTTTGGCGGGTTGCTTAGACATTAAAGCATCGATCAAGGCCGCCCGTTTTGTGCGTTTTTGTGACGCCTTCAACATTCCCGTCGTCACCCTAGTGGATGTTCCTGGCTTTATGCCCGGTACTGCACAAGAGTATGGCGGCATTATTAAACATGGCGCGAAATTACTCTACGCCTATGCCGACTGCACCGTGCCAAAAGTAACCCTGATTACGCGCAAAGCCTATGGTGGCGCTTATGACGTGATGGCATCCAAGCACCTGCGCGGTGATGTGAATTTTGCATGGCCCTCGGCCGAGATTGCGGTGATGGGCCCGAAAGGCGCTGTCGAAATCATCTTCCGCGAAGAAAAAAGTGATCCTGAAAAGATTGCTGCACGCGAAGCAGAGTACAAAGCTAAGTTTGCCAATCCCTTTGTGGCAGGTCGGCGTGGCTACATCGATGACGTGATCTTGCCGCATGAGTCACGCAAGCGCATTGCACGGTCACTGGCCATGCTCAAAGACAAGGACCTCAAAAATCCAGAGCGTAAACACGGCAATATTCCCCTGTAATGGATAAGCACGATCACATGAAAACCACTCTATTTAAAAAGATACTGATCGCCAATCGTGGCGAGATTGCGTGCCGCGTGATTAAAACGGCCAAACGCATGGGCATTGAAACCGTTGCTGTTTTTTCGGAGGCCGATCGCGAAGCAAGGCACGTGCAAATGGCCGATGAGGCTGTTTGCATTGGACCTGCGCCATCGCGCGAATCCTATTTGGTGATGGACCGCATTATTCAGGCTTGTAAAGAGACTGGCGCGGAAGCAGTGCATCCAGGCTATGGATTTTTATCTGAAAACGAGCAATTTGCACGGCGCTGTGAAGAAGAGGGCATTGTCTTTATTGGGCCTAAGTTTGGGGCGATTGCCGCCATGGGCGATAAGATTGCCTCCAAAAAATTAGCCATGGAAGCGAAGGTCAACACGATTCCTGGCTTTAACGAGGCGATTGATAGTCCAGACGTCGCGGTCAAAATTGCCAAGGACATTGGCTATCCCGTGATGATCAAAGCATCGGCTGGCGGCGGTGGTAAAGGCTTGCGGGTTGCGCACAATGATCAAGAGGCGTTTGAAGGTTTTGCGGCCTGCCGTACCGAAGCCCTCAATAGCTTTGGTGACGACCGTGTATTTATTGAGAAGTTTGTCGAGGGCCCGCGCCACATTGAGATTCAGATACTCGGCGATGCCCACGGCAATATCGTCTATCTCTGGGAGCGTGATTGCTCGATCCAGCGCCGTCACCAAAAAGTGATTGAAGAAGCGCCATCGCCTTTTATTGATCCAGCCCTTCGTAAAGCCATGGGTGAGCAAGCCGTTGCCTTGGCGCGCGCTGTCAATTACCAATCGGCTGGTACAGTCGAGTTTGTCGTCGGAAAAGACAAATCCTTTTACTTTTTGGAGATGAATACCCGCCTGCAAGTTGAGCATCCCGTGACGGAATCGATCACGGGACTGGATTTAGTAGAGCAAATGATTCGGGTTGCTGCTGGTGAAAAACTATCGTTCACTCAAGACCAGATCAAGCTCGACGGCTGGTCCATGGAGTGCCGGATTAATGCCGACGATCCCTTCCGCAACTTTTTACCATCGACGGGCCGCCTCGTAAAATACCGTCCTCCAGCAGAAGAAAACGGTGTTCGTGTCGATACGGGAGTGTATGAGGGCGGTGAAATTCCGATGTACTATGACTCGATGATTGCCAAGCTGATTGTGCATGGCCGTGATCGGATGGATGCGATTCATAAAATGCGCCACGCACTCAATCAATTTGTGATACGCGGAATTCATTCCAATATTGCGTTTCAGGCAGCGCTCTTGCAACATCCACGCTTTGTTTCGGGCGATTTCACAACCGGCTTTATTCCGGAAGAGTACCCCAATGGATTTCAGCGTGATTCAGTACAGCCGGCCGATCCCAATCGCCTAGCTGCGCTAGCTACTTTCATGCGCACCCGGTATTTAGAATACATTCAGGTGATTGACGGTCAGCTGCCAGGGCATGAGATGCAAATTACCAAACAGTTTGTATTGGTAACCGGAAAACGGGTAGGCTCGATGAATGACCCCATCCATTTACCGACGCGGGTTGAGCAAAAGGATGGCATCTACTCGGTTTATATCGAAACCGCCGACGGTATTAGTCGCTACGACATTGTTAGCGAATGGCGTCCAGGACAAATTGTTCTGAATGCCACCATCAATGGTACGCAGTTCATATCGGCACAAGTCGAGCGCCGAGGCATTCGTTACTATTTGGTACTCGATGGGGCGCAATACGAATGCATCGTTTTAAGCCCACTTGGTGCTGAGATGCAGGCACGCATGCCAGTCAAGTTGCCACCGGACACCTCCAAAATGGTCTTATCGCCGATGCCAGGGCTTTTGACTAAATTATTGGTGCGGGCCGGTGATCACGTTACAGCAGGCCAGAAACTTGCCTCAATAGAGGCCATGAAAATGGAAAATACCCTCTCGGCATTACAGGATGGCGTTGTTTCTGAAATCCTGGCTAAAGAGGGCGATAGCCTAGCGGTGGATCAAATCATTATTCGCTTTGAATAAAGGACAGAGCATGACTGATGCAAGGCCATTTCGTATTTTAGGTATTCAGCAAATTGCCATTGGCGGCGAAGATAAAGAGCGTTTGCGTTCCTTATGGATCGATTTGCTTGGCTTTACCTTCAAAGACACTTATGTATCCGAGCGCGAAAACGTCAACGAAGACATCTGCGCCATCGGTCAAGGGGCGCATGAGGTTGAAGTGGATTTGATGCAGCCAGTGGATATTGCCAAAAAACCAGCAGTACATCAAACACCTCTGAATCATATTGGCCTTTGGGTCGATGATTTGCAGATAGCCCATGACTGGCTCAGCAGTAAAGGCCTCCGCTTTGCTCCTGGTGGAATTCGTAAAGGGGCCGCAGGCCACGATATTACTTTTATCCACCCCAAAGGCAATGATGAATTTCCATTCGGGGGTGAGGGCGTTCTGATTGAGCTGGTTCAGGCGCCGCCGGACATCATTCAAGCACTGTCGTCCTAAGGTTCTGTTCTTGAAACCCATTCTGGCGATCGATACTTCATCGGCTTGGTGTTCGGTTGCGCTGTCGATTGATCCATCAACTGAAGGCGTGCTGGAGCGTCATGAGTTACTGGGGCCGGGAGCCAGCCAGCATCTCTTGCCATGGATTACAGAATTACTGCAGCACGAAGGAATCACTTTGCGGGACTTGGATGCGATTGCTGTGGGCATCGGTCCGGGCGCCTTTACCGGAGTGCGCTTAGGGGTTGCGGTGGTGCAAGGCTTGGCCCTTGCTAGCTATTTGCCCGTTGCGCCAGTTGCAAGCCTGGATGCCATCGCTGCAATTGCAATCAATCACCCGTTGATACAGGCGATGGATGCCAGCAAACACCAACTCACGGTGGCGATTGATGCCCGCATGGGTGAAGTGTATTGGGCTAATTACAGCGTGATGAAAGCTGCGCAGGCAGGCAGCAACAATACGGTATTGCCTGAACGGCTTGGCGAGATACAACTGAGCAAGCCCGAAGATGTCCAGATCGGCATGAGTGAGTGCGTGTTTGGTAGTGCAGTCACGCAATACCCCGGCCATTTTGAGGAGTATTTACCTTCCAGTCGGTTGGATGGGACTCTTGGAGTCAGTGCGAGCGGCGTATTGCGCTCTGCAAAGGCGATGTTGGCTAAAGGACAGCTCATTGCCGTAGATCAATTGGAGCCCTTGTATGTCCGCAATAAAGTAGCGCTGACAAGTGCTGAACGTAGTGCAAAATAGAACTGTTTATTTTTTGCAGTATTCCCTTTCTTATTCATGCCTCAAATGACGAGTACCCAGGATGCCCAGTTGACATTTATGCCGATGCAGCCATCGGATATGCGCGCAGTCATGTCCTTGGAGGCTATATCGCATAGTCATCCTTGGACACAAGGTAATTTTTTGGATTCGCTGACTGCAGGACATTGGGCTTATTGCATTCGGCCGGAGATGACTGCAAATGCAGAGCTACCGCCGCATTTGCCTGGCTTGTGGGGCTATTGCATTTTGTATCCTGCCGTTGACGAATTGCATTTACTCAATATCACCATCGACCCCGCATTGCGACGCAATGGCATTGGCAGTCGTGTAATGCAGGCCATTGAGGGCATTGCGATGCGGCAGAAAATGAGTCGCATTATTCTCGAGGTGCGTCCCTCCAATATTCCTGCAGTGAAATTGTATGAGCGCATGGGTTACGGCATCATTGGCGTGCGCAGGGCCTATTACCCAGCCGATGAAGTGACCGGCAAGCGTGAAGATGCGGGTGTGATGGCAAAATCAATTACTCTAGAAGCACAATGAATATGATTCCGCCCAATGGCTCCAGCATGCGCTCCTCCTTTTTAAAGGAAATGGGCATTACAGAATGGGTCGATCGTTCCAGTCTCAGCGCGCCTTTGAATGCGGCAGTAGTTCCTCAAAGTAATGCCCAAGCATCCTCTGAGCCCACAGCAAATCCATCGGCGCATGTAACTGAGATTAGCGGCCGCTGGATTTTTATTGGGACTAAGCCCCAAGGTGATGCCTTTACTTTATTTCAAAATATTGTGCGGGTGCTGGGCTTGCCGAATAGCGCTTGGGCCTGGCAAGACCAAAAGGCGAATATTGATGCGCTGATCGAATCCAGCACAGTACCGCTGGTTGCGATTGCATTTGGCGCGGCCAGTGCGCAGCGCTTAACAGGGGAAAACGCCCCCTTAACTGAGTTGCGTGGCGCTATCCATTCCTTGATGCACGGCGAAACAGAAGTGCCTTTGATTGCAACGCTGGAATTGGCACAAGTCTTGGCAAGACCACAAGAGAAGGCTTTGCTTTGGGAAGATTTACTGCTCGCCCGCTCGGTATTGCAAAGTCTTTAAACACCAAACTTACAAACTGATTACTAGTGTTTGCTTTCGCCAATCAGGTGGAGGGAGTCATACTCCGCTTGGTTGCGTGCATGCCGGCGCATGATGAGAATCATGATGATACTGACCGACAAACCAAATCCAGTAATCACAAAGGCAATAGGTACATCAAGCCAGATGAGTAAGGCGTACAACAACAGCATGCTGAGGACAGACAAATTTTCATTGAAGTTTTGCACTGCAATCGAATGGCCTGCGGAGAGCAAGACGTGGCCACGATGCTGTAAGAGAGCATTCATCGGCACTACAAAGTAGCCTGCAAGCCAGCCAACTAAGATCAGCAGCGCATACGGCGGAATCATATTGAGCGTGAGTTTCATTTTGTCAAACTCCACCAGCACAATCGGCGGAATCATGTCGATGTGATAGATGGCCATGACGCAAACCACAAGACCCATCACAACCCCATATGGCAATACCTTCAAGGATTGCTTTAGGGGAATGCGACTAGCTGCCCACACTGCACCGCCAGCCACGCCTACTGCAGAGATGGCTTGCAAAATAGCGCCCTGCGAAAGACTCATATTGAGCGCGACTTCTGCCCACTTGAGCACAATGAATTGCAAGGTGGCGCCAGCACCCCAAAAGAGCGTGGTTACGGCCAAGGAGATCTGACCTAAACGGTCATTCCATAGTGTTCTAAAGCAGTGGGCAAAGTCTTGCACTAACTCAATCGGATTGGTTTTTTGGGCGACGTAACGAGCGCCGGTATCAGGGATTTTGAGATTAATCATTGCCGCGATGATGTAAATCACCATGATGACCAAAATAGCCGCTTCGGCCGGTGTATCGATGCCGGTTTCAATGACCGGCAGGTCAAACCCGAGTAGGCGCGATGAAACGCCGACACTAATGAGCACTCCGCCCAAAACCGTACCCAAAATAATCGAGCCGACGGTCAAGCCCTCAATCCAGCCATTGGCTGCCACCAAGCGTTCTGGGGGGAGTAATTCGGTGAGGATGCCGTATTTGGCAGGGGAATAGGCCGCAGCACCAAGACCGACAATGGCGTACGACAGCAAGGGATGGCTACCAAACAACATGACCGCACAGCCTACAAACTTAATGGTGTTCGTGATGAACATCACATTGCCCTTGGGCCTAGAGTCTGCAAACGCACCCACAAAGGCGGCCAGAAGGACGTAAGAAAGCACAAAAAATAGCTTTAGCAATGGGGTCATCCAATCCGGAGCGTCAAGCTGGATTAGGAGTGCAATAGCCGCAATGAGGAGTGCGTTATCAGCCAGCGACGAAAAAAATTGCGCCGCCATAATGGTGTAAAAACTACGGTTCATTCGTACAATCGAGTCATTTACA
>JAIXPY010000009.1 GCA_027486025.1 Burkholderiaceae bacterium
GCGAGCGCAAGCTCGAGTGCCTCGAAAACAATTTCACGATCAACGTTTTTTTCACGCGCAAGGGCGTCAGCCAACATGAGAACTTCACGACTCATGATTTTCTTCCTTTGAAATCAATGACAGGGACCAACCGAGTCTTATCGACCTCGGCAAGGGAAAACTCCAACTGAGACTCTGCACCATCGCTCGCCTCAAACAACAAACCAAACTTGGCATCGGGTGAGTCAACGCTTCCTGCGATGAGCCCCTCCAATACGCCACGAAAATTCTTACGACCAGACACTGCAACACGCAGTTTCAGATCAACCTCAAAACCCGCAAACCGCACAAAATCAGCTGCGCTTTTGACGGGGCGATCCAGTCCAGGGGACGAGATCTCCAGTCGTTCATACGGAATGTTTTCCACCGGCAAGGAGTAACTCAACTGGTGACTTACTTTTTCGCAATCCTCGACCGTAATTAAACGTTCGTAGTCTTGGTTCTCAATCGTTACACGTAGCAAACCACCGGCTTCGCGCTCAATATCGACTAGCGCGTAACCCAGATTTCCCAACTCGGCAGAAATAATCTGCTGCTCTCGCACAACACCCCTTGCTACAAAAATGGCAAAAAAAAATGGGCTTCAAAGCCCATATTCCGAACTACAGAACAGGCCAGCTTACGTTGATCGCAACATCAGCCGGTAAAACAGCACTGCAAACTACTGTATTGCAAGTACGGTTAAGATTATAGCCGATTACGCCAAAACCTGAGTGAAATCAGAAGCTTTCGCTTGGATTTCGCGGTTTTTTAGGCCCTTTATGGAAGGGTTTGCGTCCTTTGGGAGCACCCCGCTTCGGTCCGCCAGCCCCGGGTCCCTGAGGAGATTGGGGGTTAAAGGCGTGGCCATGGTGGACTTTTTTAGCTCTTCCGCCCTGTCCTTGACCTTGGCCGCCTGCCCGGCCACCCTGGCCTTGACCTTGGCCCCGACCTCTACCTGCCTGGCCCTGGCCGCCGCCGGGTTTTGCATTTTTACCTTGGTGCGTCAGTCCATGATGCTGATTGGCCATGGTTAATGCTTCACGCGAGCCCCAATAAGAGACCGAGGTTTGCATTGGATCTGGTTGGAAATCATCTCCCCTGACCGCATTGGAGTCGCCACGACCCGATGGATTGGAGCGACCCTTATCACTTGCTTGGGGCACTTTGAGGCCGGCTGCTTTCATCAGCTGGGCAACGCCTTCGTTTGGAATTTCTTCCCATTTGCCGCGGCGCAAACGCGGGGGCAATAAAAAGATTCCATAGCGCGTACGAATTAACCTCGAAACCGTATGACCACTGGCCTCGAACATCCGGCGCACCTCACGGTTACGCCCTTCCGTTAAGGCCACGTGATACCAACGGTTTGCACCATCACCGCCACCGGAGGCAAGGCGCAGAAAGCGTGCTTGACCGTCATCCAACTGAATGCCTGTCTTTAATTGCGACTGCTGCTCATCACTGAGCTCACCCAAAATGCGCACAGCGTATTCACGCTCAACACCGTAACGGGGATGCATCAGTCGATTGGCTAGTTCGCCCGAGGTTGTAAACAACAACAAACCTTCAGTATTAAAGTCGAGTCGACCAACTGCAATCCAGCGACCTTGTCGGGGCTTCGGCAATCGATCGAACACCGTCGGACGGCCCTCGGGATCGGCTTGGCTAACAATTTCACCTGAGGGCTTGTGATACAAAATAACGCGGGGTGGCTTGGTCTGAATTTTACGGTGTACTGCCTTGCCATTAATGCGCACTTGATCAGTAGGACCTACGCGCTGACCAATGTGGGCGGGCATGCCATTAACCGATACCCGGCCTTGCACAATTAAATCTTCCATCTCGCGGCGCGAACCCATGCCTACATCGGCCAATACCTTGTGTAGCTTGACGGTATCTTCATCGTCCGCGTCATCATCAAGACCATCTAAATCAGACCATACCTCGTCCCGCAAACTGAGCGGCAACTCATCCACATTCGTAAACTGCAAGCTCCCCATCTCATCATCGGTGGGCCCATCGAGTTCATCGTGATCATGCTGGCGATTAGCACTGCGCTCTACGCCGGCCTGATGGGAGATTGCAATTTCATCCGAGGAATTAGCGAAATCCGGATTGCCGGTTTCTGCTTCAGGCGCATCGAGGGCTGCGTCAAATTCACCCGAGACAACCGAAGCAAACAAGGCATCACTTTGAGCGGGATCAAATGTGGGTTTTACTTTTTGTTCGCCTGGTGTATGAGGCTTACGCTCACCACCCTCTGGGCGTGGCGGCCTATCACCACGGGGTTTACGGTTCTTAAACGGGTGCTTACCAAAACGACGGGGACGACGTTCGCCCTGTTCGCCGCTAGGCGCACCATCGGGCGCTTCACTTTTATTTTCTGAGGCGGCACTACCTGTACCGCTATCACTGCCGACGGGTGCGACATTCAAATTAGGTGCTGCAGAATTGGTTTCGTTAGAAGATGTCATTAATGGTTTGCTGTGTTATCGAGCTTAGGCTCGTCATCGGACTGGACTCCGGCTTCGTCACCGGATGCAGGCTTGGCCTCTTGCTGATCATCAGAGCTGCTGCCCTCTTCCATGGTGATGACGGTCTCGACTGTGGCCGTTTGATCAAACTCAATCACGCCTTGACCCAAGGACTCAAAGGTCGGCGCAGCATCTTCCAATAAAGGGAGGCTTTGCAAATTCGGTAGGCTTAAATCATCGAGAAATTGTTTCGTAGTCGCATAGAGACCAGGACGACCAATCGTTTCCTTATGACCAATCACCTCTACCCAGCCGCGGTCTTCGAGTTGCTTCATCACATTACTACTAACAGCAACACCGCGGATCTCTTCAATTTCACCGCGGGTGACGGGCTGACGATAGGCGATGATGGCTAAAGTTTCCATTACTGCGCGGGAATACCTCGGTGGCTTTTCTGGGGTAAGTCGATCCAAATACTCGCGCATCGAGAGGCGACTCTGAAAGCGCCAGCCGGTGGCGATATGCACGAGCTCCATGCCTTTGTCTTGCCAGTCCTCCTGAATCGCCGTCAAGGCGGTTTCAATATCGGCTTGGCTGGCATCGTCGTTAAACAGGCGCGTCAGATCCATTGCTGTAATGGGCTCTTGCGCGCACAAGAGAGCTGTTTCAATAACGCGTTTTTTGTGATCATCCATAAAATTCGGCCTAACAGGTCAAAGCCTGAGTGGCATAAAAAGGGCTATCCGTCATGGGTTGGGGTGTTCTCTAGCTGCTTCAGGCAA
>JAIXPY010000145.1 GCA_027486025.1 Burkholderiaceae bacterium
CGCCACGATTTGGCTTTCTGTAAACCTGGATTTCTTCATAAAACCTCCTGTTGTAAATACTGCCATAAACAACAGAAAATTCCACTTCTAAAATGTTTACTTATATGGGGGTATTACAGTTCCATCTCTGAAATACATCCGAAGATTCCAAAGATCATCCGACCTGATGATGTTGATGTATCAATACTCTGTTGATTGAAATACAAATCAATCTTGAGTTCATTGAGTTCGTTCATAACTCCACCAAATGACTGACTGAGCGACCTAATCTATCCACAGACCATACCAACACCATGACGAACTTGCGATGCACTACATCTTTCATCATTTGATCCAGTGCCGGTCGGTCTTTTCTGCCTTTTTGCTCCTGAGACACCGTTATCTGAATAGATTTTCGTGATTTGATATCCGCACCTGTCTGAATACTCTTTTAAGACTTGTATTTGATTCTCTACAGTCTGTTTACTTGTAGAACCCTTGCGTAGATACAAACTCGTTTAGACATGATTTAAACCCTTTTTGAACCTGTTTATGTAACAGTAGAAGGCACAGGAACGGGAGAATTTGGCAATTTGTTCCTAAATGAACAAATCTTTAGTACCACATGGGTTAAATACATGGCTTGAATGAAATAAAAAAACCCTTACAAACTGTTAATTTGTAAGGGTTTTATGCTTCTGGCGGAGAGGGTGGGATTCGAACCCACGGTACCTTTGACAGTACGCCTGATTTCGAGTCAGGTACATTCGACCACTCTGCCACCTCTCCGAATCAAACCGCAATTATAGCGTTGGGATACTTAAGCCTTGGGCTTTAGGCTGGTGATGCCGCCCATATAGGGCTGCAGGGCCTTAGGTATCCGGATACTGCCATCTTCCTGCTGGAAATTCTCAAGAAGAGCAACGCCCGTTCTACCAACCGCCAAACCCGAACCATTTAGGGTATGCAGTAGCTCAGGTTTATTGTTGCCGACCTTGTAACGGGCCTGCATCCGTCTGGCCTGAAAGTCGCCCATATTGGAACAGGAGCTGATTTCCCGGTAGGCGTTTTGCGATGGAATCCACACTTCTAAATCATAGGTTTTGCTACTACCAAAGCCCATATCGCCAGTGCAAAGCAATACACGGCGGTAAGGCAGCTCCAGCATCTCCAAAATGGTTTCAGCATGCCGTGTTAATTCTTCCAGTAATTGCATGGATTGATCGGGTTTAGCGATTTGCACGAGCTCAACTTTTTCAAATTGGTGCTGGCGAATCATGCCGCGCACATCGCGTCCATAACTACCGGCCTCCGACCGAAAGCAAGGCGTGTGAGCAACGTACTTGAGGGGTAGCGCCTCTGCTGCAGTAATGGTGTCGCGCACTAAATTCGTGACCGGCACTTCCGCCGTCGGAATTAAATAGAAGTTTTCAATACGCTCTTGACTGCCCTCTTCGCCCTCACCCATTTTGCGTGGGACCTTAAAGAGATCCTCTTCAAACTTGGGTAACTGGCCGGTGCCGCGCATCGAGGCGGCATTCACCATAAAAGGAACATAGAGTTCCTCGTAGTGGTGCTGTCCGGTATGCACATCCAGCATCAATTGAGCTAAAGCGCGATGCAGCTTCGCAAGCTGTCCTTTGAGTACCACAAAGCGTGAGCCACTAATCTTGGCAGCCGATTCAAAATCGAGTCCAAGGGGTGCGCCTAAATCGACGTGGTCTTTCACGGTAAATGCAAAAGTTGGAATGGTGCCCCACTGCTTTACTTCGACATTGTCTTTTTCGTCTTTGCCCACCGGCACCGACTCATCCGGCAGATTCGGAATGCCTGCCACAAAATCGGCGATCTCGGTTTGTAAAATGGAAAGGCGAATCGCGCCCGCCTCCATGTCAGCATTCACCTGGGTGGCTTCAGCCATTTCTGCAGCAGCGTCCTCGCCTTTGGCTTTTTTCATACCAACGGTTTTAGAGAGTTGATTGCGTTTGGCTTGCAACTCTTCTGTGCGCGACTGCAACTGCTTACGCTCGGCCTCTAAGGCATTGAATTGCTCAACCGGCAGAATAAATTTACGGGTAGCTAAGCGCGCCGCTACCGCAGTAATGTCTTTACGAAGGAGTTGGGGATCAATCATGGTGTTTTACTTTTATGCGAATCGTTATTTTAAGCGCAAGACTTCGGCGCCAGCAGGCGGCGTGAAGGTAAAGGTACCTGCAGGCAAAGCAATATTGAGCTGAATTTGCGTTAGGCTAAGCTGCACCACGCTACCCAAGCCATCCATCAACTCCAAAGCCCGAGGCAAGCCGCCGCTCATGCCAATGGCGATCGACGTATAAGGCAAGTCATTACTGCCGGCAGATGGCTTCGCCTTAGGCTTGAGGTTTGCCCAGCGCAGACCAGAACGTTCGGCACCCTCTTCCAGATCGAAGTGTTGCTCAAGCGCCCCCTCTCCAAACAAGATGGCGGCTGGGGTCGATGCTAAAACCTGCCCTGCAGGCCGAAAGGTCGCTTGATTTAAATCCTTGTCCCACATAATGAGCTGCTTGCCATCGGCAATCAAACGCTGCTCAAAGGGCCTTTTGGTGTCCCATACGAAGCGGCCAGGACGCTGGAATATAAAACGCCCTTCGGTTTTGCGGATGACTTTTAGGCCTTTATCTTGGGGCTCATTGGGCTTAGGGGCACGCAACTGTTGCTGAACAAACTCCCCTTCCGCTGTTTTGGATAGACGTACAAATTGCCGCAATTGCTCAACGCCACTTTGCGCATCTTGCGCGTAAGAAGTGTTGGAGATTGAAAACAGGAGAGCGCAAAAAGCGCTACTTAAAAAACGGATTAACATAAATACTTATTCAGAACCGCGGACAAGGATTTCACGGTTACCGCTGCCGCTCATTTTGGAGACCATGCCGGCTTTTTCCATATCCTCTAACAAACGGGCTGCGCGGTTATAGCCAATGCGCAAATGGCGCTGTACCAGTGATATCGATGCGCGCTTGTGCTCTAAAACCACTGCGACGGCTTGATCGTAGAGTGGGTCGGCTTCGCCGCTGCCACTACCACTGAGCACGTCCATATTAGACTCATCAGCGCCTTCAAGAACACCTTCGATGTAGTTGGCTTCACTTTTCTCTTTGAGCCACTCGACTACGCGGTGCACTTCATCGTCCGATACAAAGGCGCCGTGCACCCTTACTGGAAGGCCGGCACCGGGAGCCATATAGAGCATGTCACCCATACCTAACAGGGCCTCGGCACCCTGCTGATCTAGGATAGTACGACTATCAATTTTGCTGCTCACCTGAAATGAAATTCGCGTCGGCACGTTGGCTTTGATCAAGCCTGTAATCACGTCCACACTGGGCCGCTGTGTCGCGAGTACCAAATGGATGCCGGCTGCACGCGCTTTTTGTGCAATGCGCGCAATGAGTTCTTCGATCTTTTTGCCGGAGACCATCATTAGGTCGGCCAGCTCGTCGATCACAATCACAATCACAGGGGCTTTGTAGATTGGCTCAGGATCATCCGGCGTCAAGCTAAATGGGTTCGTCAGCTTCTCACCTTTTTCTTCTGCTTCGAGAATCTTTTTATTAAAGCCCGCCAAATTACGCACACCAAACTTACTCATGAGTTTGTAGCGGCGCTCCATCTCATTCACGGCCCAATTGAGGGCGTTGTAAGCCTGCTTCATGTCGGTTACAACGGGGCACAGCAAATGTGGAATCTTGTCGTACATCGCCATTTCCAACATCTTGGGATCAATCAAGATTAAACGCACTTCATCGGGCTTGGCTTTAAACAGGATCGATAAAATCATCGCGTTAATACCAACCGACTTACCGGCGCCCGTGGTACCCGCTACCAAGCAATGCGGCATCTTAGCCAAATCCGCCACCATCGGACTACCCGAAATGTCTTTACCTAAAGCCAAGGTCAACAAGGAGTGGTTGTCGTTGTATACCTGCGAGCTGAGAATCTCGGAAAGGTAAACGGATTGGCGGCTGGGGTTCGGCAATTCCAAAGCCATGCAGGTTTTACCGGGAATGGTCTCCACGACACGCAAGCTAACGAGGCCCAATGATCGCGATAGATCGCGCGACAAATTGACAATCTGACTGCCCTTCACACCAATGGCTGGCTCGATTTCATAACGTGTGACGACTGGGCCGGGGTAGGCTGCAATTACTTTTACTTCAACACCGAATTCGTCCAGCTTGCGCTCAATTAGGCGCGAAGTAAATTCTAAGATGTCAGCAGAAATGGTTTCCTTCGCTTCAGGCACCTCATCCAATAACGAAAGGGGTGGTAATTCGGAATCGGGAATATCCACAAACAAGGGTTGCTGTTTCTCGCGCTCGACTCGTACACTCTTGGCAATCTGCAAGGGCGCTCGCACGATCTGGACAGCCGGGGCAATTTCAACCCGACCACGTACTTCTTCAACAAACTCCTCACGCTCTTCGGCGGCTTGCTCGCCGATCTTCAAGTCCTCAACACGTTCTCGGCGCTCGCGTAGACGGCGATAGGCAATCTCCAGGGATCGGCCCACCTGCTCGGCAACATTTAACCAAGAGAAACGCAAAAACAAGGAGAGGCCAGCAAACAGACCAAACAGCAGCAATACAGTCGATCCGGTAAAGCCAAGGGCCATCACCAATGGATCGCCAATTAACTCGCCCAATATGCCGCCTGGAGGCCTCGGCAAGGGAATCGCTAGGGAGTGCAAGCGAATCGACTCAAGACCCATACTCGAACACAGGGTTAATCCAAAACCAAGCCAGCGCACCAATAACGAATCAGGCTTGGCGTCTAGGTCGAGTGGCAAGGGAACGCTCCACAGCTCACGCCAACCGGCGATCACGCGGCGCCCAAAGAGTACAACCCACCAAAAGGCGGAAACCCCAAAAATATAGAGCAATAAATCGGCAGTCCAGGCCCCAAAACGACCGCCCACATTACTTGGCGCTTCAAAACTGGCATGCGACCAAGCAGGGTCGGACTTGGAATAGGTGAGGAGAATCGCAATCAGGCCAAGGCACAGGCCTAAGGTCAAAAACCAACGGATTTCCAAGAAAAGGCGAGGCATTCGTCCCTGCCCGCCATCCTGGGGCGGTAGCGTGGATTTACTAGGGGATTGGGTCGATTTAGCCATGTTCCCTAATTGTAATCAAGCAATCCTATAATTAGGGGATGACTACTACTCCGAAACACAGCAAAGTCCTGATTCTGGGCTCTGGCCCAGCAGGCTACAGCGCCGCAGTCTATGCTGCCCGCGCCAA
>JAIXPY010000198.1 GCA_027486025.1 Burkholderiaceae bacterium
CCCCATCGATTCCAACCAAACGCACTTCAGGAGCAGTTATTTCCCGATTAATGCGTTGCAATTTTTCAGTAGCGATCTTCTAATTCCTTCATCAAAAACAATAAAAACCGTCATCCCCCGAGCTTAATTCAGCTCCGGTCCGACCTTCTGGGATATATCCTGCTGGAGTCGGGCAACGAATGCGTCTAAAGGCATTACACCTAGATCCACTCCGCCACGGGCACGAACGGCTACCGTATTACTTTCACGCTCTTTATCGCCAACAACCAGCGAATAAGGGAGCTTTTGCAATGCGTGCTCGCGTATTTTATACGTAATTTTCTCATTTCGCAAATCCGCATCCACCCTAAACCCTTGTTTTTTCAGCAATTGCTGGACTTGCTGGGCATAAGCGGCTGAATTTTCGGAAATATTGAGGACAACTGCCTGGGTTGGGGCAAGCCAAACTGGCATGTTTCCAGCGTGGTTTTCGATCAAAATCCCGATAAAACGCTCTAAAGAGCCCACAATTGCCCGGTGGAGCATCACCGGTACCTTGCGGGCATTGTCTTCCGCCACGTATTCCGCGCCCAAGCGGGCCGGCATGGAAAAGTCGACCTGCATCGTGCCGCATTGCCAAGAACGGCCAATCGAGTCTTTTAGGTGGTATTCAATCTTGGGACCGTAAAAAGCGCCCTCACCCGGTAATTCTTCCCAGGTTTGGCTGGATGCTCTAAGGGCGCCGCGCAAGGCTTCCTCGGCTTTATCCCAAATGGCGTCATCGCCCACGCGCTTGGCAGGCCTTAAAGCTAACTTCACGTCCACCTCAGAGAAACCAAAATCGGCATAGACCGCCCGAACTGCCTTATCAAAGCTAGCTACCTCCGACTGAATCTGGTCCTCGGTACAGAAAATATGACCGTCGTCTTGGGTAAAGCCGCGTACCCGCATTAATCCGTGCAGCGCTCCGGATGGCTCATTGCGATGGCACTGGCCAAACTCACCGTAGCGCAGCGGTAGTTCGCGATAACTATGCAAGCCCGAGTTAAAAATCTGAACATGCCCCGGGCAGTTCATGGGCTTGAGTGCGTACGAGCGATTTTCCGACTCGGTCGTAAACATGTTCTCTTTGTAGTTCTCCCAGTGACCTGATTTTTCCCACAGGCCACGATCCAAAATCTGCGGCGCCTTCACCTCGTGATAGCCCTCGTCCTGATAAACCTTGCGCATGTACTGCTCAACGGTTTGCCAAATCGACCAGCCTTTGGGGTGCCAAAACACCAGTCCTGGTGCCTCATCCTGAAAGTGGAATAAATCCAGGTGACGCCCTAAGCGGCGGTGATCACGCTTTTCAGCTTCCTCCAGCATATGCAAATAGGCATCTTGGTCTTCTTTTTTGAGCCAGGCCGTGCCATAGATACGCTGCAACATTTCGTTCTTACTGTCGCCGCGCCAATACGCGCCAGCCAGCTTCATCAGCTTAAAGACCTTGAGCTTACCGGTTGATGGCACATGGGGGCCGCGGCACAAATCCGTAAATTTACCTTCGGTGTAGAGCGACACATCCTCGCCCTGCGGAATGCTGGCAATGATCTCGGCTTTGTAATGCTCGCCTTGGTCTTTAAAAAATTGCACAGCCTCATCACGTGGCATCACGGTACGCGTCACTGGCTCATCTTTTTTAGCGAGCTCCGCCATGCACTTTTCAAGGGCGGCTAAATCATCTGGCGTGAAGGGGCGATGAAAGGAAAAATCGTAGTAAAAGCCGTTCTCAATCACCGGGCCAATCGTGACTTGGGCCTCGGGGAACAACTCTTTTACGGCGTACGCCAAGAGGTGGGCGGTGGAGTGCCGAACAATATCAAGGGCTTCGGGGCTTTTATCGGTGATGATGGCCAGCTGACTATCGCGCTCAATTAAATAGCTGGTATCGACCATCTGGCCGTCGACCATTCCGGCTAATGCTGCTTTAGCAAGACCACTACCAATGCTTTGCGCAACATCCAGAACACGCACCGGTGCGTCGAACTCACGTTTGGATCCGTCCGGTAGAGTGACTGCAACCATGAAATTCCATCTCCATTGAATTTGGCTTACTGCGTCATACATTACTAAAAAGGCGCGGATGCTTTGCGGCAACCGCGCCCATCTAGGTATTTCGTTGGTAGGCTCGATTGGACTCGAACCAACGACCCCCACCATGTCAAGGTGGTGCTCTAACCAGCTGAGCTACGAGCCTATAAAGAACAAGAGTTTATCACCGCCGGCGTACTTGGGTCACGCCTTTCAACTCTTCCAAGCTATTTTGGACTTGCCGCAGGGCCTCGGCATCGGCAATTTCGACCGTCAGCAAAATTTGCGCGATCCCACGACGTACCGATTTACGCAAATCAATCACATGAATTCCTTGGCGGGATAAGCCCTCAAACAGCTCACGCATCAGCTCGGGCCGATCAAGGCCGGTGACCGCCAAATCCGCCGGAAAGACCTTGGATCGGTTTTGGGTAGCCTGTTTTGCTGACGATGCCCCGCTTTCAGGCTCGGGCATGGCATTCCATGCGGTCTGGATGACGCGCTCGGGCGCACGCTCCAGCAAACCCCGGAAGGTACTGCAGGAGCGCCGATGGATCGATACACCCCGCCCTTGGGTTACAAAACCAGCAATCGCATCGGGCGGCACTGGGCGACAGCAGCGCGCCAACTGCGTCAATAAAGAATCAACCCCGACGACCAGCACGTCGCTAGACGGCTTCGTAGAGCGGGTACGTTGGTGCAATACGACCGCCAGAGGCTCCGCATCCGGCTTATTGTCCTTTGCAGGTCCTTTGGCTTCAGCATTTGACTTCGTTGCGTTACTTGTACCAGCCTCTTCATCGTCGAGCGCATTAAACCAAGCCCGCACACGGCTGCGCGCGCGCTGGGAATGCAAGTACCCCCGATCAGGGCTAATCCAATCACGCGACGGTCCGCCGTGCTTAACCGCAATGATCTCGACGGTTTGGCCGTTTGCTAGGCTCGTATCGAGCGGTACCATCGAGCCATCTACCCGCGCGCCGCGGCAACGGTGGCCTAAATCAGTGTGAACCGCATAGGCAAAATCAATTGGCGAGGATCCCTTTTCAAGCGCAATCACTTTGCCGAGCGGCGTCAACACATAAATGTGATCATCAATCGCATGGTTCTTTAGTTGATCCCAGGCATCCTCTTTCCAAGAAATTAACTGCCGGGCCCAGGCAATTTGGCGCTCGTAGGCTACCGCTGCGCTGTGGGTACCCCCTGCATTTTTGGGTACGGGTGCTCCGCCCTCTTTGTAACGCCAGTGTGCAGCCAGACCGTATTCTGCCTGTTGGTGCATCGTGTGCGTGCGAATCTGAATTTCAAACGCAACGCCATCCGCATCCATGACAACGGTATGCAAGGACTGGTATCCATTAGGCTTAGGCCTTGCAATGTAGTCATCAAACTCGCGTGGAATCGGTTGCCAGGCGTTATGTACTAAACCGAGTGCAGCGTAGCAATCCTTCACATCATCCACCAAAAGACGAAATGCCCGCACATCATACAAATTAGCAAAGTCCAATGATTTGCCCTGCATTTTTTTCCAAATGCTGTAAATGTGTTTGGGTCTGCCCTGCACATCTGCCGATATGCTTGCCTCGCCCAATACCCGCTTAAGCTCTTCAATGATGCGGACGATAAAGCCCTCGCGCTCGGCACGCTTTGCGTCGAGCATCGTGGCTATCTCGCGGTAAACCGGCGGCGCTAAAACGCGAAAAGCCAAGTCCTCCATTTCCCATTTCATTTGCCAGATACCGAGGCGATTAGCCAAGCTGGCATCAATATCCAAAAAGGCCTGCGCCCAAGCAGCCTGCATCGGAATTTTTTTCTGATTAATCCAGCGTAAGGTTTGCAAGCGTGAGGCAAGGTAAATCAGCACGACCCGTAAATCATCACCAAAAGCCAAGAGCATTTTGCGCAGCACTTCCTCTTGGCCGGCCACGCTAACACCACCATCGGCTTTCACTATTTTGGCTTGAGCTTGCCGCAGACTGCGATAACCCGCAAGCAAGCGGGCAGACTCGTCCCCTAGTTTTTTACTTAACGCCTCTTTACCTAACGAACTATCGAGGTGGCTTGCGGCCAGCAAACTAGGCTCATCCAAGTGCAGTAATTGCAAGATGCTGAGAACGCCAGCTTGATGTTGTTCTGGTGGCTCGCCCTGCCATGAATCTACTAAAGCCGACTGCGTTGGCAGAGGCTCAGCGGCGGGCTGGTCCTTCTTCGTGCTCATGAAAAGAATTCAGCGGCAAGGGCAATTTGCTCCGGCTTTAAAAAGGCAGGGGCATGACCAACACCCGGGATCGTGATGCTGCGCGCGTGCGGATTGCGTCTGAGCATCTCGTCGACAGTGGCGCTCGACAATAAATCCGAATCACCCCCGCGCACAATCAAAATGGGCACCGTAATCGCATCAAAGTGATTCCACAATGCCATTTCCCCGGCTTTCGCTAAAACGGGATTAACCGCCGCAAATGGAATCACAATCTTGGGGTCGTAATGCAGTGACCAGACATCATTTACTTCTTGCAAAAGCGGACCATTTAAGCGCTCCCATTCTTCAGGCGTGTGGGAACCAAAACTGGCGCAGATCCGATTTAAAACCGTTAATGCCTCAGCGCGATTGGAGTAAGAAAAGGGTTGACCCACATAGGAACTTAAACGCTTGAGAGATTCAGGCTCAATCCGCGGGCCCACGTCATTAATCAAAATGCGACGTATCGGCGAATCTGGCATACCGGCATACACCATGCCAATCAGGCCGCCCATCGAAGTACCAAACCAATCTACCGATGTGACATTTAAACGTGCCACTAAGGTGGTCATGTCGGCGACATACTGAGGAATGCCGTAGAGCATGGGATTTTCTAAAAAATCTGAATCGCCCCGCCCCACGACATCGGGGCAGACGACGTAATAGTCCTTACACATGGCCTCGGCCAAGGTCCTAAAGTCACTGCCCCGGCGGGTGAGACCATGCACACAGATCAATACGCGGGGATTAGAGGGATCACCCCAGGTGTGATACGCCATGCGATGTAGGCCACTGGCATTACTACTAGCGCACTCGACATAAAAGCGTTCACCATGATGAAACGATTTTGGTACTGCTGCTGGTACTGCCGATGGCGCTCCATTATTAACGGCATTATCGTCATCCTGCAGATCGGATACTAGCTCTGGCTGCAAGGTCACATGATCAATGCCATGCCGCTCCAAGAGCATCGCATTAATCCTTCGCATGAGCGCCGGCCATTGACGCAGTGAATCGACTTCAATGTGCCCGATTAAGGCAGGCTGATTGGGCGACATCTCCCACACATGCAAATCATGAACCGCACGCACGCCCTTCACGGCATGGAGGTCTTTACCAACCGCAATGTAGTCAATACTCAGCGGCACCCCTTCCATCAAAAAGTGATAAGACTCTTTGAGAATGGCAAAGGTGGATTTCAGAATCAACAAGGCAACTAAGATCGAGAGCCAAGCATCAATTTCCATCCAACCTGAAAAATAGATTACGACGCCGGAGATCAGCGCGGCAATCGACCCCAATAGATCGCCCATGACATGCACTAAGGCAGCGCGCGTATTGACGCTTTTTTTATCACGCGACAATATGGCCGCAACCATCACGTTCATCACAAGACCAATCGCAGCAACAATCGCAACCGTCAATCCATCGACAATGTGTGGCGTATAAAACCGTGTGATGGCCTCGCCAACAATCCAGGCGACCAGCAGCAACATGGCAATCGCATTCACAAACGCGGCTAAAGCCTCCGCCCGGCCAAAGCCAAATGAATGTCGCACCGATGGTGGACGCCGGGAAATGATTTGCGCAAAGAGCGCCAGGCCAAGTGCGGCGGCATCGGTCACCATATGCGCCGCATCGGACAGTAAGGCAAGTGATCCCGCTAGGTAGCCGGCAATCGCTTCAACAATCGCAAATGAAAAGGTAATCGCCAGCGCCAAGCCAAGCAGGGATGCGTTGGACGATTCGCGGCGGTGGGAATGCGCGGCATCGCCACGCTTATGAATGTGCAACAGGCTGTACTGATCAGCGTCGCTTGCTGGTGCTGCTGGAGAAGGGGAAGAACGGGGATCAACCATGGTTGATCCCATTATTTCACTAAATCAAAACCCTGTAACGTCTACCGGGGCACCTGTTTTGGCAATGACCTCTTCTTTTGTCACACCGGGAGCTAGCTCCACCAGCTTTAAGCCCTTGGGAGTGATGTCGAGTACGCCCAAATCAGTAATGATGCGATTAATTACACCCAATCCGGTCAGGGGCAATGTGCATTTAGGCAAAATTTTGATCTCTTCGGTGCCGTCTTTTTTCTTAGCAACGTGCTCCATCAAGACCACCACATGCTTGACGCCCGACACTAAATCCATCGCGCCGCCCATGCCTTTAACCATCTTACCTGGAATCATCCAGTTGGCTAAATCGCCATGCTCGCTGACTTGCATGGCACCTAAAATAGCAATATTGATTTTTCCACCCCGAATCATCCCGAAAGAATCTGCCGAAGAAAAAATGGCAGAGCCAGGAATCAAGGTGATGGTTTGCTTGCCCGCATTGATTACATCGGCATCCACTTCTGCCTCAGTCGGAAATGGGCCAATCCCTAATAATCCGTTTTCCGATTGCAACCAGACTTCCATGTCTTTAGGAACGTGATTAGCAACCAAGGTCGGCATACCAATGCCGAGGTTGACGTAAAAACCATCTTGCAATTCTTTAGCAGCGCGCGCTGCCATCTCATCTCTATTCCAAGGCATCTTCTTTTCCTTTAAGCGGCTTGTGTCAATGTGCGTTGCTCAATCCGCTTTTCGGGATTGGCATTAAGCACCAGTCGAGTAACGTAAATACTGGGGGTATGAATTTGATCTGGATCGAGCTCGCCGTTTTCCACAATCTCTTCTACTTCAGCAATGGTCACCTTACCAGCCATCGCAACCACGGGATTGAAGTTACGTGCGGTATAGCGATATACCAAATTACCGGCACGATCCGCTTTCCACGCCTTGACTAAGGAAACGTCAGGAATCAATGCACGCTCTAAGATGTAATCTTCGCCATCAAAAGAGCGAACATCCTTACCTTCGGCAACCAGTGTGCCAACACCCGTCTTCGTAAAAAATCCCGGAATACCGCAACCCCCTGCCCGCAGCTTTTCAGCCAGGGTACCTTGGGGCGTAAATTCCAGCTCCAGCTCGCCCGCCAAATACTGGCGCTCAAATTCTTTGTTCTCACCCACGTAGGATGCGATCATTTTTTTAACTTGACGCGATTCCAATAACAAGCCAAGACCGAAGCCATCGACACCAGCATTGTTTGAGATGGCAGAAAGGTTTTGCGCCCCCAAGTCGCGGACTGCAGCGATCAAGGCCTCGGGAATTCCGCAAAGACCGAAGCCGCCGACAGCAATGGTCTGGCCGTCTTTTAATACACCGCGCAATGCCTCGATTGCCGATGGGTAGGTCTTATTCATGGGCTTTTGTCCTAAAAATGTATGCAAAAGTTGAAAAACACAATCATAACCCTAGTGCGCATCTGGGATGCAACTGTCAATTCCGCCGCCCCAAGGTGGCAAATGCGAGCGGCCTACAAAATGCATCCCCGAATAGAACTAAACTAGCGCTATGAGTGAATTTGACACAAATAACAGCGCCGTCCGCGAGGCAATGGAGTATGACCTTGTTATTGTTGGCGGCGGCCCTGCAGGGCTTTCCGCTGCAATTCACGCCAAACAGCTGGCGTCTGCCCGTGATCGCGAGATCAGTGTCTGCGTTCTCGAAAAAGGCTCTGAAATCGGCGCCCACATTCTATCGGGGGCAGTCATGGACCCCCGAGCGCTTACTGAATTGTTTCCCGACTGGCAGGAGCGCGGTGCGCCCTTAAACACCCCTGTCAGCGCTGATCAATTTCTATTTTTGACCGAGCAAAAAGCCTACCAATTCCCCAACTGGATTTTGCCAGCCTGCTTTAAAAATGAGGGCAATTACATCATTAGCCTTGCTCACCTCACCCGCTGGTTAGGTACGCAAGCAGAAGTACTTGGCATTGATGTATTCCCTGGTTTTGCTGCGGCGGAAATTTTGTACACCGAACAAGGCGCTGTGCGGGGTGTTGCAACCGGCTCCATGGGCATTAGCAAATCAGGCAAACCCGGTGATCACTTTCAGCTCGGCATGGAGCTACATGCGAAGTACACCCTCTTTGCCGAGGGCGCTCGGGGCCATTTAGGCAAGCAACTGATGCAGCGTTTTGATTTAAATCGAGATCGCGATCCGCAGAGTTATGGTCTTGGCATTAAAGAGCTCTGGGAGGTGATGCCAGAACAACACCACCCTGGGCTGGTAGTGCACACCGCAGGCTGGCCACTCGATGCGCAAACGTACGGCGGCTCATTCCTGTATCACTTTGGAAGCAATTTGGTCGCCGTCGGCCTGGTAGTTGGTTTGTCCTACAAGAACCCCTATCTCAGTCCGTTTGAAGAGTTTCAGCGCTACAAATTGCATCCTGCTATTCGTCCTACCTTTGAAGGCGGCAAGCGCCTTGAGTATGGCGCCAGGGCCATCGCTGCCGGCGGATTAAATAGCTTGCCGCAAACGGTGTTTCCAGGTGGCGCGCTGATTGGTTGCGATGCGGGCTACCTCAATGCATCTCGCATTAAAGGCAGCCATGCCGCGATTAAAACGGGGATGTTGGC
>JAIXPY010000196.1 GCA_027486025.1 Burkholderiaceae bacterium
AACGGATAAAGTCGAATTGATTTACATTTTTAGAGTTCATAGGCCTCCATGTTACGCATCATTTCAGCGAACCTCAACGGTATCCGTTCTGCAGCCAAAAAAGGCTTTATTCCTTGGGCACTCCAGCAAAAGGCGGACTTCATCTGCATGCAAGAACTCAAGGCCCAAGAGCCCGATCTGGATGAAGACATCATGCGCCCGGGCGATCTGCTGGGCTTCTTTCACTGTGCCGAGAAAAAAGGCTATAGCGGCTGTGGCATCTATACCCCGCACCAACCGGATGACATCATTTATGGTTTTGGTAATCCCGAGTTTGATGCGGAAGGGCGTTACGTTGAGGCCCGCTATAAAACCCTCTCGGTTATCTCGGTCTACATGCCTTCCGGCTCAAGCTCGCCAGATCGCCAGGAAGCCAAGTTTCGTTACCTCGAGGCATTCATGCCTCATCTAATTGAACTCAAGCGCAGCGGCCGTGAAATCGTCTTATGTGGGGATGTCAATATCGCGCACCACGAAGTGGATTTAAAGAACTGGAAAGGCAATCTAAAGAATTCCGGATTTTTACCGGAAGAGCGTGCTTGGTTAACGCGTCTCTTTGGCGAAATTGGATACGTCGACGTTTATCGCCAACTCGAACCCGATACAACGGATGCCTGCTACACCTGGTGGAGCCAGCGGGGCCAAGCCTACGCCAAGAACGTCGGGTGGCGAATTGATTACCAGATCGCGACTGCGCAGATTGCGGCCTCAGCTAAAACGACTTCCATCTACAAGCAAGAGCGCTTCTCTGATCATGCACCCTTAATCGTCGACTATGACTGGTCGATTTAGTCGACTGCGATTGCGGCCGACTCCTGTTTTTTGAATTGCACTAAGTCGAAATGAATCACTAGCCAGATTAGTAAAAGTACTGGCACGCCAATAATGGCGGTGCTAATAAAAAAGATGGGATAGCCAAAGGCATCCACAAATACTCCAGAAAATCCAGCCAACCATTTTGGTGCCAAAAGCATCATGGAGCTGAATAAGGCGTATTGGGTTGCTGAATACTGGATATTCGTTAATGAAGATAAAAAAGCAATGAAGGCTGCAGTCGCAATTCCAGAGCTCAGATTATCTGCAGAAATAACCCATACCAATCCGGTCAAATCATGGCCTTGGGTTGCCAACCAAGCAAAAAGTAAATTGCTAACGGCAGATAAAACGGCTCCCAAAAACAAAATACGCATCACCCCAAACCGGAGAGCCAATACTCCGCCAATAAAGGCGCCAAGCAAGGTCATGATCACGCCAAACACTTTACTCACTGCGGCCACTTCATCTTTGGTGTAGCCCATGTCGACATAAAATGGATTTGCCATAATCCCCATCACAATGTCACTAATCCGATAGATTGCGATTAGTCCTAAGATGGCAATGGCATGCCAACCGTAGCGGGTAATGAATTCTGAAAAAGGCTCAATGAGTGTTTGATGCAGCCATGCTTTTGCATTACGGACTTTGGCTAACTCGATGCATGCCGGCTCCTTACTCATCAGGGTTGTAATAACGCCAACGCCAATCGAACAGGCCATAACCACATAAGCAAATTGCCACGCACCGGCATCGTAGCCTGCGCCTGTCTCAACTCGAGCCGCCAACCACAGCACCCCTGCGCCTGACCAAATCAAAGCAAGACGATATCCCGTTTGGTACGTTGCAGCCAGCGCGGCCTGTCGATCACTGTCCGCGGACTCAATCCGAAATGCATCCAGTGCAATGTCTTGCGTCGCCGAGCCAAATGCCACCAGCAATGCACACCACACCACCGGGGTAATCGCGACCTTGGGGTCTAGGCTAGCCATGCCCAATAAGCCAAGAACAATGATGGTTTGGGCAAAGATCAACCAACTCCGACGGCGTCCTAGCAATCGACCTAAAAACGGAATGGGCAATCGATCCACTAATGGTGCCCACAACCACTTACCTGCATAGATCAGGCCAATCCAGGTGAGGTAACCAATGGTGCTGCGATCAATGCCCGCTTCTCGCAACCAAAAACTCAGGGTGCCTAGGACGAGTAGGAGTGGGAGCCCCGCAGAAAAACCCAAGAACAGCATCCGTAGACAAGGCCATTCCAGGTAAACCCGAAAATCACTTGCCCAAGAACGGATTGAATTAAGTGCCACGAATGCGGTAAATAGCTAAGCTGCCTAGTAGATTAGCGGCCCAGGTGATTGGGCGGCCTTCGTGCAAAACAACGCGATCCAAGATGTCTAATCCCAGTCGGTGTGCCAGCCCCTCAAAATCGGCAATGGTTAAAACACGCACATTGGGCGTATCAAACCAAGCGTAGGGCAGCGACTTGGATACAGGCATGTGACCCATTGCAACGGCGAGGCGATGCGACCAATGACCGAAATTCGGGAAAGAGATGACGCACTCCTTTCCGACGCGAACAATTTCAGAAAGAATTTTCTCGGTCTGGTGAATCGTTTGTACGGTTTGCGATAACACAACCGTGTCAAAGCTTTTATCTTCAAAGAGAGCCAAACCCCCTTCTAAATCCTGCTGAATCACATTGAGGCCTTTTTGCACGCAAGCCAATACTCTTTGGTCATCGATCTCGACACCATAGGCATGCACCGGTTTTTGGGTTTGCAAAAAAGCCAAAAAGCTTCCATCCCCACAACCCAAGTCCAGCACTTGGCTTTGCGGCGCAACCCAATTGGCAATCGCAGCAAAATCAGCGCGCATCATGGCAACACCTCAGCAATCTTTTTGAAATAAGCACGCACTAAATTATGGTACCGGGCATCGTCCAGCAAAAATGCATCGTGTCCATGCGGCGCATCAATCTCGGCATACGATACCTCGCGCTTATTACTCAGCAGGGCCTCAACAATTTCCCTGCTGCGATTGGGCGGAAAGCGCCAATCGGTTGAAAAACTAATGATCAGAAACTGGGCCTGCACTTCAGCCAGGGCACGACTCAAACTACCGCCATAGCGGCGCGCAGGATCAAAATAATCTAAGGCGCGCGTGATGAGTAGATAGGTATTGGCATCAAAGTAGCTCGAAAACTTGTCGCCTTGATAGCGCAAGTAACTCTCAACCTCAAACTCCACATCAAAACTAAAACGGTACTCATCGGGTGCGCCAGCCGGGCGTTGCAACTCCCGTCCAAACTTTTCAGCCATGTCATCGTCTGACAAATAGGTAATATGGCCCACCATACGCGCCAAGCGCAAACCACTTTTGGGCACAACGCCATGGGCATAGTAGTTACCGCCATGAAAATCGGGATCCGACAAAATGGCATTGCGTGCCACTTCATTAAACGCAATATTTTGGGCGCTTAACTTAGGCGTTGATGCAATCACGATGCAGTGCCCTAGGCGCTTGGGAAACTGAATCGCCCATGCCATTGCCTGCATACCGCCCAAGCTGCCGCCCATGACAGCAGCAAAACGGCGAATACCTAATTTATCCGCCAGTCTGGCTTGTGTATTAACCCAATCTTCCACCGTCACTACCGGGAAATCTGCCCCATAGGGCTTATTGGTTTCGGGGTTCACGCTCATGGGCCCTGTGGAGCCGAAGCACGAACCCAAATTGTTAACGCCGATCACAAAAAAACGATTGGTGTCGATTGGCTTACCTGGCCCAATCATGTTGTCCCACCAGCCGATATCCGATGGATTTTCTGGATCAGGCCCAGCTACGTGATGCGATGCATTGAGCGCATGGCAAATCAAAATGGCGTTGCTCTTATCACTATTGAGCTTGCCGTAGGTTTCAATAACTAGGTTGTAATTACTGAGAATCGCTCCACTTTGTAAGGGTAGGGATTCTGCAAAATGGATGGTAT
This sequence comes from Burkholderiaceae bacterium, assembly GCA_027486025.1. Taxonomy (GTDB): domain Bacteria; phylum Pseudomonadota; class Gammaproteobacteria; order Burkholderiales; family Burkholderiaceae; genus Polynucleobacter. Next base: position 3,851 of record JAIXPY010000196.1, read on the forward strand.
TTCGTGAGAGATGGAGATCACTCATTCTGCAAGCAAG
>JAIXPY010000019.1 GCA_027486025.1 Burkholderiaceae bacterium
CTGACCTCATGGCAGCACGGACTAAATAACAACTTAATTAAAAAATCATCTCGGAGCAACTCATGAGCACAGTCTCTACTACCCACGATACAGCACACGGTCACGCACACGATCACGCGCATGACATGCCACATGGATGGCGTCGGTGGTTGTTTGCAACCAATCACAAAGACATTGGAACGATGTACCTCATCTTCTCCTTTGTCAGCTTACTGGCTGGCGGTGTTATGGCCCTTGGTATTCGCTTGGAGTTGTTTCAGCCTGGCTTGCAATACCTGCGCCCCGAGTTCTTTAATCAGTTAACAACCATGCATGGTCTGGTGATGGTGTTCGGCGCGATCATGCCGGCCTTCGTCGGTTTTGCAAACTGGATGATTCCATTGCAGATCGGTGCGTCTGACATGGCCTTTGCGCGAATGAATAACTTTAGTTTTTGGATTTTGCCTGTGGCAGCGATCTTGTTGTTTGGTTCATTTTTAGCACCCGGTGGCGCGCCATCCGGCGGTTGGACGATGTATGCACCACTAACCTTACAGATGGGTCCCGGCATGGACATGGCGATTTTCGCCCTTCATTTGCTCGGCGCTTCTTCCATCATGGGCTCGATTAACATCATTGTGACCATCTTGAACATGCGCGCGCCTGGTATGACGCTAATGAAGATGCCTATGTTTGCATGGACATGGTTGATCACAGCCTACTTGTTAATCGCAGTAATGCCAGTGTTGGCGGGTGCGATTACGATGGTTCTAACTGATCGCCACTTTGGTACCTCATTCTTCTCTGCCGTTGGCGGTGGTGACCCTGTGATGTACCAGCATATTTTCTGGTTCTTTGGTCATCCAGAGGTTTATATCATGATTCTTCCAGCATTCGGAATTATTAGTGAAGTGATCCCTGCGTTCTCCAGAAAGACTTTATTCGGTTACAGCTCGATGGTCTACGCTACTGCGTCGATTGCGATTCTGTCGTTCATCGTATGGGCGCACCACATGTTCGCTACTGGTATGCCAGTGACCGGTCAGTTATTCTTCATGTATGCAACCATGCTGATTGCGGTTCCGACCGGCGTCAAAATCTTTAACTGGGTTGCAACCATGTGGAGAGGTTCGATGACATTCGAGACTCCGATGTTGTGGTCAGTTGGCTTTATCTTCGTATTTACAATGGGCGGCTTTACAGGTCTGATTCTGGCAATTGCCCCAATTGATATTGGTGTACAAGATACCTACTATGTTGTCGCCCACTTCCATTATGTGTTGGTCGCTGGCTCCCTCTTTGCTATGTTTGCTGGTTTTTATTACTGGTGTCCAAAATGGACCGGCTATATGGCTGACGAGTTCCGCGGCAAAGTGCATTTCTGGGGTTCGATGATTTTCTTCAACCTCACATTCTTCCCAATGCACTTCTTGGGCTTGGCAGGTATGCCACGCCGTTACGCTGATTACCCAACGCAGTTTGCTGACTTCAATATGATTGCATCGATTGGTGGTCTCGGCTTTGGATTGATGCAGGTTTATTTCCTCTTGTTTGTCGTGATGCCTGCCTACCGTGGCCACGGTATCAAAGCTTCTGATAGCCCATGGGATGGCGCTAAGGGTCTGGAGTGGACAGTGCCTTCGCCAGCACCGCACCATACTTTTGAAACACCTCCTCGGGTTAGCTAATTCACACTGTGACCCAGGAAACCAAGGACATGTACAAATCAGCTCAAGCAGCGCGTAACCGCCGCTTGGGTCTGATTATGCTTAGCGTTGCCTTTGTTTTCTTTATGGGCATTGTGATGAAACGGGTGATGTTGGGCTAAAGCCTAAAAAATTATGGCTAATATCAAAACCATCAATCGTCAAATTTTGTTGAAGCTGTTGTTGGCTTCCATATTGATGTTTGGTTTTGGCTATGCTTTAGTGCCCCTCTATAAAGCACTGTGTGAGGTCACTGGCATCAATGTCGTGACCAATAAAAACAATTACGGCGTGCGTGCTCATGGGGCAACCAAGCCAGAAAATACCCAAGTCGATTATTCGCGTACGGTCACCATTGAGTTTGACTCCAATAGCCGTGGGCCATTTTCATTTAAGCCAGTCAAGAATTACCTCGAAGTGCACCCTGGTGAAATGGCGGAGATTGTTTACAAGGTATCGAATAACCTAAATCGTCCAGTGGATGCGCAGGCCATACCAAGTTATGCGCCTAAGGCCGCTACCGAATTCTTTACGAAGTTGGAGTGTTTCTGCTTTCAGCAGCAAACCCTCAACCCCCACCAGATGCGCGATATGCCGGTGGTTTTTGTGATTGATCCCAATTTACCCAAAGACGTAAAAACAATTACCTTGTCTTATACTTTTTTTGAGCTTGGTGTAGGTATAAAGCCAGCCGGATCAAGTACTCCGCAAGCGGTGAAGACGGCCTTATGAAAAAGCAAAGCAGTTTTCTGCAATCGATGAAGGCGGTGATGTGGGGATTTTTAGGAGTACGTAAGCAGTCGGGTTTACAGGATGATGCAGCTAGCTTGAGTTTTGTGCACATCATCCTTGCTGGAATTTTGGGGGCAGTTGTTTTTATGGCTGTCTTGTTGTTGATTGTAAAAATGGTTGTATCAAGTTAATACTAATTTCGAGTAAATAGAGAGAGCACAATGTCGTCTAATTCAACCCCATACTATTTCGTTCCTGGTTTA
>JAIXPY010000021.1 GCA_027486025.1 Burkholderiaceae bacterium
CTCTTAACAGCAAGACCAACCCGCTTGACGCCATTCTCTTTGAGTTTGGCCATCACATCCATGACGACTTCGTATTTCACCGACTTGTCGGCCGCTAGTACAACCGGTTGATCGGCGGATTTTTCTGCTTGGGTGCGGGCAAATGCACCGAGCTCCAAACGGCTGAGCGTTTGCGATGATTCGCCTTCGCGCTTCACCGTAATATTTTCATTGGCATCCACCGATAAAAAGATGGGGGGCAAGGTTTGTGTTTTTGCGCCACCAACGGTAGGCAAATTGACGATTCCGGGATTAACGGATGCTGCAGTCGCCATAAAGATGATGAGCAAAACCAACATAACGTCGATGTAAGGAACGACGTTGATGTCCGACATCGCGCGGCGGCGATTAGACCGAAAGGACGATCGACTGGATTGGGCCATTCGCTTAGTTATTCCTTAAGGCAAGCAATTAACGATGGGCAGCTTGGCGCTGCAGGATGTTGGTGAACTCTTCCATGAAGGTTTCAAACCGAATGGCTAAACGATCGATCTCCGTTGCATTGCTGTTGTACGCAACTACTGCCGGAATCGCTGCAAATAAACCAATGGCGGTAGCGACCAGGGCCTCAGCAATGCCAGGTGCAACCGCAGCCAAGGTGGCATTTTGAACGTTAGCCAAGCCCTTAAACGCGTGCATGATGCCCCAAACGGTGCCAAATAAGCCGATGTAAGGGGATACTGAGCCCACGGAAGCCAGAAAGGGCAAATTGGCCTCCAAGAGATCCATTTCGCGTTGGTAGGTCGCCTTCATGGCGCGGCGCGCTGCATCAATTTCACGCGCTTTGGAGAACTCCAGCATGCCACCCGCAAAAATACGCTCCATCACAGCTGAGCTACGGTTATTGCGCTGCGCGGCCTCCAGTAAGGTATTGAGGTCGCCACCAGACCAAAAGTCACGCTCAAAGCGTTCGGTATCGCGCCGTACGCCCCGCAGAGTCGATCCTTTCTTAAAAATCACGGTCCAAGATGCAATCGACATGGTGATGAGGATTAGCATGACCAGCTGGACAATCAAACTGGCATTGAGAATAAGGGATAAAAAGGAGAGGTCTTCGGTCGGGTTCATAGGTGTTTTGTATTATGTAGGTTGATTTTATCTAACCAATCCAACTAAATCAGGATTATCGCTATGTTTGACCGCCAAAACACCCTTGCCAAGACCGATTCCGAACTCTGGGCCGCAATTAAGAATGAAAATCGCCGCCAAGAAGACCACATTGAGCTGATTGCTTCTGAGAATTACACTTCGCCCGCCGTAATGCAGGCGCAAGGCTCCCAGTTGACCAATAAGTATGCTGAGGGCTATCCAGGCAAGCGCTATTACGGTGGCTGTGAGTTTGTCGACGTCGCTGAGCAACTGGCGATTGATCGCGTGAAGACCTTATTTGGGGCTGAAGCAGCGAACGTGCAGTCCCATTGCGGTGCCTCTGCCAACCAAGCCGTTTTCTTGGCCTTCTTAAAGCCAGGCGACACATTTATGGGGATGAGCTTGGCCGAAGGTGGTCACCTGACTCACGGTATGGCACTCAATCTGAGTGGCAAGTGGTTTAACCCGATCTCCTATGGACTTGATCAAAACGAAGCCATTGATTACGAGCAAATGGAGCGTTTGGCCCGTGAGCACAAGCCAAAGTTAATTATTGCCGGCGCATCGGCATATTCGCTTCACATCGACTTTGAGCGCTTTGCCAAAGTAGCAAAAGAAGTTGGCGCCATCTTCATGGTCGATATGGCCCACTACTCCGGTTTGATTGCTGCTGGCGTCTATCCCAATCCAGTACCGCACGCCGATATCGTTACCTCAACTACCCACAAGAGTTTGCGTGGCCCCCGCGGCGGCATCATTTTGATGAAGGCTGAGCATGAGAAAGCCATTAACTCTGCCGTCTTCCCGGGATTGCAGGGCGGTCCGTTAATGCATGTGATTGCTGCTAAAGCAACTGCATTTAAAGAAGCCTTGGAGCCTGGCTTTAAGGACTACCAAAAGCAGGTAATTGCCAATGCGCAGGCCTTGGCCAATACCCTGATCGAGCGTGGCTTACGGATTGTGTCAGGCCGCACCGAGTCGCATGTGATGTTGGTTGATTTGCGCAGTAAAAACATGACGGGTAAAGAGGCGGAAAAGGTATTGGGCGATGCGCACATTACCTGCAATAAGAACGGCATTCCCAATGACCCACAAAAACCAATGGTGACGAGCGGTATCCGCTTAGGTTCACCGGCGATGACCACCCGCGGCTTTAAAGAAGCCGAATCGATTCAGGTGGGTCACTTCATTGCCGATGTGCTGGATAACCCAAATGATGTAGCGAACATAGAGAAAGTCAAAGCCCAAGTACACGCCCTAACGAAGCGCTTCCCGGTTTACGGAAACTGATTCGTGCGCTGCCCTTTTTGTCACGGCGAGGACACCCAGGTGATGGATACCCGGGTGTCGGACGAGGGCGATACCACGCGCCGCCGCCGCCGCTGTACTAGCTGTGACAAACGCTTTACCACCTATGAACGTGCCGAACTAACATTTCCGGCGATCGTCAAAAAGAATGGCAGCCGGGTTGATTACAGTCATGACAAGTTAGCGAGCTCGATCAAGCTCGCGCTGCGTAAGCGCCCGGTCTCTTCTGATTTGGTAGATGAGGCGATTGC
>JAIXPY010000107.1 GCA_027486025.1 Burkholderiaceae bacterium
ACTACTGCCTGCGCCGTCATTGGACTCACAGCCTGGTTTTTCAGGACCGAATTACTTAACTTGTACGACCCCCCAGAGGAAGTAAAGCAGTTTGCTATTCCGCTCTTTTTATTTATCGCTTTCTATCAAATATTTGACGCCCTGCAAGTCAGCGCCGCTTTTATTCTGCGCGCCTACCGCATTGCATTTTGGCCAATGCTGATTTATGCCCTCTCACTCTGGGGTGTTGGGCTGGGTGGCGGCTATATGCTGGGTTTTAATATCACCGGCAATGTGCCATTGGCCTTGCAAGGTGCGAGTGGCTTTTGGGCGGCCAATAGCCTGAGCTTGGGGGTTGCTGCCGTCTTTCTGCTGTATCTTTTCAAGCGCACTGCGGTCCGCTTTCAGAAAACGCATCCGCCCCTTACCGTATAACTTTACTTTATCCTGTCGCTGAATGGCCAAAAACTGCCATTCGAAATTGGTGCATTCTTCGCAAAAATGTCATCAAGTCAAAGTACAGTATTTGCATGAAAAAGTTATTAGTAGAGCTATTTAAAAGGATGCGGACTGATACTAATCAAGATTCTCAACGCCAAAGCCATGGTCACGAAATTAGCACCGCTAATAACACCGCTGAATTAGGAGCGCCCGGTCCAGCAACAGTGTGGGCCAATATACCGGAGCGCCCCATCTATTTACCGCGCACCCCACAAACACAGTATTTTCAGATTGATAGCGGGCCACGCAAAATAGCTTACACAATCTCGGGGGATGAAAAAGCCACAAAAACACTGTTATGCCTTCCAGGACTACTGGAAACCAAAAATTCATTTCTTACTGTTCATGCACATTTTCTCCCCGTTGAAAAATGCGAAGTAATCAGCGTTGATTTAACGGGTCGAGGTGATTCTGATTCACTCGATGGGCGCGATGATTACAGGATGTCTGTGTACTTGGCTGATCTTGTTCAATTAATATCTGCAGTCATACTCTCTCCTGCCGGAGGACAAAAAAAGGTGACGATTTTAGGAACTAGTATGGGCGGCGTACTAGCAATGTACCTTACACGGTACTTAGAAAAATCAATTGATGAGATTATTTTGAACGATATTGCTTTAACCGTTAATTGGACCTCACTTTATGCGCTATATAAAGCCATGAAAAATGAAACTAGCTTTAAGGGGCTGCGGGAATTAGCAAGCGATTTACGCGTACACGAACATGCCATCTCTGGCGTACAGCAGCCAAGCCACTTTGATTTGCCATACAAAGCCGATGTATGGGGCATGAATTTTCATCAAGCCCTAGATGACTACCGCGGAAAAATAGCTCTAATTTATGGCGATCAATCGAAGATATGCACGAAACAACGCGTATTAGAAGCAAAAGCATATATTCCGCGATTAGAGACGTATGCAGTTACCGGAGCTGGGCACCCTGCCCCACTAAATGAAGCTGTATGCAATTTCATTCAAAACCAAATAGGGCTAACGTAAGTTCAGATTATTTGTACAAATCGATGTAGTTATTTGGAGTTTTTATTTCCTTAATCTCCAGTTCGCCAAATATGAATGTTTCAGAACTAACCCATTTCCACTGCAAATCCTGAAAAACATCTTGGTATGACCCCGAAAATTTCTGTGATATCCCATAAAAAACATCGCTTAGCTCCTGTTCAAGAGCCTCTGGCACAGTCTCAGAAAAAAAGATCACCTTTTGACCGTCGTACGTTTTACTAATGTTTGCCCCTTTAATGTCGGCCAAGCAGATGCCAATATCAGGATGATAATTTCGCATAAAGTTTGGCTTTTGATTGGTCAGGACAGAGCCCAGCTTCCAAACTAAGCCGCACTTAATTTCCATATCCCCCGACTGGAATATATCCCTCGAAACAATCGAGCCCATTTCCAGTGGAATAATTTGATACTGCATACGCGGTACCCTTAGATAAAGAATTAAATCCTAGATTGACATAGGTTTGTGACAACTTGATGAACGGGCTGCCACCATCCGTCATTTTGGCTTGATATATTCGAGAAGCAAAAATTATCCTAACATGCAATAAATTAAATAATCGAATTTAATAGCATAAGGTCCTCTACTTGAACTTTAAAACAGAGGTGAAATAACCGTGCACGGAACAGGAAATTGGAGACTATGCTTGCTATTGCTGTTCAGCTTTTTTCCTGCAAAGGCCCAGAGCAATCCGCATGATCTTGATATCAACATTAGTCGAGCTGGCGCGCGGTTTGATGTTCAGGTAGAGTTCACTGCGCCCGTAAGCCCATGTCAGGCCTACACCTTTCTAACAAACTATGAGGAAGCCAAAAGCATTCCAGGAATTTTATCCTCTAAGGTACTCAGCAGAGAGAATAATAAGGTCTTAGTCGAGCGTATTGCAAAAGAGCGCATTTTGCTAATACCAATTTATTTGCACTCAACGCTTGAATTTACTGAGGTCTCTACGGCGCAACTCAATTTTACGCAGATAAAAGGTGACGCAAAATCCTATAGCGGTAACTGGATTGTCTCCCCTGATAAAAGGGGGACCCGCTTCACGCACCACGCGACATTTGAGCTCGACACCAGCATTCTACTTTTTATTGTTCAATACTTTTTAGAGAATTCTGCAGCAAAGCGATTCGAAATAATGGCAGAAAGTATTACCCAAATTCAGGTAGCGGGAAATTCACCCTGCAGAGTCAATCCACAGTAGAGTTTTTATAAAAAAATCCCAGCACGAAGCTGGGATAAATATTGCGAGGGAGATATCAAACTACTATCTAATCGTACTCAACCACAGTGACAATTTAATGACGGCTTAAATAATCAATGCCGCTTAATATTATTTATTTTTCTTTATTTTCTTTTTATCGCCATCGGAGTAAACGCACCAGAAGCGGAGTGCATCCAAGACCTTCTCAAGATCTTTTAATGAGAGCTTTTTTAGATCCGACAATGAGACAGCGCCCGAATCCTGAATCATCTGAATTAATTCATCTGAATTTAATTTAGCCATTTTAAGTCATCTACGGTAGTTAAAAGAGTAATTTACCAATCGATTGTGACAAACGGCGCTTTCTCAGCAATGGCTGCTATTTTTCCAATTCACCTTTGTGTTTAAATCGAAATACAAGCTGGTTGTCTGGCTTTAATATGCGCTTATTCTTCCCAACATAATCAACGCGCAGTAGCAAATCGCGAATTAAATTCAGATGCGCTTCTTTTTTATTGTTGGCGCGCACGATGGTCCAGGGCGCTTCTGCTGTACTGGTCTTTAGTAACATGGCATTGCGGTAGGTACTGTACGCATTCCATTTTTTTTGCGCTTGCTGATCAATCGGACTAATCTTCCACTGCTTGAGGGGGTCTTGCTCGCGTGACTGGAGGCGCTCCTTCTGTTCTTTCTTTGAAATATCCAAGTAATACTTCAACACAGTGACGCCTGACTGAATCAAGATCGATTCCAGCGGATTAACGGTGGACATAAATGTAGCGTATTGCGCTTTGCTGCAAAAGCCCATAACCATCTCAACACCAGCCCGGTTGTACCAGCTCCGATTAAAGAGGACGAATTCACCTCGTTTGGGCAGCTGGGCGATGTAGCGCTGAAAGTACCATTGGTCCGCTTCCACATCGGACGGCTTGCCCAAGGCAACTATCCGGGTCTCGCGCGGACTCAGATGCTCGGTAATCGCCTTGATCGTGCCGTCTTTACCAGCGGCATCTCGGCCTTCCAAAATAACCAATATCTGATTGCCATTGGCAATCAGGGATTTCTGTACCTTGACGAGCTCAATCTGTAAGGCGTGCAGTTCTGTTTCGTAATTACTCGAATCGACATCCTGAACCGCATTCTTGGTCATTAAGCGCCAGTATTGCCTGTTGGTAAAGTATTTGTAGGAGGGCTGGCTTTCACGGCCACTTTTTTAGCTGCCGGTCTTTTTGCCGCTGCTTTTTTAGCTGCCGGTCTTTTCACTGCGACTTTTTTGGCGGGAATCTTCTTCGCTACGGCTTTTTTGGCGGCCACTTTCTTGCTGGCTGCCTTTTTGGCCGCTTTTTTCTGTTTTACTGCCTCTTTTTTGGCATCGTTTGCTGCTTTAGACGCCCTCGCTTTATCCAGCTTCTTTAAAACAGCACTTTTTGTGGCATCGAGCTTATCGAGTTGTTTAGTTAATTTTTTAATAGTCTTTGTAGTGCTCATGTAGATTCCCTCCAGATTCATGCGATTTAATAAACTACTATCGGACCATCGTATGACGATTTAGTAGTGATTTCAAGGGATTATGACAATTTAGGACCATTTTTTTGATGTGGATGCCCGATTACAATAAGCCCATGGCACTCGTCAAATCCATCCTAAGCCTGCTCTTTTTCATATTTTTTACTGCAGCCCACGCTCAGGTCAGCACGATAGCGGTTGCGGCGAACATGAAGGATGCCTTTCTTGCCATTGAGAAAGAATTCAAAGTGGATCACAAGGGTAATTTTCGGGTGGTCTATGGGTCATCCGGCAATATCTCCGCCCAGATTTTGAATGGCGCGCCGTTTTCGCTCTTTATCTCGGCAGATGAGAGCTACCCACTGGAACTCTTTAAGCGCAAAATGTCAAGGGATGAAGGCAAGGTCTATGCCATCGGCAAAATTGCCTTGCTCAGTAAAAAATCAACGGGTATCGCGCTAGGGAGTAGTAAAGCAGAGCTCACGCAGGCAATTAAACAAGCCAATAAGATTGCCATTGCAAAGCCCGAATTAGCACCCTACGGCAAAGCCGCAATCGATTACCTGAAAGCTGAAGGTCTCTGGGATCTGGCCAAAGATAAACTCGTCTATGGCGATAACATCAGCATGGCAACCATGTATGTTGCCAGCGGATCAGCCGATATTGGCTTTACCGCCCTATCCTTGGCGCTGGCACCAGGGGTTGCAAAAGAAACGGAGCATCTGGTTTTAAATCCCGCGCTCTATGAGCCAATCCAGCAACGTATGGTTCTAATGAAAAATGCATCGCAAGATGCCATTGCGCTCTTTCAATTTATGCAATCACCTACAGCACAGGCTGTATTGCGAACCTTTGGATATCAAATACCGTAAGCTTCTTTCGGTATAAAACTATCCGAACGGACCACCCACTTTAAAGGCATCCCGATGCAGCACAATTTAGAAAAGCGTCTTCCGGTCACCGTTTTATCGGGTTTTTTGGGCGCAGGTAAAACCACCCTACTCAATCGAATCCTAGCGAATCGAGAGGGACTCAAAGTTGCCGTGATCGTGAATGACATGAGCGAGCTCAACATTGACGCCTCTCTGATTACTAAGGGCACTAACAATGCTGG
>JAIXPY010000113.1 GCA_027486025.1 Burkholderiaceae bacterium
CATCGCTTACTTATTCGATCACTTTATGGACTTAATGCATGGCGCTCCAACCAGTAAACAAGGAGGCAAATAATGCCTAAGCGGAGCGACATTAAAAGCATTCTGATTATTGGCGCAGGCCCGATCGTGATTGGTCAGGCTTGTGAATTTGATTACTCCGGCGCGCAAGCATGTAAGGCGCTGCGCGATGAGGGCTACAAAGTTATTTTGGTCAACAGCAACCCAGCAACCATCATGACCGATCCCGAGATGGCCGATGTCACCTACATTGAGCCGATTACATGGGAAGTCGTTGAGCGCATCATTGCTACGGAAAAGCCCGATGCCATATTACCCACCATGGGCGGTCAAACAGCGCTCAATTGCGCCTTGGATTTACACCGCCATGGCATTTTAGAAAAGTACGGTTGCGAATTAATCGGCGCATCTCCAGAGGCGATTGATAAAGCCGAAGACCGTCAAAAGTTTAAAGACGCGATGACCAAGATTGGCCTCGGCTCTGCTAAATCTGGTATTGCGCATTCGATGGATGAGGCCGTTGCCGTGCAACAACGCATTCAGAAAGAAACTGGCAGCGCTGGTTTCCCCGTAGTGATTCGGCCATCTTTTACGATGGGCGGCTCGGGTGGCGGTATTGCGTATAACCGCGAAGAGTTTGAAGAAATCTGCAAGCGCGGTTTAGAGCTGTCGCCAACAGGTGAGCTCTTGATTGAAGAGTCGCTGCTCGGCTGGAAAGAGTTTGAGATGGAAGTGGTGCGGGACCGCGCCGACAATTGCATCATCGTTTGCTCGATTGAGAATTTAGATCCCATGGGCATTCATACAGGTGACTCGATTACGGTCGCGCCTGCTCAAACCCTGACGGATAAAGAGTATCAGTTGATGCGGAACGCATCAATTGCGGTCTTGCGTGAAATTGGTGTGGATACCGGCGGATCGAACGTGCAGTTCTCGATCAATCCAGTCGATGGCCGCATGATCGTGATTGAGATGAACCCCCGTGTTTCTAGGTCATCTGCTTTAGCATCCAAAGCCACCGGCTTTCCGATTGCCAAAGTCGCAGCAAAATTAGCGGTGGGCTACACCCTTGATGAGCTGCACAACGACATTACGGGCGGCGCCACACCGGCCTCGTTTGAACCATCGATTGATTATGTTGTCACGAAGATTCCCCGTTTTGCATTTGAGAAGTTTCCACAGGCGGATTCACGCTTGACGACGCAAATGAAATCGGTCGGTGAGGTGATGGCCATTGGTCGCACCTTCCAAGAGTCCTTTCAGAAAGCCTTGCGCGGTCTTGAAGTGGGTGTTGACGGTCTAGATGAACGTTCAAGCGATTTAGAGGACATCATTCAGGAAATTGGTGAGCCAGGGCCTGATCGCATTTGGTATTTGGCGGATGCATTTCGCATGGGCATGGGTCTGGATGAGATCTATGAAGAAACTAAAGTCGATCCCTGGTTCTTGGAGCAGATAGAAGAATTAATTTCGATTGAAAATACACTCAAGCAGCATACGATTGATGGTTTATCTGCGGATGAGTGGCGCTTTTTAAAGCAAAAAGGATTTTCAGATCGCCGCTTAGCCAAGCTGCTGAAGGTGGATGCTGCATCGGTTCGCGCTGCACGCCATCGCCTGAAGGTATTCCCTGTTTATAAGCGGGTTGATACCTGCGCTGCCGAGTTTTCAACGAATACGGCCTACATGTATTCCACCTACGAAGCAGAGCACGGCGAATGTGAATCACAGCCAACGAATCGTGACAAGATCATGGTTCTGGGCGGTGGACCGAATCGCATCGGCCAGGGTATTGAATTCGATTATTGCTGCGTGCATGCTGCTCTTGCCATGCGCGAAGACGGTTACGAAACCATCATGGTCAACTGCAATCCCGAGACCGTGTCGACCGACTACGACACATCGGATCGCTTGTACTTTGAGCCCTTGACCTTAGAAGATGTTCTCGAGATCGTTGCCAAAGAAAAACCCAAGGGTGTGATCGTGCAGTACGGCGGCCAAACACCGCTCAAACTGGCTCTGGATTTAGAGGCCAATGGCGTTCCCATCATCGGTACATCGCCCGACATGATTGATGCAGCTGAAGACCGCGAGCGTTTCCAAAAACTATTGCATGCCTTGGATTTGCGTCAGCCGCCGAACCGCACAGCGCGCGCTGAAGACGAAGCCTTGCGACTGGCCGAAGAAATTGGCTACCCCTTAGTGGTTCGCCCATCTTATGTACTTGGCGGTAGGGCAATGGAAATCGTGCACGATGGCCGTGATTTAGAGCGCTATATGCGCGAGGCAGTGAAGGTATCGCATGACTCACCAGTGCTATTGGATCGTTTCTTAAATGACGCAATTGAATGCGATGTGGATTGCATTAGCGATGGCGAAAGCGTTTTTATTGGCGGTGTCATGGAGCATATCGAGCAGGCTGGAGTGCACTCCGGTGACTCAGCATGTTCATTGCCACCATATTCCTTATCGGAAGCTACGGTCGACGAAATCAAGCGCCAAACCGCAGCCATGGCCCGAGGCCTCAATGTGGTTGGTCTGATGAATGTGCAGTTTGCGATTCAGAATGTCGATGGTAACGACGTTATTTATGTTCTTGAGGTAAATCCCCGTGCGTCGCGGACCGTACCGTTTGTATCGAAGGCGACCGGTTTGCAATTAGCGAAGATTGCTGCGCGCTGCATGGTGGGTCAGACCTTAGCCAAGCAAGGCATTACGCGCGAAGTCATTCCGCCATACTTCTCAGTCAAGGAAGCCGTTTTCCCGTTTAATAAATTCCCTGGCATTGATCCCATCTTGGGGCCGGAGATGCGCTCTACTGGCGAGGTAATGGGGGTTGGTAAAACCTTCGGTGAGGCTTTGTTTAAGTCGCAACTGGGCGCTAGCATCAAGCTTCCCAAAACTGGTACGGTGGTATTGACCGTGAAAGACAGCGACAAAGGCAAAGCGGTTGCCGTTGCTCAGCTCTTGCATGAACTCGGCTTTCCGATGGTGGCAACTAAGGGCACTGCTGCAGCCATTGCCGCTGCAGGTTTGCCAGTACGCGTGGTGAATAAGGTGAAAGACGGCAGGCCTCACATCGTTGACCTCATTAAAAACCGGGAAATTTCACTGGTCTTTACGACGGTGGATGAGACCCGTACCGCGATTGCGGATTCACGTTCGATTCGAACCAGCGCTCAGGCGAATGGCGTGACCTACTACACCACGATTAGTGCGGCACGGGCGGTGATGGATGGCCTGATGGCGTCAAAAAGCGGTGCCAAAGATTCACTCGAAGTCTATTCGCTGCAAAATTTGCACCGCAGCCTCGAATAGTCACTGTAAATACGGTAAACCTAGCTTAAACTACTTCTTTATTTCGTAGATAAGCTAGGTTGCAGTATGAACACGATTCCCATTACTAAATTTGGCGCAGAACTGCTCAAGGCGGAGTTGTATCGCCTGAAGCACGTCGAACGCCCAGCTGTTATCAATGCCATTTCTGAGGCGCGCGCACAGGGTGATTTATCTGAGAACGCCGAGTACGACGCTGCAAAAGAAAAGCAAGGTTTTATTGAGGGTCGCATCAAAGAGCTCGAGACTACGCTGTCTGCTGCCCAGATTATTGATCCGGCAACCCTCGAAGTGGAAGGCCGCGTGGTATTCGGCGCCACTGTGGATCTCGAAGACTTGGAAGACGGTACGAAATTCACGTACCAAATTGTCGGTGACGATGAGGCAGATATTGAGCTCAATAAAATTTCAATTAGCTCGCCGATTGCGCGCGCGCTGATTGGCAAAGAAGAGGGCGACGTGGTGGCAGTTCAGGCCCCAGCAGGTAATCGCGAAGTGGAGATTTTGGCGGTCCGTTACATCTAACGCATGAATGCCGCTGGAGCTCCTCGCTATGCCACAGCCCAGCGCCTTTTTTTACTCATCTGTGGAGTCTGGGTCGGTAGCCTGTTTGCGGTAGGTTATTTAGTTGTTCCGATTATTTTTACTGCTTTGCAGGACCGTCAAGTCGCCGGCATGATTGCGGCTGCCATTTTTCAAGTGGAAGCCTACCTCAGTGTGCTTGTTTGCCTAGGGCTACTGGTACTCGCCAATCTGCTCGTAAGACGCAAGGTCGAGCACTACCGCAGTATTCGTTGGATCACCTTCGTCTTATTGCTCTGTTCATTGATCACGTGTTTTGGTTTGATTCCATATATGGATACCCTACGCCAAGAGGCACTGCTCTTAGGTGTACCAGTAATGGCATCGCCATCTGCAAGCCTATTTGGACGCTTGCACGGTATTTCCAGTGGGCTGTTTTTAGTTCAGAGCCTCTTAGGTCTCTGGATGGTGTGGCGTTTAACTCGCCAGCCAAACAACTCGTAATCCACTGAATAAGGATTAACCCAAGGATTTTTTCTTGGTACTAGCTTGACGCACTTTGCGGCGTTTGACTGGACCGGTTGGCGCTGCTGCGCGCTTATATCCAGGCGATGACCATCCAATCTTTGACTCCGCAGCATTCGCGCGCGTGGGACGCGCAGAGGCGCTCTTAGATGCCACTTTGCGCGCAGGCGCCTCCGTTTTGCTGGTCGCAACTTTGCCGAAGGGTTTGGCAGCAGCAGTGCGCCGGGCAGAGCGCTCGGATGTGCTGGTAGCGCCCCGAGTAACAGGACGGTTCGGTGAGCGTGGCGCCTGAATGGATTTCTTGGTTTTATTGCCACCGCGTGCATAGGGTGCATTGGCATCTTTGATGAGTGGCTCAGGGCGCCAGATCACCAATAACTTACCAATGTGCTGCACTGGCGCTGCATTGAGCTTGTCGCACAAGGCTTCGTAAATAGCAATGCGGTTTTCACGATCGTCACCAAAGACGCGGACTTTAATCAAGTTATGGCTATTAATTGCAATTTCGGCTTCTTTGACCACGCCCGGGGTCAATCCATCGTTACCAATCATCACAACCGGGCTGAGGTCATGGGCTTTGGCTTTAAGCGCTTTGCGCTGGGCAGGGGAGATGGTAAGTGCAGTCATGCCTCGATCATAGAGCATTGCTGTTTATCAGACCAGAATAAGCAGGTAAAGTAGAGTGTTCAGCCCTGTACTGTGGTGCTGGAATTAACCGATTGGGATTACGTGGCAAAGAATAAATTCAATAAAAGCTGGTTGCAGGACCACCTGATGGATCCCTACGTCAAGATGGCGCAAAAAGAGGGCTATCGTGCTCGGGCTGCCTATAAGCTGAGTGAAATCGATGAGCAGGACCACTTAATCAAAGCGGGAATGGTGGTGGTCGATTTGGGTAGCGCGCCGGGCAGCTGGTCTCAATACGTGCGTAATCGTCTAACCGAATTAGGCAAACACAACCCCAAGATTGAATCCGGTAAGCCTGATGGCGTCATTGTTGCGATTGATATGCTGCCGATGGAAGCAATAGCGGATGTTAGTTTTATTGAGGGCGATTTTCGGGAGGATGAGGGTCTGCGCGCACTAGAGTCCTTATTGCCCGCCAGTTGCAATGGCAAAGTGGATTTAGTTTTATCGGATATGGCACCCAATTTATCGGGCGTTGGCATTGCCGATGCCGCACGCATGGCGACCCTGGCTGAGTTGGCACTCGATTTTGCGAAAGATCATCTGCAACCCGATGGCGCTCTATTGATTAAATGCTTCCATGGCAGTGGCTATAGTCAAATTGTGGAGACCTTTAAAAAGGTGTTTAAGACGGTTTCAGCGAGAAAACCCAAAGCATCGCGCGATCGCTCTTCAGAAACCTTTTTGCTGGGTCGCCACTTGAAACCGCCCAAAACAGCCCCAAAATAGGAAATAACCCCTATATTTAAGAGGTTTTAGCGAATAAAAATAGGCTAAACCCTTGAATTACGGAGGTAGTAGAATCATTTACATGAGGAAACCGTCTTTTTGACTGGTTTAGTAATGGAAGAACTCCCGGATTAATCCGGCAAAGGTGGGTATTTGAACAACAATATGTTCCAAAAAATCGGCGTCTGGTTCATTGTCGGCCTC
>JAIXPY010000056.1 GCA_027486025.1 Burkholderiaceae bacterium
CGTCTATTACTGCCTCCTGGCGCCATGAAGGGCTGATCAATGATGAGGCGATGGCTATCACCATGAATAATTAAAGTAGGTTTAGCTAATTCAGCTAACTTTCGATTCATTAGCAGAATACTATCGCGCAAGCCGCTTTGATCCGAGGTAGCTGATTTGCTCGTATAAAACATGTCAGCCTGAAAAGCCAATACCAGGTAATCAATTGAGCCTTGCTTTGCTGCCGCAAAGACCGTTTCAAGCCAAGCTAAGTTAGCCCGGTTACGCGGGACATACTCTGCTTGCTGTGCAAAATTATTGTTTGAGCCGACGATGTGTACGGTTGCAAATAGTGTTTTTCCTGAAATCCAGTAGGCGTTTTCCACAAACTCGGAAAACTGCGGCTGAAGATCAGATTGACGAATGAGTGCAATGGGATTTTTGCCCTGGCTTTTAGCATCGGCAAAGTGCAAGGCACGAATAAACTGCAGGCGCTCAACCGGGTCATAGCCACCGGCATTGAGGCGATGGCAGTCGGTCCACTCGTTGTCGCCGGGCGTGTAGATTAAGGGTGCTTCAAACAGGTTGAATGAGGCATGTATTTTGCGCAGGTAAGCATCACTGCAGGGCGAACCACCACTTTTAGTGTCGCCAACAAAAATACTAAATTGGGGTTTTTGATGGTTAATTTCTTGAATTAAGGCAAAGTAAGCCTCTTCATCTTTAGCTCGGTAAGGCAAATCGCCTAGTGCGATAAAACGTATCGGCTCTGCTTTTGCAACGCACCCGAGCAATACGAAACTGATGAAGCAGATCATGCGAACGCATTGAAGGGGAGTGTTATTCATATAAGTGACATATTCCCTGGTTACATTTGAAAGATGGAATCACTGCAGTTTTTAACATGCCCGCATTGCCATTCAATCGAAACGCTATCCAGCCCATCCGAGGCTATTACGCAATTTCACCGTTGCGTGCATTGTAAAAAACCCTATAAGGCCAGTAAAAACGACTGTTGCATTTTGTGCAGCTATGGAAATTTGCCATGCAATCAGATTGAGCAAAATTTGGCGCTGTAAGGCATTTAGCTCAGTTCTAAGTCTTTTTAACCGAATTTTGTGTCAAAACAGTGTCATATAAGGTAATTAAACTAGGAACATTCATTAGAGGAAGTTCAATTGGCAATTAATCAGGAAGAACTTGCTGAGTGGTACAAACGGGCCCAAGAAGAAATTCTCGATGACCTCGATGAAGAGCTTGAGTTGGAGATGGACGATCTGCGTTTAAGCGATGACAGTGATTCACCCAATGCCCTCAATCGCCAAGTTTACTTTCGTGAATTGTTTCGCTTGCAAAAAGAGCTTATCAAGCTGCAAGACTGGGTGGTTCATAAAAAACTCAAAGTAGTTGTTTTATTCGAAGGACGTGATTCAGCTGGCAAGGGTGGTGCTATTAAGCGTATTACGCAGCGTCTGAACCCACGGGTTTGCCGGGTGGTTGCGCTCACCGCGCCTTCCGAGCGAGAAAAGACCCAATGGTACTTTCAGCGCTACATTGCCAATTTGCCTGCCGCGGGTGAGATGGTGCTATTTGATCGCAGTTGGTATAACCGAGCCGGCGTTGAAAAAGTCATGGGGTTTTGCAGCGATGCGGAGTACAACGAGTTTCTCAATACCGTACCTGAGTTCGAAAAAATGATCATCCGTTCAGGAATCATTTTAATTAAGTACTGGTTCTCGATTTCTGATGAAGAGCAATATAACCGCTTTACACAGCGTATCCATGATCCATTAAAACAGTGGAAGTTAAGCCCGATGGACCTAGAGTCCCGTCGCCGCTGGGAGGATTACACCAAAGCAAAAGAGATGATGCTGGAAAAGACCCACATTCCTGAAGCGCCTTGGTGGGTTGTTGCCGCCAATGATAAAAAGCGTGCTCGCCTCAATTGCATTCAGCATTTACTTACCCAAATTCCCCATCAGGAAATTGAGCACGCCGCGGTTATTCTGCCTGAGCGAGTACATAACCCGGATTACATTCGTGGCCCAGTACCCAAGGAAATGTACGTCCCCGACGTCTACTAGTACAGCTGTTTTAGTCTAAGCAGCAGCTTTTCTCCGCCCCAAACGAAGAAGCCGATTGTTTGGTATAAATCCTGCTTGCCATACACCAGCAGGATTAGGTATTCATGCCACGCACCGATTCGGTCTTTGCCTTTGTCGATATTGAGACCACGGGCTCACGGGCAGAGCTCGACCGCATTACCGAGATCGGCGTTTTGACCCTTGATTCGGATGGCATCTCGGAATGGTCGCGCTTAGTCAATCCAGAAACCTATATACCTAAAAACATTCAACACCTGACGGGCATCACCCATGAGATGGTGGCCACGCAGCCGACGTTTGCAGAGATTGCTAATGCACTGTACATGGAGCTCAAAGACAAGATATTCATCGCCCACAATGCCCGCTTTGACTACAGCTTCATCAAGGCCGAGTTTAAAAAAGTCGGGATTGATTTTTCTCCCAAGGTACTTTGTACGGTAAAGCTATCGCGGCGTTTATTCCCCAATCAAGCGCGCCATAATTTAGATACCCTGATTGCGGTGCATGGCTTGCAAGTTGCCAACCGTCACCGCGCCTTAGATGATGCCAAACTGCTTTACGACTTTTGGCAAGAGTGCATTCGCTTGTTTGGGCTGGAGCGCTTACAAACCGAAGTGGATTATTTGCTCGGCAGCTCAAGCTTGCCAGTGCACATCGATAAAGCCCTGGTAGAGGAGGTTCCGAGTCGCCCCGGCGTTTATATGTTCTATGCAGAAAATCGCCAGCCTCTCTATATCGGCAAGAGCATTGATTTGCGTGCGCGGGTGAAAGGACACTTTCATGCAGCGCTGACAAACCGCAAAGAAATGAAAATTGCCATGCAGGTCCGTGATATTGATTGGATTGAAACGGCTGGAGAATTTGGTGCCTTGATTTTGGAATCACGCCTCATCAAAGAAAAGCTTCCTAGCTTTAATGTCAAGTTGCGTCGTTCTAAAGACTTGTGCGCATGGCAGCTGATCGAATCTGCTGAGCACCTTCAGTTGCAGCTCGTAAATCACCAGGATTTAGAGCCTGGCAAGCAAGATAATTTATATGGCCTTTTTTACAATAAGCGAGAAGCCTTGGCGAGCTTACAGTCGATTGCGAAGAAGAATCAGCTGTGTGAGGCCATCTTAGGTTTAGAGAAACGGCAAGGGCAGGGGGCTTGTTTCGGCTTTCATGTGAAGCAGTGCAATGGTGCCTGCATCGGGGCAGAGTCGGCAGTCATCCACAATTTGCGCCTCAAAACGGCGCTCCTTAAATTAAAAGTTGCATCCTGGCCCTATAAAGGTGCAATCGCAATCCACGAGGGTGAGGATTTGCATCTGTTTGATCATTGGTGCTACCTGGGTACTGCAGCGAATGAGGCCGAAGTGGATGAGTTGCTAAGCGATGGCCGACCTGAGTTCGATCTCGATATTTACAAGATCATTCGTAAGGCGTTAAAAAAAATTTCTAGCGAGCATATTATTCCCTTGCGTGCTTGATCTATGCATGCAGGCTGTCAGTTGCTATGCCGCCAATATTGCAATCAAAGGTTAAGCCTGAGCCGTGTCCCATGGTAAATTCGATAACAGGCTTAATTAATCGCTGCTGCGATGTCTGCGGCTTACTAATTCGGTTTGTTTGGTCCCAATCCAGGGCTTCATCAGCAGGATGCCGATATTGGTCGTCTAGCCTGGCATTTCGCATTGTGAATTCTTCGAGCTATGTCATTTTGCCGTAAACTAATCAACGATGAGACATTCTATTTCAACCAAAGTGCTATTAATCTTTTTGGTCATGGTCATCGCTGCTTTCAAATTTTCGGTGTCCAGTGTTTTTATCCAAAACGCAATTGAGCGCGCCGAATTTTATACCGGCGTTAAGCTAAATCTGACGCCGCCCGAAACTGTTATTCAATCGGCAGCAGAAGATGGCGAGCAGAGTTCGAATATGGTGCACTACATTGCTCATACAACCGGACTTGTTCAGGCAACATCGCTTCTGATTGAGCCATCTCCCCTCTTATCAAAAATCGCACCTGTGCGTGCTAATTCTTTTCCTAAAGACGCCGTTCTGGACTCGCTTTTTCGTCCTCCTAGAGTAGCCCACCTCTCTTAACGAGGTGGGACTAAGCTGCCTGCATTTTCAATCTAAGCCGTCGTACCCCTACGCTGCTTGGTCTGCCCCCCACCACGCATTTACTGTGAATTACTGCCTTATTGGGCGTGCATTCAGTTAAATTTTTTATACGACCTAAAAAATAGGCCGGCTAAATTGGAGTGGATATCGATATGAATTATCAGCGATCGTATTTTTATATAGTGTTAAGCCTTTTATTTCTTGCGGGCTGCGTTAACTCTGGCGGAAATTTGCCTATAAGCAGCGCGCAAGTCAAACCAACTGCGCCCGCAGTTAACACCCTGAGCGCAGCAGAGCGCATTAAACTTCAAGAAGAGCTGATGCAAATTCAAGAGCGCATTGCAGAATGTTCGCGTAAAGAATTAAATACGCGTGACGGCAGGATAGTCAATAGTCAAATTTTGGCATTGAGTGAAAACAACCCTGTAGTCAGTCGCTTGA
Organism: Burkholderiaceae bacterium; assembly: GCA_027486025.1. Classification (GTDB taxonomy): domain Bacteria; phylum Pseudomonadota; class Gammaproteobacteria; order Burkholderiales; family Burkholderiaceae; genus Polynucleobacter. Next base: position 4,632 of record JAIXPY010000056.1, read on the forward strand.
TGGTATCGGGTCAGCGTACCTCTACTGCCCAAAAGGCTAGCTTACAGCGCTACATTAAACAAACCCAACACTGCCGCTCAATTGCCCAGCAAATAAAGCAAGAGCGTTTATTGGCTGTTTATACGCATTACTTTGGAGGAGTTGATGTAGTGTACGCGGATTTATTAAGCGGTAAGAGCACGATTGGGCAAGCCAATCAACGTATGCAGAATTTAAAACTGGCTGCCCGAACACAGTGGGCCCAAGCAATTAATTCAATCAATGGTTTTTGATTCAGCATGTATAAATTTTTTTGTAGCCATTGCTCCTACCGTTGCAAAAGCGAGGTTGGCCTACTGAAGGGACATTACTACTCCGAGGCTCCTATGGTATGCAATGAATGTTTTACGTTGGCTGCGTATCGTATTCCGAATAGAAGTACTAATGGAGGTGGATCTCCTCGAGATCTGGCATGCAAATTCTGTAGCTCTAATGAAAGTTTAGTGATATGGGATGGCATTACATGCCCCAAATGCATTAAGCCCATGCGCTCGATTGGCAACAGCATAGAGGCCAAAATGCCATGAAAGATCATATTAGGGTTTAACAGGAGAAAATCATTTACCTAGGGTTACTACTGTTTCCCCTTTATTAAAAAATTGCGACTATGAATCTCCATTCTTCCAGAGGAGCATTCATGACGCATTCGATTAAACGCACCGCACTGCCCGTTGCCATTGCTTTTGGCATTGCTGGCTTTGCTGCTAGCCCCGCTTTGGCGTGGGAACCTACTAAACCCGTTGAGTTTGTGATTCCAGCTGGTCCTGGCGGCGGCGCTGACCAGATGGCCCGTATGATCCAAGGCATCATCAGTAAGAACAACCTGATGAAGCAATCGATGATTCCAGTTAATAAATCGGCTGGTGCTGGTGCTGA
>JAIXPY010000130.1 GCA_027486025.1 Burkholderiaceae bacterium
CAAATGGGCCAACCGGCAGACAGTAAGATGGTGTACATAAGATCAGTACTTTAGCTGAAATGAAATGGGCTTCTGGATGGACAGGGATTGCTAGAAGCTTGATATTTTTCAAAAAATTTAGCTTTGCTAAGGTTTTAGTTGGGCTGTGGATAACTCTGTGCAAAACTTTTGACCCTATTTGCTGTAAGTCCTTGATTTGTGGTGTAGCACACCAAACAATGGCAGTAAACTGAGCCGAGCCTAGAATAATTTATATATATGAATCAATGCTTTATGATGCAAGTGTCAGATTTATACGACGTTATGGGTCAGCAAACACTTACTTCTTAATTGAGCCCCATAATGCCATTCAAGACTGTGGATATGTATTAGGCCTATCCAGTAAAACCCTATTTATTCACCAAAATCGACCCCTAGAAAATGCCTGAAATACCGAACCCCATTCTGACCGTTGGCGATCTAAACCGTGCCATTGCAAGCTCCTTGCAGGACCAGTTTGATTCCGTCTGGGTTAGCGGTGAGGTATCGAACTTTAAGGCTTATGACAGTGGGCACTGGTACTTCTCTTTAAAAGATGAGGAGGGGCAGATTCGCTGTGTGATGTTCCGTGGCAAAAATGCCCAAGTGGGCTTTATGCCCCAATCGGGTGATTTGGTGGAGGTCGGGGCCAGTCTCGGCTTATACGTTCCGCGTGGGGATGTGCAGTTAACCGTCCAGGTGATGCGCCGTGCGGGCATGGGTGGCTTATTTGAAGCCTTTTTAAAGCTCAAAGCCAAGCTCGCTAAAGAGGGGCTATTCGAAGCAGATCGAAAACGCCCAATACCTACCCACCCCCGCGCGATCGGCATCGTCACCTCGCCTCAGGCGGCGGCATTAAAAGATGTGCTGAGCACCTTAAGCCGAAGGGCACCACACATTCCGATTGTGATTTACCCCACCTTAGTACAGGGCCCAGAAGCACCCCTCAATATCATTGCGGCACTCGAACAGGCTAACCGGGAGGCCGCGGTTGATGTGATTTTATTAGTGCGGGGTGGCGGCAGCATCGAAGATTTGTGGGCATTCAATCATGAGCAGTTAGCGTATGCGATTGCAGAATCAATCTTGCCGATCGTTTGCGGCGTAGGGCACGAGACCGACACTACGATTGCCGATTTTGTTGCCGACTTGCGCGCACCCACGCCGACCGGTGCAGCGGAGATGGCCGCGCCGCGGCGCGATCAATTATTAGCTGAGTTGGCGAGCTTCAAGCAGGGGATGGCGCAAGCCGTAGAGCGGCGACTCGAGCGTGAGGCCCAGACACTCGATCAATTTGCGCTGCGTTTAAACCACGCCATGCCCAATCCCGAGCGGATGCGCGAGCAGATCCAGAATCTCCGGCAGCGTCTCGGACAATCGTGGATGGTACGAACACAATACTGGCAGCGGCATCAGCAGCATCTCACCGCGCAGTTAGAGGCGCTCAGTCCCCAGCGTACTTTGGAGCGGGGTTATGCCGTGATTTTGCAAGGGGCCGCAGGCGCAGTGCGTAAGCCAGATCAACTGCTAGCTCAGCACGATTACCGCATTCAATTGGCAGAAGGGAGTGCGGAAGTCACACTAGCCAAGGTGAAGCTTCAGTAACGAATCGGCTCAATCGCAAGAGTAACGCCAAAGGTATCCTGTACTTTGTCTTGAATGGTTTTTGCTAAAGCCAAGACCGAATCAGCATTGCCGCCACCATGGTTGACGAGGACTAAGGCTTGGTGTTGATAAACGCCTACAGCGCCATTGCGCAAGCCTTTAAAGCCGCAGCGATCAATCATCCAGCCCGCAGCTAATTTACGCTTTCCTTCATGTTCATTTCCTTCGGGGTAGGACACCAATTCAGGGAACTGCTCCAGCAATCCCAAGTACTGCGCTTTCTCAACGATCGGATTTTGAAAGAAACTACCGGCATTGCCGATCAATTTCGGATCGGGTAGTTTGCGATTGCGAATCTTGCATACCGCAACCATGACTTCTTCCGCTGTTGGCGCATGGCGATTTGCAAATGCAGCGGCTAAATCGGCATAACGCAAGCGGGGAGCCCACGCCGCGGGCAAGTAAAAATGCACGCGCGTAATGATGTAGCGATTGGGATGGGCTTTAAAAATACTGTTGCGATAGGTGAATGCGCATTCACTCGCCGGCAAATTGACCAGGCTTTTGGAATGGCAATCGTAGGCTTCAATCGACTGGATGTATTCACCGACCTCAACACCATAAGCGCCAATGTTCTGAATCGGCGCCGCACCTACTGTACCTGGAATCAGCGCAAGGTTCTCTAGGCCAGGCAGACTTTGGTCAAGCGCCCAAATCACAAAGTCATGCCAGTTCACGCCAGCCCCAACCGACACCACGGCGCCACGTTCATCCTGCTGCGTGATTGCTTGCCCTGCAATGTCTATGAGTAAGGTCACACCGGAAAGCATTGGCGGCAAGACCACATTGCTGCCTCCGCCCAGTACCCGCCATGGCAGGCCTGCTGCCTTAATTGCTTCCATCACAACCCCAATTTGCTTAGCATCGGTAATGGAATACGCTTGCTCGGCAAGGACTTCAAATCCAAAGCTATTGCGCGCCCTTAAGGAAAAATCAGGCAGCATCTCTGGAATCCCTAAGGGCGGGACCGTTTTGGGCGAGGAAGGCGCATTTGGGGCGGAGTTCATGCCACAATCTTATTCGTCTTCCGTAATTTTGAGTAAATAGGAGCAATAAATGCCAACATTTGACGTAGTGTGCGAGCCAAATATGGTGGA
>JAIXPY010000128.1 GCA_027486025.1 Burkholderiaceae bacterium
CATTAAAACGGGAGAGGGGCAACCCCGGGAGTCTTTTTAAGGGCGACTCCAAGCTCCACGATGAATTTCTGCATCGGGCCAATTAATTGGCTAGTGCCTTGATTATACGGTAGAAGTAGATTGACAATCAGGGTATTCTTAGTTTCTTTGCTATTTTGGCGAAGAAAAACGCCCCTTCATGAAATCCGACCCTACTCTTAGCCCAAGCCCTAGCCCAAATGCTCCAAAAGCTGCTGCACAGGTCCTATTTCAGACGATTGGACCGGAAGAGGCTGGGCAGCGCCTCGATAATTACCTCCTGAAATGGGCTAAAGGGGTTCCCAAGAGCCACCTCTATCGCATCATTCGCTCAGGCGAAGTTCGGGTAAACAAGAAACGCGCAGAGCCGACTACCCGTCTAATGGAAGGGGATTTAATCCGAATTCCGCCGGTACGCTTGGCCGCGCCCGATCGCGGACCCGCTGAAAATGCCTTTAAAGACCAATCGCGTGCCCAGTTGTATTCCGCCAAAATGCCGATTTTGTTCGAAGATGAGGCTTTACTGATTGTGGATAAGCCATCTGGTCTGGCAGTCCATGGTGGCTCCGGCATTTCCCTTGGTGTGATTGAAACCCTGCGCATGACGCGGCCCGAGTTGCATTTTCTGGAACTCGTACACCGCCTTGATCGCGATACCTCGGGTGTGCTGATGCTGGCGAAAAAGCGCAGCGCCCTGGTTGAGTTACATCGGCAGATTCGAGAGGGTCTTACCGATAAGCGCTATTACTTGGTAACGCATGGGCAGATCGCTCTAGTAAGTCCAACGGTGCAATTGAAGTTTCCCTTGCATAAATACCTGTTAGCCAATGGCGAACGTCGCGTGAAGGTGGACCCGCAAGGATTGCCTAGTCATACCTCCCTTCGGGTTACCGAAGTCTACGAGCGGGGCGAGGATCGGGTGAGTATGGCAGAGGCTCAATTAAAAACGGGCCGCACCCACCAAATTCGGGTGCACTTGCAAAAAATAGGACATCCAATTTTGGGGGACGATAAATACGGCATTGATGACGAGGATCGCCGGTTAAAACCCAAGCGGCTTTTATTACACGCCCACCTTGCCGGATTTATCCATCCGCGCAGTGGAGAAAAGATGCGGATCGAGTCGCCTTTGCCGCCGGACTTCACCGCCTTTCTCAAGGGCTTTCATCCAATTAAGCCAGAAACGGTATAGTGATTCCACTATATTCATCAAGGTCCCCAGTAATGCCGCAAGTCCAGTCATCTCCTAAAGTAAGTCATAGCAAAGACCAAGAACGGCGCTATGAGCTGATTGTGTGGGACTGGGATGGCACCATCATCGACTCCACTCCGACGATCGTTTTTTGTATCCAGCAGGCTTGCCGTGATCTTGGTTTTCCAGAGCCGGATGACTCCTTAGCGAGTTCAGTGATTGGATTGGGCATTCAGGATTCACTACGTCGGGCAGTGCCATGGATTGAGCCGGTGCATTTCCCCAAATTAGTGGATCGTTTTCGCCACCATTATTTAGCGCGTGATCATGATCTGCATTTATTTGGCGGCATTCGTGAACTGCTAGAGGCACTTCGTGCTGCCGGTTTTCGTCTGGGCGTAGCAACGGGCAAGTCGCGCGTTGGTTTGGATCGTTCATTGACTCACCATGGCCTTGGCCATCTGTTTGACGAAACGCGCACTGCTGATGAATCGTTTTCAAAGCCGCATCCTGGTATGTTGCTCGAACTCTCCGATGTGCTGCAGGTGCCGGTACGTCGTATGTTGATGGTGGGGGATACCACCCATGATTTACAAATGGCAATCAATGCTGGCGTAGATGGGGTTGCTGTCACCTATGGTGCTCATCCACTCGATACCTTGCAAACAACCGATTCGCTGGGCTATGTGCACAGCGTGCCAGAGCTGAGTAACTGGCTTAAACAGAATACCTACATTGATTTAGCTGCTGCAAAACCTGCTTAAGGATTACATATGGAACAAGAAAAAAATTGGGAGCGTCAAGCACTTGAGCACCTGCTTTTAGAAAATCTAAAAGAGAGTCGGAAAGCGCGGCGTTGGAAAACCCTATTGCGCGTTCTGTCTCTCATCTTGATTGTTGGTCTTCTTTTGCAAGTATTCGATGTGCGCCCTTTTGGCGACAGCTTTGGTACGGAGCGCCATACGGCGATGGTGAGTATTGAAGGGGAAATTAGTACAAATGCCATTGCCAACGCCTTGGATGTTGGATCCGCGTTGCAGGCTGCCTTTGAAAACGACAACAGCGTAGGCGTGATTCTGCGCATCAATAGTCCGGGCGGCTCACCAGTGCAGTCGGGGATTATTAATGACGAGATTCGGCGCTTGCGTGCGCTGTATCCGAATAAGCCCCTGCATGTGGTGGTGGAAGATATCTGCGCTTCTGGCGGCTACTACATTGCGGTTGCGGGCGATCAAATTCTGGTCGATAAAGCCAGCATTGTGGGTTCGATCGGGGTAGTGATGGATAGCTTTGGCTTTACTGGATTAATGGACAAGCTCGGCATCTCACGCCGGATGATTACGGCGGGCTCCAACAAGGGCATGCTCGATCCGTTTAGCAAGGAAGATCCAAAGCAAGTTGAAATGGTACAAACCATGCTCAATGAAATTCACCAGCAATTTATTGCCGTGGTGAAAGCAGGCCGTGGCGATCGTCTTAAAGAAAATCCCGATTTGTTTTCTGGTCGTGTGTGGAATGGCGAGCAAGCCGTCAAGTTGGGTCTGGCCGATGGTTTTGGTACGGTCGATACAGTCGCTCGCGATGTCTTTAAAGCGCCAAATATTCTTGACTACACCATGAAAGAAAACTTTGCCGAACGGGTTGCGAAACGCTTTGGTGCTGAGATGGGTGCGGCAGCTGGTAAAGCGTTGGTGAAGTCGGGCGATATAAAGTAAGTTTTAGTGCGCCAGCAATAAAAACACGCAGGGCCGATTTTGCAAGGCAGCAGTGGCTGCTTCGCTAGCGAATAGTTTCTTCCAGTCTGCAAGTGCCATGCTTCTGATTTCTTCCGTAGGCAGACTCAAGTCAAGCGCAAGACAGAGGTATGTTTGTGGCGCAAGAGCTTGCAGGCAACTCGCCATCATGGCTGCGTTGCGATAGGGCGTCTCGATCCAGAGTTGGGTTTGCTGCAACTTGCGTGATTCGGACTCTAATTGCTTGAGGCGTGCAGTGCGTTCACTGCCATCTTGCGGCAGATAACCCTGAAATGCGAAACGCTGCCCATTTAGTCCGCTCGCCATTAAAGCCAAGAGCAAGGAGCTTGGGCCAATCAGTGGTTTAACGCAAGCACCTAGGCGGTGTGCTGCCCACACCAACTCCGCTCCAGGATCAGCTACTCCAGGCACGCCGGCCTCAGACATCAGGCCAATATCGATGCCACGCAGCAAAGGCTCGAGGAGCGCTTCCGGTTTAATTTTGTCGCCGTACTTGGCATTACGCGCAGCACCACGCCATTCGGTCATCTGCATTTCTTGTATGGAGCATGCCAAAGGCACAAGGCCATCCATCGACTTTAGTAAGGCACGCGCTGTTTTCGCGTCTTCGACAATCCAATGCCTTAATTGGGATGCGCAGCGCATCGTTTCGATTGGCATGACGTGGGGAAGTTGCGTTGAGCGCGCATCATCGCCCAAGGTATTGGGCACTAAATAAAGGATTCCTAGTTTCGATGCAGTCTTCATTGCAGATCATTTCGTGAGGGAGGGATTTCAAAACCGGCATCCCGCAGCAGTGCACTTAATGCAATCAAGGGGAGGCCAATGAGCGCAGTAGGATCATCTGAGCGAATGGATTCCAGCAAGGCAATACCCATGCCCTCACACTTAGCGCTTCCCGCACAATCATAGGGCTGCTCTAACTTGAGATAGCTTATCAGGGTGGCATCGGGCAAGTCCCGAAATCGAACCTCGGTAGTGACATTCATGGCGACAGAATGATCTGCACGCATTAAGCAGACAGCAGTATGGAAGTGCACAGTTTGGCCGCGCATGCGCTGCAACTGCAAAAGCGCATTGTCAAAATTACCCGGCTTACCAATCGCTTCGCCATGGAGATCGGCCGCCTGGTCTGAGCCGATGACCCAGGCATTGGGATGGGCCTTTGCGATGGTTGCGGCTTTGACGCTAGCAAGGCGCAGCGCCATAGCAGCAACCCCTTCGTTTGGAAGCGGGCGCTCATCCACCTCGGGCGAAATGGCTTCAAAAGGCAAGCCCAAGCGAGCCAAAAGGTCGCGACGGTAAATCGAGCTCGAAGCCAAAATGAGCAGCTGTGTTTGTAGGTTACTCATGCAGTAAGCGTACCTTCATTTAGACTAAGAGCATGAATCGTAATCCCGTTTTACCTTCGCTGACCCTGCCGACCGAGCCGAAAGCGCTGCGCTCAGTCGACCTACTCGTACCGCAGACCTACTCTGGGAGCGGGTTTTTAGCACTGGATGACTTGCCGCGAGTCGCTTTAGAGGCTGCCGCACGTGCCGCAGACGATGGCTTTGAATGGGCGGTAAAGACTTATTTTGATGGGGTTGTAGGCGGTGAGCCGCGCCTCAAAATGAATTTAAGCCTGAAGGGCCAGATGCACCTCATCTGCCAGCGGTGCATGCAGCCCTGCTTGGTTGAGATCAAAGAATCGCGCCAGTTCGTGTTTTTTGCGAATGAAGCCCTAGCGGATGCATTTCCAATGGAAGATGACGCACTCGAGCCTTTGGTGGCGAGTTCGCAGTTTGATCTACTGGGAACCATCGAAGATGAGATTTTGCTCTCTCTGCCGTTGATACCAAAGCACCCCCTGGGAGCATGCGAGGCAGCTGCCGCAGGGCCCAAGGCGGATGAGCTTGCCGGCCAGGATGAAATTGATAAAAAAGCCTATAATCCATTTAACATATTGAAAAATATGAAGAAAAAAGAGTAGATTGCAGTACCAGATCGATCTATTCATGGCTTTAATTCCACTCCGGTAGCCTGGTTTTGGGCCGTTTCTATGTTAGAATCTCCCATTGCTTAGGAGTTCAACATGGCCGTCCAACAAAACAAAAAATCCCCTTCCAAGCGTGGCATGCACCGTGCGCACGACTTTTTAACTGCACCCGCTACTGCTGTTGAGGCGACTACTGGTGAGGCGCATTTGCGTCA
>JAIXPY010000186.1 GCA_027486025.1 Burkholderiaceae bacterium
ATCCCCTTATGGCGATCTCCCCTAAAGACAAGCCACCAGTCAAGCCATCGCTCAAGCGATCGCCTGACGGTCGGTCTTACCGTCCGCACCCAGATAATGTGTCGCTATCGAGCACCATTCGTGGACCGCTCATTAAGGCCCTGCTGGTCTTTGCTTTAGCGGGTGGGGCGATGGTAACGATGTTGATTGCTTACGCATTCATTGTTGCGATTCCAAATTTGCCGCCAATATCGGCCCTGGTGGACTACAAGCCGAAAGAGCCGCTGCGTGTTTTTACAGCCGATAAAGTCTTGATTGGCGAGTTTGGTGAAGAGCGCCGCACGGTAGTGCCTTTGTCCGAGATTCCCCTGCAGATGCGAAATGCCGTATTGGCAATTGAAGACGATCGCTTTTATTCCCACGGCGGCGTCGATTATTTAGGAGTGTTACGGGCAAGCTTGGCGAATTTACGCGGTCGCCTTTCTCAGGGTGCGTCGACGATCACCATGCAGGTGGCTCGTAACTTCTTCTTAGGCAATGAAAAAACATTTAGCCGAAAAATTTATGAGGTGTTACTCGCCTGGGAAATTGAATCCAAGTTATCAAAAGATAAGATTCTAGAAATCTACATGAACCAGATTTTTTTAGGTCAGCGGGCATACGGATTTTCAAGTGCAGCGCAAATTTACTTTGGCAAAGACTTGAAAAGTTTGACCATTGCAGAATCTGCGATGTTGGCGGGCTTGCCTAAGGCGCCCTCAGCCTATAACCCTGTTAGTAATTTCCGACGCGCCAAGATTCGTCAAGAATACATATTGCAGCGCATGCGTGATTTAAATTACATCACGCCAGAGCAATATCAAGAGGCAATGGCAGAGCAGTTGCGTGTGCGCGGTCTTGGTAATGAGTTTGCAACGCGGGCTGACTTTGCAGCAGAGATGGTGCGTCAATTGCTGTTTAGCCAATATGGCGAAGCCATTTATTCACAAGGCTTGAGCGTTTACACCACCTTGATTAAAGCTGATCAGGACGCTGCCTATGCAGCAGTACGCCGCGGTATTTTTGACTATGACTTACGGCATGCTTATCGTGGCCCTGAGGGCTTTATAGATTTACCAGAAGATGAACTCAAGCGGCAGCGTGCGATTGACGTAGCCCTCCTGGATTACCCCCCGTTGGACGAGCTGCAATCGGGCGTCGTATTGCAAGTGAAGCCAAAAGAGTTGCAGGTCATGATTGCAACGGGTGATGTGATCTCCATTAAAGGAGATGGCTTAAAGTTGGCATCAGCATCTCTAACGGATAATTCACAACCTAAAAAACGCTTACGTCCCGGCGCGGTGGTTCGCCTTCTTTCCGACAGTGGTATTTGGAAGTTGGCTCAACTGCCCCAAGTGGAGGCAGCATTTGTAGCCTTGGATCCAGAGAATGGCGCGATTCTCTCCTTGGTTGGTGGTTTTGATTTTCGTCGCAATCAATTCAATCACGTTACCCAAGCACAACGTCAACCCGGCTCTGCTTTTAAGCCCTTCATATACGCTGCCGCAGTTGAAAAAGGTTTTAACCCCAGTACTTCAGTTAATGATGCGCCTTTATCCATTGGCAGCTTAGAGACTGGCAGCCAGGCATGGGAACCAAAAAATTACGATGGTAAGTTCGATGGGTATATGGCGCTAAGAACGGCACTCGCCAAGTCTAAAAACTTAGTGTCCGTACGCGTGATCCGAAAAATTGGCCCATCGTATGCACAAGACTACATACAGCGTTTTGGATTTGAGCCAGAAAAGCATCCGCCCTATTTAACAATGGCATTAGGTGCCGGATCGGTTACGCCGCTACAAATGGCAACTGCCTATAGCGTGTTTGCGAATGGCGGATACCGCGTGGACCCTTTCCTGATTAGTAAGATGGTTGACTCGAAGGGTACCGTTCTCTTTGAGGCACAGCCTGTTCGTGCCAGTGTTGATGCGACCCGAGTACTCGATGCACGAACGGCCTTTGTGATGGATAGCATGTTGCAAGAAGTAACGAAGACTGGAACAGCAGCCAGCACGAGAGGTAAGTTAGGCCGTGCTGATTTGGCTGGTAAGACTGGTACAACGAATGACTCGCACGATGCGTGGTTTGCAGGTTACAACCCGGATGTGGTTGCAGTAGCGTGGATTGGTTTTGATCGACCACGCAGTCTTGGCGACCGAGAAACGGGTGGCGGATTAGCGCTACCGGTATGGACCTCATTTATGGCAACTGCTCTGAAAGGAAAGCCAGAGCAAACTAGATTGGTTCCTGAGGGGGTAGTACAGTCCGGTGGGGATTGGTTTATTCCCGACTTTGCCCCGCCGGGTGGTTTAAGTACGGTTAACTAGGGATGCCGGCGTAATGGCTCGCCAGGCACGTATTGTTATTCCCGGCCAGGCGATGCACGTCTTGGTGCGCGGAAACAATCGCGAAATTCTTTTTCATGAGCCGGCTGATTACACCATCTACCTCGATTGGCTAGGCACTGCAGCCGCGCAATTTTCGGTAGCGGTTCATGCATATGCACTCATGCCCAATCATGTGCATTTGCTCGTTAGCCCAAAAGAGCCGATGTCTCTATCAAAATTAATGCAATCCCTAGGGCGGCGCTATGCGCAATTCTTTAATCAAAAGCATGGGCGTACCGGAACCATTTGGGAGGGCCGATATCGCTCCTCCATCATTGACCCCGACTACCTTCTTCGCTGCCAGCGTTACATCGAACTCAATCCTGTTCGCAGCGGGCTCGAATCACGGCCAGCTGATTATTCTTGGACAAGTTATGCCAGCCACATTGGGGGCAAGGCCGAAGCCTGGTTACAAGACCATCCGCGGTTTTGGGGCCTCGGAAATACCCCATTTGAGCGTCAAATGGCTTGGGCAGACTTTGTTAAAGAGGGCGCCCCCCACTGGGAGGACCGCGCAATCACCGAAGCAGTGCTGCGGTCAAAGCCGTGGGTTAGTCCAGACTATGCAAAAACCCTCTTTAAGGGGGATCTGGAGGCAATCCAGATTCGCCCGCGTGGACGGCCAATAAAACAATAGCCATCCCAATACAGCTGAATTAAAGAGCCAGGACCTCGCTGAAAGAGTGGCGATGAGTCCTCAACATTCGACTCTGTCCCCATTAAAATAATTATTCGGGAAGGCCTGCTTAAATAAACGGGACAGAGTCAATTAAAAAGATTGCACTTAAGGGGGTATTCCCCTATATTTGATTTCCCACGCGCCTTAGCGCCTTTTTTGCGCCGTTATCGAGACACACTATGAATAGCAAAATTATCCAAATTAATTCAGATACTCAGCTAGTAGAGGCTGAAACAATTCGCCCAATCGCACAGGGTTTATACGATCCAGCAAATGAGCATGATGCATGTGGCGTAGGTTTTGTTGCACACATCAAAGGCAAAAAATCCCATGCGATTGTGTCGCAAGGGTTGCAGATATTAGAAAACTTAGATCACCGCGGCGCTGTTGGTGCTGATCCACTGATGGGTGATGGTGCCGGTATTTTGATCCAAGTTCCCGATCTCTTGTATCGCGAGGAAATGGCAAAACAAGGCATCACACTTCCCCCATTCGGTGAGTACGGTGTGGGCATGATCTTTTTGCCAAAAGAAAGTGCATCGCGTTTGGCTTGTGAACAAGAACTCGAAAGAACCGTTCGCCTCGAAGGTCAGGTAGTGCTCGGATGGCGTGATGTGCCGATTGATACAAAATTACCGATGTCGCCAACGGTACAAAAAACCGAGCCATTCATTCGCCAAATTTTTATTGGACGCGGCCGCGACATTATGACAACCGATGCCTTAGAGCGTAAGTTGTATGTCATCCGTAAAACAGCAAGTCACGCGATTCAGGATTTGCATTTAAAGCATGGCAAGGAATATTTCGTTGCATCGATGTCGGCACGTACCATTGTGTACAAAGGACTCCTGCTTGCAAATCAAGTGGGCGCTTATTACTTAGATTTACAAGACCAGCGCTGCGTTTCTGCTTTAGCTTTAGTACATCAACGTTTCTCAACCAACACTTTCCCTGCATGGGAATTGGCCCACCCTTATCGCATGATTGCGCACAATGGTGAAATCAATACCGTTAAAGGAAACGTCAATTGGGTGAATGCACGCACCGGCGCAATTAGCTCGCCGGTATTGGGCGATGATCTACAAAAGTTGTGGCCATTAATTTATCCAGGCCAATCGGACACAGCATGCTTTGATAACTGCTTAGAGTTGTTGGTTATGGCGGGTTATCCCTTGGCGCAAGCCATGATGATGATGATTCCAGAAGCATGGGAACAGCATACTTTGATGGATGAAAACCGCCGCGCGTTTTATGAATACCATGCAGCAATGATGGAGCCATGGGATGGCCCTGC
>JAIXPY010000057.1 GCA_027486025.1 Burkholderiaceae bacterium
AATTCATGGGTGCAAAAAACCCGCACGAATGCGGGTTTTTCCGTGGGGAAAGCCTAAGCTTAAACCAACTGCTGAATCCCGGCTAGAACCCAACCGCCAGAACCATGAATTGGCTTGCTTAAGTTCCAAATTTCGGTAAATGGCTCAGCTGGAGCACCTGCCTGCTCCCGAATCATGCCGGTAAATTGAATGCTGGCTAAATAATTGTCTTGGCCAGTTTCAACACCCAAGAGCTCGGCATTGAGGGTAACGACGTCAGTTTGGTTACTTGCTTCGGCACGCGCGTTCAGATCTTGTGTCAGATTACTGAACATCTCGGGTGTAGCGAACTCACGCAAGGAATCCAAATCGCCGTCATCCCATGCTTTTTGCAATTTCACGAAGTAGTGCTTTGCATTATCCAAAAACGCATATTCATCAAATCCAGCTGGTAAGGATTTCGCCGCCTCTGGAACTACTGCTGCTGCACCACCAAACGAGGCGGCCACAGGAACAAAGCCAGGCTCGTTGCGGGTGTTGCCCTGCTCATACGCCGTGCGTTGCATGCCATTGTTACCAGCGGCGGCTGGGCTTGCACGCCCTGCACCAGACATCGATGGCATAAAGCGCTTCACGATGAAGAAGAGGAGTAAGCCAACTGCCAAGGCCATCAAAAGACCGGTGAACATCGAGGCAGCAGCCTCACCGAGACCAAAATGGGAAAGAAGGTAGGCAATGCCAAGGCCTGCCGCTAAGCCGCCCAACATACCACCGAATCCAGGACGCTTGGGCGCTGCCGCTGCTGCATTACCGGCTGCAGGTGCCGCAGGCTGAGCTTGCTGCGCAGGCTTTTGCACTTGCGCAGGCTGTGCCTGTTTTTGCACTGGGGCTGATTGGCCCATATTTTTTCCGCTGCCCATGCGCTTCGCGTCGACGTAACCAACCGAAGAAAAGGTCAGTGCGACAGTAAGTACGATAGCTTTAATTGCATTTTTATTCATTTATTTAGGTCTCCAGTGACGCATAACAACAAAACTAATATCTAGTATTTAATACCAATATGCAAGGCAACGATACCCCCAGTTAACCGATGGGTATCAACCGCATCAAAACCAGCATCCAACATCATATTTTTCAAGGCTTCAGCGTCTGGGTGCATCCGGATCGATTCAGCCAAATACCGGTAACTTTCGGCGTCTTGAGCGATTTTTTCACCCAACCACGGCAGCACCTTAAAGGAATACACATCGTAAACCGGCTGGAGCATGGCATCGGGCTTCGAAAATTCCAACACTAAAACCCGCCCACCCGGCTTAATCACGCGCAGCATTTCAGTAAGGGCCCGGTCTTTGTGGGTCATATTGCGAAGCCCAAAGGCAACCGTCACCACATCAAAGTGATTGCTTGGAAATGGAATCGACTCGGCATCGAACTGCACGCAGGGCAAGGACATACCCTGATCTAACAATCGATCGCGCCCGACCCCCAACATGGATGCATTGATATCACTCAGCCAAACCTCGGCATCAGGGTGTGTGGCCCACCCAGCAGCTTTTGCAAATGCACAAGCCAGATCGCCAGTACCACCTGCAATATCAAGAACTTTTTGACCCGGGCGAACCTGGGCCCGAGCGATGGTGAGTTTTTTCCAAATACGGTGCAAACCGAATGACATCAAGTCATTCATCACGTCGTATTTATTGGCTACCGAGTGAAAGACATCGGCGACCTTGCCTGCTTTTTCTACCTCGTCTACCGTTTGGTAACCAAAATGGGTTTTATTCATATGCCGTATTGGGTGTAATGATTAGTGGCCGCAAGAATGGCCTTCATGCCCAGTTGGCGCACTTGCGACATCACGGCTTGCGCCCGCTTGCTTTAACTTATCGAGGTAATCGTTCCACAAGGCGTCTTGGTTTTCACAGAGGAAATACAAATACTCCCACGAGAACAATCCGGAATCATGCCCGTCTGAAAACATCGGGCGAATGGCATAGTGGCCGACTGGCTCCAGCTCATTAATGCCTACATTGCGCTTGCCGGTCTGCAGGGTCTCTTGACCAGGGCCATGACCCCGAACTTCTGCCGATGGGGATAAGACGCGTAAGAATTCAAAGGGCAGGCGATATGAACTGCCATTCTCATAGCTCAGCTCCAATACCTTGGATTGCTGGTGCATCACTACATTTGTTGGAATCATTAAACCAATACCCTCTCAATGCCGCCATGATTAGCTTGGGCGACGTAATCTTGCATCCAATTGTCACCTAAGATGCGCTGCGCCATTTCAACAACGATGTAATCTGCGGTGGTTGCGCTATCGGCATCAAAGCGCGACAAACCTTGCAGGCAAGATGGGCAGCTCGTTAATACCTTAACCTCGCCAGTAAAGTCGACTTTTAAGCTTGAGGCCGCCTTTTCCATTTCAATCTGCTTGCGAAAGCGGATCTGCGTGGAAATATCCGGGCGCGTCACGGCTAAGGTACCAGACTCACCGCAGCAACGCTCATTCTTCAATATGGCTTGTTTGTCTTCCGTCTGAATCAGCTCATTCACAGTCTTCAGTGGATCTTGCAACTTCATCGGCGAATGGCACGGATCGTGATACATATAACGCACGCCCGTCACGCCCTCTAATTTGACGCCCTTCTCCAGCAAGTATTCATGAATATCAATGATTCGGCATCCAGGGAAAATCTGCTCAAACTGATAGCCGGCTAATTGGTCGTAGCAGGTGCCGCAAGACACTACGACGGTTTTGATATCTAAGTAGTTGAGCGTATTGGCCACCCGATGGAACAGCACGCGATTGTCCGTAATCATCTTTTCTGCTTTGTCGAATTCGCCATTGCCGCGCTGAGGATAGCCGCAGCACAGATAGCCTGGCGGCAATACGGTTTGCACGCCCACATTCCACAGCATGGCCTGAGTAGCAAGGCCTACTTGTGAGAACAAACGCTCCGAGCCGCAACCTGGGAAATAAAACACCGCCTCGGTATCTGCGGTCGTTATCTTTGGATCCCGAATAATCGGGACGTAATTGGCATCTTCAATGTCCAAGAGCGCTCGGGCTGTTTTCTTAGGCAGGTTTCCTGGCATCTTCTTATTAATGAAGTGAATCACCTGCTCTTTGATCGGCGGCTTGCCTACCGTGGCGGGTGGCGTGGCCGTTTGTTTTTTGGCAAAGCTACGGAGCAAATTATTCGCAATGCGCTGCGCCTTGTAACCCCACTCAATCACTACTTTGCGCGTCAAGCGAATCGTATCGGGGTTACTGGCGTTCAAAAAGAACATCGATGTAGCTGTGCCGATATTAAAACGTTGTTGACCCATCTTGCGCAGTAAGTTGCGCATATTCATGGTCACATCACCAAAGTCGATTTTGACTGGGCAAGGCGTAGCGCACTTATGGCAGACCGTGCAGTGGGCTGCAACGTCATCAAACATTTCCCAATGGCGAATTGAAATACCGCGCCGGGTCTGCTCTTCGTATAAGAACGCCTCGATCAGTAGGGATGTCGCCAAGATCTTATCGCGTGGGCTATACAACAAATTGGCGCGTGGTACATGGGTCGCGCAGACAGGCTTGCATTTACCGCAGCGCAAACAATCTTTTACGCTATCGGCAATCGCACCAATATCGCTTTGTTGCATGATCAAGGACTCGTGACCCATCAAGCCAAAGCTGGGTGTATACGCCATGCTCAAATCCGCATGGGGCATTAACTTGCCCTTATTAAATCTGCCCTCCGGATCAACGCGGTTTTTGTATGCCCTGAAATCTTTTAGCTCTTCCTCGCTTAGATATTCGAGCTTCGTAATACCAATGCCGTGCTCACCTGAGATGACGCCATCGAGCGAGCGCGCCAAAGCCATAATTTGATCAACCGAGCGATGTGCATCTTGCAACATGCCATAGTCATCCGAGTTCACTGGAATATTGGTGTGCACATTGCCATCACCAGCATGCATGTGCAGCGCCACAAAGACACGCTTACGCAAAATAGTCTGGTGGGTCTTTTCTAGCTCAGCCAAAATCTGTTCAAAGGCAGCGCCGCCAAAAATAATCCGCAGCTCTGCGCGCACATCCGTCTTCCATGATGCACGTAAGGTGTAGTTTTGTAACTCAGGAAAGAAACGGTCGAGGTCATTCAACCAACTAGACCAGCGCGTCCGTACCCGGTGGAGCAGTGCAATAGCCCCATCAACACGATCACCCAAAATTTCTGTGGGGGAGATGTCATCGTCTTCATCGGCCTTGCCCAGCGGTAAATTCCCTTTGCGCAAGAACGCTTCCAGCGCATCGAGTAATTGCAATTTGTTTTTAAGGGAAAGCTCAATATTGATACGCTCAATACCATCGGTGTATTCACCCATGCGATCGAGCGGAATCACTACATCTTCATTAATCTTGAAGGCATTGGTGTGGCGTGCAATCGCGGCGGTACGCGCCCGGTCTAACCAAAACTTCTTGCGGGCTTCAGGGCTAACGGCAACAAAGCCCTCACCGACGCGCAAGTTGGCCATACGCACCACCTCACTGGTCGCGGCGGCGACAGCCGACTCATCATCGCCAGCGATATCACCAATCAATACCATCTTAGGTAAGGTGTTGCGTTTGGATTTAGTGGAATAACCCACCGCTTTCAAATAGCGGTCATCTAAATGCTCAAGGCCGGCCAAGATAGGGCCGCCTTCACGACTCAAACCATCGAGGTAGGCCTTGATCTCCACAATACTCGGGATGGCTTCACGCGCTTGCCCAAAGAATTCCAGGCAAACGGTGCGCATGTATTGCGGCATGCGGTGCAGAATCCATGTAGCGCTAGTAATGAGACCATCACAGCCCTCTTTTTGAACGCCCGGCAGTCCCGATAAAAACTTATCGGTGACGTCTTTACCTAAACCCGCTTTCCGAAAGCGATGGCCTTCGATATTCAGAGTCTCGCGACGCAACACCTTCTCACCTGGCGCTTGCAATCCGTCGGACCACACCAGATCAAACTGCGCAGCATCGGCATCATGAATCTTGCCCAAATTATGGTTAACTCGAATCACATCGAGCCAATTCCCCTCAGGATCAACCATGCGCCAGCTGGCGAGGTTATCTAATGCGGTACCCCATAAAACGGCTTTTTTACCGCCTGCATTCATCGCCACGTTGCCGCCAATGCAACTGGCATCGGCTGATGTCGGATCTACCGCAAACACCAAACCGACTCGCTCTGCTGCCTCGGCAACGCGGCGCGTTACAACGCCAGCACCCGTGAAAATCGTTGGCACCAGCTCATTTAAACCGGGCAAGGTTACTTTCACTACTGGATCAATTTGTTCTAGCTTTTCGGTATTGATGACCGCCGACATGGCGACCAAAGGAATGGCACCGCCGGTGTAACCAGTGCCACCCCCACGCGGAATGATGGTGAGCCCCAGCTCAATACAGGCCTTCACTAAGCCTGGTATCTCTGCTTCAGTATCTGGCTTCAAAACAACGAATGGGTATTCGACACGCCAATCGGTCGCGTCCGTCACATGGGCAACACGCGACATGCCGTCAAAGGCGACGTTATCCGCGGCAGTATGGCGTCCTAGTACTTTCTGTGCGCGCTTGCGTAACTGGGCAACTGTTTCAAAATTCTGTTCAAAGAGTTCGACCGCAGTCCGCGCTGCTTTGATCAGGATTTCGACTTGCTCGGCGGAATCGCCAGTCATTCTTTTTTCGACTTCACCAAGGCGATGCCAGAGCGCGCTAATCAGCATACTGCGGCGCTTGGTGTTATCCAATAAATCGTCTTGCAAATAGGGATTGCGCTGCACTACCCAAATGTCACCCAAGACCTCAAATAGCATGCGAGCCGAACGGCCCGTTTTGCGAACACCACGAAGCGAATCAAGTACGCGCCAAGATTCCGGCCCTAGAAGGCGAATGACAATTTCACGGTCTGAGAAGGAGGTGTAGTTGTACGGAATTTCCCGTAAACGGGGCTCCCCAGCCTCAGCAGTGAGCAATTGATTTAATCCGAGTGGGGCGTTCATGG